>JANYDG010000080.1 GCA_025359885.1 Acidobacteriota bacterium
GCCCCCCAATACTTCCCCCTCAAGAGCGAACCACGCTACCAGGCCCTCCTCAAAAAGATGAACCTGCCGCTCCATTAACCGCCCCAGTCACTCCTCAATTCCCGCATCATTTAAGATGAAACAGGCACGCGGAAGTGGCGAAATTGGCAGACGCACCAGACTTAGGATCTGGCGGAGCGATCCATAGGGGTTCAAGTCCCCTCTTCCGCACCATGCTTTAATTTCTGGGTTTGTGACTTGCGAGAGTGGAGTGTGTGACCGTGGGTATTGTGTACGCCGCGTGCCTGCTGGTGTCAAGCGTGTGACGGGGTTGTGCTGTGTCACACGTAAATCACGGTCACAGTGACGGGGCTGTTTGGGGGCGCGGCGCGAGCCGCGCGGGGTTGGGTTGTCGGCGGCCTCAGTTGAGCGACCCGCGAGGCGCGGCCCTCCGCGAAATCAGGGCCCTCGGCCGCGTTGAAAATGAAACCCAGTCCGGCGAAGAAGTCACCCAGCAGCACGCAGACCTCGCCGCCCGCCTCAAAAACTCCCGCGAAACCGAAGATCGCCTGCGCGCCATCCTCCAGCAGCGCACCGGCAAGATCGAAGAAGTCCTCTCCGTCGAGCAGGAAATCGCAGTCGTCCGGGGCGAAATCGAATCCATGGAGGCGCAGCAAAAGGCCCTCGAACATCGCGTCGACTTCGCCACCATCGACCTGCAGCTCACCGAGGAGTCCAAGGCCCAGCTCGGTCTGCCCGCTCCCTCTTTCGGCAATCGACTGCACAAGGCCCTCGTCGCCGGCTACCGCAACCTCGCGGCTGTCATCAGCGGCATCGTCCTCTTTCTTGCCGAATACGCGCCAACATTGCTTTTACTGGCAGCACTTGTGGGCGTCCCGTTCTGGCTTATCAGACGTCAACGCAATCGACTCTAGGCCGGTTGGCGTAATCGCCGCGGCATTCTGCGCCCTCAGTCGCCGCCGCGCCCTCTGCCGGAGTAATCTGGAGACATCATGAGCCAGAAACCCTCCCAGCCCCGCGTCAACCTCGTCCAGTCCCCGGAATATCGCGACTCCTACGCCAACAGCGTCCAGATTCGCGTCAGCGTGTGGGATTTCCACCTCGTCTTTGGCCAGGCCAACTCCGAGAGCCCCGACCAGCTCAGCATCCAGAACATGCACGGCATCTTCCTCAGCCCGCAGCAGGCCAAGGCCCTCTGGAACGTCCTCGGGCAAAACCTCGCCCAGTACGAGCAGGCCTTCGGCGAACTCAACCTCGAACCGCAAAACCCCAACTTCCCGCCCACTGTCGTCAACTAAACACCGCATGATCCAGCCGTCACAACCGCCACAGCCGCCGCAGACAAAGCACTCCGACCGCCCTTCCCCGGCCCCCTCCGGCTGGAGAAAGCTGCTGCATCCGCGCTTTGCTCTTGACCCTGACGCACCCCTCCCCCTGTGGATGATCTTTCCGGTCCTCTTTGCCGCCCTCTACCTCACCCACTTCACCCTTCTCCGTCTGCCCTACTACTGGGACGAAGCCGGATACTACATTCCAGCTGCGTGGGACTTCTTCCGCACCGGCTCGCTGATCCCCATCACCACCCTGTCCAACGCGCACCCGCCCCTGCCGTCGGTCTATCTGGCGCTCTGGTGGTTCATCTCCGGCTTCCATCCCGCCGTCACGCGCGAAGCCATCCTCATCGTCGCCGCCTTTGCCCTGCTCGCCGTCTGGCGCCTCGCCATTCGCCTCAATGGCACCCCGCTCGTCGCCTTCTGGACTGTCGTACTCACCGGCCTCTACCCCATCTGGTTCGCGCAGAGCACCCTCGCCCACGCTGACATCTTTGCCGCTGCAGCCACCCTCTGGGCCCTCACCTACGCCCTGCCCGACCCGCAAAAGCACCACGGCTTTCGCAATCTCTGGCCCGCCGCCCTCTGGTTCTCCCTCGCCGTCCTGGCCAAAGAAACCGCCATCATCACCCCCTTCGCCCTGGCCGCCTTTGAACTTGGCGCAGCCTGGCCGAAACCAAAAGCCATCCGCCGCCGCAGCTACTCCATTGCTGCCAGCTACTGCGCCTGCATCCTTCCACTCGCCGCCTGGTACGCCTTCCACTATTCCAGGACCGGCTACCTCTTTGGCAATCCCGAATTCCTCCGCTACAACGCCACCTCCACCCTGACCCCACTGCGCATTGCCGCCGCCTTTGGCCACCGCCTCCTCCACCTCTTCGCCCACATGAACATGTTCGTCCCCGTCCTCTGCACCTGCGCCGCCATGGTGCTCGACCCGGTCATTACCCGTTCCAGAACCTCCCGCCCCCGCGTCAGCTTTCCCGCCCAGGCCCGCATCTATTTCCTTCTCCTCGCCAACGCACTCGCCTTTTCCGTCCTTGGCGGAGCACTCCTCACCCGCTATCTCCTCCCCATGTTTCCTCTCATCCTGCTCGTCGCCGTCTCCACCTTCCATCGGCGCGTCCGCTACTGGTACCTGCTCGCCGCCTTCTCCGCCGCCGCCTTCGTCGCCGCGCTGTTCATCAATCCCCCATACGGCTTCGCCCCCGAAGACAATCTCAGCTACGCCCACGTCATCCGCCTCCACCAGCAGGCCATCCGCCAGCTCACCGTCCGCTACCCCGGCGCCACCGTCCTCACCGCCTGGCCCGTCACCGACGAGCTCACGCGCCCCGAACTCGGCTACGTCAAAGCCCCCTGGGACGTCTCCCGCATTGAAGACTTCACTGCCCCTCAAATCGCCCACGCCGCCCAGCAGCCCTCGGAATACTCCGCCGCACTCGTCTTTTCGACCAAAGAAGAGCCCGCCTCCCTGCCCTTCCACATCAACACGCCCGCCGTCGAAGAACAGTACTTCGGCCTCCACCACGACCTCTCCCCAACAGAAATTGCCCGGCAGCTCGGTGGCGACATCGTCTGGCAGCAATCGGACAACCTGCAGTGGGCCGCCCTCATCCGCTTCCATCGCGCCGTTGAAGCCCGCGCCGAAACGCCCCTCCCCTGAACCCTGACCCCTGACCCCTGACCCCTGAACCCTCCCACCTATAATCAACAAGACGTGCCTTGCCTGCTGAAATCCCGAATTCTCCTCTTCTTGGCCCTGATCCTGCTTGCCCCAGCGCTCCTGCGCGCCCAGGCCAGCAGCGACTCAGCCTCCGAGGTACCCGGCCGCATCCTCCTCGTCCTCCCCTTCGACAACCTGACTGAAACGACGACCTCCGCCAATCTCGACTGGCTCCGCGAAGCCGCCCCCGAAATCCTCAACAGCCGCTTCACCTCCGCCGGCTTTTTTCCCCTCACCCGCGAAGACCGCCTCTACGCCCTCGACCATCTCGGCCTGCCTGAGGGATTCCTTCCCAGTCGCGCCACCGCCCTGCGCATCGCGCAAACCCTCGACGCCGACTCCATCCTGATCGGCAGCTTCAGCGTGACTGGCTCCACCCTCACCCTCAAGGCACGCATCGTCGACGTCGCCCGCCTCCACATCTCCGACGAAGTCACCGAAACCGGCGAAATCGCCCAGCTCATCCCCCTGCTCAACTCCCTCGCCTGGCAGCTCACCCGCAAGCTGGACCCCCGCTTCTCCGTCGCTCAAGAAACCTTCCGTGCCGCCGGCGCCAAACTCCACCTCGATGCTTTTGAGCAATACATCCGCGGCATCACCGAACCGGCCCCCGACGAGCGCCTCCGCCATCTCAAGAAAGCAGCGGAACTCAGCCCCGACTTCATTGCCGGATGGCTGGCCATCGGCAAGCTCCAGTTTTCAACGCAACAGTACGAGCAGGCCGCCGTCTCCTTCGCCAAGGTCCCGGCCACTGATCCCGCCGAGCTTGAGGCTGGCTTTTACCGCGGCCTCGCCCTCATGTTCACCGGCAGCTATACCCGCGCCGAAGAGGCCTTCGCCACCGTCGCCCGCATGCTGCCCCTTCCGGAAGTCGTCAACAACCAGGCCGTCGCCCTCAGCCGCCGCGGCAAAGACGCCATCGCGCTCTTCCGCCAGGCCCAGGCCGCCGACCCCACCGAACCTGACTACCGCTTCAACCTCGCCGTCAATCTCTACCACCACGGCGACCGCGCCGAAGCCCTGAAGGAACTCGCCGCCTACCTCGCCCTCCGCCCCAACGACAGCGAAGCCCGAGCCGCCCAGGACGCCTGGAAGACAGCACCGGAAGCCGCCCCTTCAACCAGCACGAGCTCAGCCAACGCGACAAGCACCGCCAGCTCCGCCTCCGACGGCCCCTCCGGCCCGCTCGAACGACTCAAGCGCTCCTACAACGGAGCAGCCTTCCGCCAGGCCGCCCTCATGCTCGATCAAGTTGAATCCGCCCGCCTCGCCGCCCTGCCTGCGCCTGAACGCGCCGCGCGCCTCAGTCGGTCAGCACATGAAAAGCTCGACAGAGGACTCTTGCTCGAGGCAGAACGCGGCTTCCAGGAAGCTCTCAACGCCAGCGACCGCTCCGCTGAAGCCCACGCCGGCCTCGCCGAGGTCCGCGAACGCTCCGGCGACCTCGCCTCAGCCCGCACCGAGGCTCGCGCCGCCCTCGACCGCCAGCCCACCACCCCCGTCGGTCTCGACGCCTACCTCGTCCTGGCCCGCCTCGACCTCGCTGCCAATCAGCTCCCCCAGGCCCTCGAAGATGTCACCGCCGCCCTCAAGCTCGACCCCAACAACCGCCCCGCCAAAGACCTGAAAAAATCCATCGAATCCCTCCAGCAGTCACCCCAGCAGTCCGTGGCCGCTCCTAAACCCTAGCCACACTCCGGCATTTTCCAATTAAGATGGCCACGTCCCGATTTCACGCCCGACGGAGCCGCCTGTGTCCCCCAACCACCCCCAGAATCGCCGCGTTTTCCTCAAGCAGCTAGGCTCCCTCGGCCTCCTCACAACACTGCCCGCCAGCCTGCCCGCCGCCGCCCTCCCGGCCTCCCCAAATCTCACGCCAGCAGCCAAAAACCGCGCCCCGCTTGCCCCGAACGCCTTCTACCCCCTCCCCCTGGCCCACATCAAGCCCACCGGCTGGCTGCGCGATCAGCTCACCCTCCAGGCCAACAGCCTCAGCGGCCACCTCGACGAAACCTGGCCCGACGTCGGACCCAACAGCGGCTGGCTCGGCGGCTCCGGCGAATCCTGGGAGCGCGGCCCCTACTACCTCGACGGCCTCATCCCCCTCGCCTGGCAGCTCGAAGACGCCCGACTCATCGCAAAAGCGCAAAAATTCATCGACTGGACCCTCAACTCACAGGCCCCCAGCGGCCTTTTCGGCCCCGCCACCAACGACGACTGGTGGCCCCGCATGGTCATGCTCAAGGCCATCACCCAGTACTACGAGCACTCCCTCCCCACCAAAGAAGATCCCCGCGTCCTGCCGCTGATGGCCCGCTACTTCGCCTACCAGCTCGCCGAGCTCCCCAAACGCCCCCTCCGCGACTGGGGCAAATTTCGCTGGCAAGACAACGCCCTCTCCGTCCTCTGGCTCTACAACCGCACCGGCGACCCTCGCCTGCTCGACCTCGTCCGCCTCCTCCACACCCAGGGCTACGACTGGGTCGCCGAATTCGCCAACTTCCCCTACAAAGAACGCATCACCGCCGAATACCTCAAGCTCGATCAGGATCAGGGCCTCAAAGACCTCGCCCTCGCCACCCACGGTGTCAATAACGGCCAGGCACTCAAATCCGGCCCCGTCTGGTCGCTCCTCTCCGGCTCATCCGCTGACCGCAACGGCACTGAAAATATGCTCGCCGCGCTCGACCGCTACCACGGCCTCCCCAACGGCATGTTCTCCTGCGACGAACATCTCGCCGGACCCAATCCCTCCCAGGGCTCAGAATTCTGCACCGTCGTCGAAGCCATGTTTTCGCTCGAACAAGCCCTCGCCATCACCGGCTCCCCGGCCCTCGGCGACCGTCTTGAACAGCTCGCCTTCAACGCCCTCCCCGGCACCCTCGCCGACGACATGTGGTCCCACCAGTACAACCAGCAGCCCAACCAGGTCGAGTGCAGCCTGCTCCACAAGCCCTGGACCACCGATGGCCCTGAATCCAACCTCTTTGGCCTGGAACCAAACTTCGGCTGCTGTACCGCAAACTTCCACCAGGGCTGGCCCAAATTCTCGGCCAGCCTCTTCATGGCGTCGCCCGGCATCGACGGCCAGGTCAACGGCCAGATCGAAGGCCAAGTCGAAGGCCAGCTCAACGGCCAGCTCGAAGGACTCGCCGCCCTAGCCTACGCCCCCTGCCAGGTCAACACCACCCTCCGCGACACCCCCATCCACCTCACCCAGCAGACCAACTACCCCTTCAGCGGAGCCATCCGGATCACCGTCAGCCCCGCTGCACCCCTGAGCTTCCCACTCTCCCTGCGCATCCCCGCGTGGGCCGCCGGTGCCACCCTCAGCGTCAATGGTCAACCCCAGCCAGCTCCCGCCCCCGGCACCTTCGCCAAAATCACCCGCCTCTGGAAATCCGGCGACCGCGTCGAACTTACCCTCCCCATGGAGCCCCGCCTCGTTCCCGGCTTCCACGGGTCCGTATCAATCCACCGCGGCCCCCTGCTCTTCTCCTTCCCCATCGGTGAAAGCTGGGTCAAGCTCCGCGACCGCGGCCTCACCGCCGACTGGCAGATCTTCCCCACGCAACCATGGAACTACGCCCTCGCCGCCACGACGCCCAAAGAAATCTCCACCCACGTGGGCGATCTCGGCCCCCTCCCCTTCAGCGCCCGGCACGCCCCCGTCCACCTCCAGCTCCAGGCCCGCAAACTCCCCGCCTGGCGCGCCGAAGACGGCGTAGCCAACCCCCTGCCCCAAAGCCCCGTCACCAGCACCGAGCCCCTCGAAACCATCACCCTCATCCCCTACGCTGCCGCCAAGCTCCGCATCTCCGCCTTCCCCCAACTCCAGCAAACCACCTGAACCGGCCTCGGCTCCTGCCCCTGCCGTTGCCCTCGCCTTGCCGTTGCCCTTGCTTTTCACACTTCACACTTCACACTTCACACCGCACTGATCACTTGACATCCAAAACCAATCCACAACCATAAGGTTGTGGATAAGCTGGACACAACATTCGCAGCCCTGTCTGATCCCACCCGCCGGGCCATGATCGATCGGCTCTCCCACGGGCCTGCCTCGGTCCATGCTCTGACGGAACCCTTTGCACTCTCGCAGCAGATGATTTCAAAGCACATTGCCTATCTGGTGCGCGCGCGCATTGTCATCAAGACAAAGAGGGGAAGAGAAAGTGTCTGCACGCTCAGGCCAGAGACGATTAAAACGGTCAGCGAATGGGCGCTCAACTATCGCCAATTCTGGGAAGAAAGCTTCGACAAGCTGGAAGTCGTACTCAATCAAATGAAAAAGGAGGTCAGTGATGACAAACAAGGGAAACGAGACAGAACGGATGACAGTAACACGAGTTTTTGACGCCCCACGCGAATTGGTCTGGAAAGCGTGGACAGACCCGAACTATGTAATGCAGTGGTGGGGGCCAGTGGGCTTTACCGCGCCTGTCTGCAAAATGGACTTTCGCGTGGGCGGAAAGTTTCTCATCTGCATGCGCATGCCCGATGGCCAGGAGTTCTGGAACGGCGGCGAATACCACGAGATCGTTCCCTTCGAAAAAATCGTCTCCTCCATGTACTTCTCTGACGCCGAGGGCAACAGAATTGAGGCTGAGGAATTAGGCATCGAACACGAGGCCATCGACGGCGCCCACGACGTGACCCTCTTTGAGGATCTCGGCAACGGCCAGACGAGACTCACCTTCATCGGCAATGAACCCATGGAAAGCGCCAAGAACAGCGGCCAACTCGAAGGCTGGAATCAGATTTTCGAAAAACTCGCCAAAATCATCGCGGAGTTGGCGCATGGAGCGTAAAAGACCTCGCCCAACAGGTCGGGAAGTCGCGCTCGATCTTCGCCCCAAAGTCGGATTCTCAATCCAGCGCAATGAGCGCATCAAGGTCATGTAGTCGTCAACCTGCGGCAGCTGAGACGCCTGTGCCAGGTCATCCTGAAGGTGCATAATTGGGGTTGTATTTCTGACATCCCCGGTTCGAGACCGGCCCTCCGGCTTTACGGATCGGGAGTGCCTCCGGGGCGAAGATTCCTATCTTCCAGTTGCAAAGTTACGCCGTGGAGGCAACAAGGCCGTGAAGCTTACCAGAAGAAAAGCTATCTCTCTGATTTCCGGAGCCCCCGCGCTCCTTTTGTCCCGCAAATCCCAGGCCGCAGGCACCCTCCTCGGCAACGGTACTCTCTCTGCAGCCGAGGAGACAGCGGCGCATACTGACCTGACTATCACGCCGGGCCCTTTCAAGGGAACGCGCCAGTCGCTGCGCGAATGGCAGGTTCCCGAGTGGTATCGCGATGCCAAGTTTGGCATCTGGGCGCATTGGGGACCGCAGTCCGCCGTGGAATACGGTGACTGGTACGCCCGCAATATGTACGTCCAAGGCAGTAAGCAGTACGAATATCACTTGAAAACGTTTGGCCACCCAACGAAGGTCGGATTCAAGGATCTGATTCCGAAGTGGACGGCAGACAAGTTCGATGCAGATCATTTGTTGGGCCTCTACAAGAAAGCCGGAGCCAGGTACTTCTGCAGCATGGCGGTTCATCATGATGGATTCGATCTTTGGGATTCGAAGCACCAGCCGCGGTGGAATGCGGTAGCGACGGGACCGAAGCGAGATATCGTGGGTGCCTTCCGCAAGGCCGCCCTGAAGCACGATCTGCGCTTTGCGCTGAGCGAGCACCTGGCGCCGAGCTATCACTGGTTCTCAACATCTCATATGAGCGACCAGAGCGGACCGCTAGCCGGGGTACCATACGATGGCACCGATCCTGCCTATGCCGATCTTTACCACGAGATGCCAAAATACTATCCCTACGGCCGGCAGTTATTAAATGATCGCCAGGCACCGATCGCGTGGAAACAGCATTACTTCGAACGCATCAAGGATCTCGTCGACAAGTATCAGCCCGACCTCCTCTACAGCGATGGCGATATCTTTTTCGAGGAGTATGGTCTGGCCCTTGTTGCAAACCTCTACAACGTGAGCGCCAATGGCCACGGCGGGCGCTGCGAGGCTGTGTACACCAGCAAGCTGCCAACCGACTGCGAAGTGGGGACGTGCATTCTGGACTGGGAGCGCGGCGTGGCTGCCGGAATTCCGGCGAATCCATGGCAGACAGACAGCTGCGTCGGCGAATGGCACTACAACCGGGAAGCACAATACAAGTCGCCCAAGTACGTGATCGATCTGCTGGTGGATATTGTGAGCCGCAACGGCAACCTGATGTTGAATTTCCCGCTCCCCAACAGCGGAGAGCTCGATTACGAGGAGCGGTTGATTCTGGACGAAATTACGAAATGGATGGCGATCAACAGCGAGGGCATCTATGGAAGCCGTCCGTGGAAGATCTTTGGCGATGGGCCGGTGGCAAATGCGCCAAAGAGCGGCGAAGGCACACGGTTCAACGAATCGGGCCGGAAGGAGTTGACGGCGGATGATGTGCGCTTTACGACCAGGGGCGACGCGCTCTACGCATTTGTCATGGGCTGGCCGGAAAAGCTGGTGCTGATCAAGCCGCTCGCCACCTCGAGTCCTCTATCGCCGCCCAGGATCAGCAACGTGGAGCTGCTCGGTTACCACGACAAAGTGATTTGGTCCCAGGATGAACAGGGCCTCACCGTCGTCATGCCAGAAAAGAAGCCCTGCGACCATGCCATCACGTTGAAGATCGTCTGAGTCCGAGGCAAATGCAGCGTAGCTGGAGTGCTGTCGACCAGACTCTTGGCAAAGAACCTGTCGGGGGGCCGAGCCGTGTGGGCATCACGTACGGCCTCGTCCCCGGTCCGGCATCCGCCTCGATGCCGTTGCACACAATTAACCCCGGAAAGCGCACAATAGAAGTGCAGAGGGGGAATTACCCGTGAACTGGTCAAATTGCCCAAACATACCCCCCCCTCCCCCCCCTTGTTTCCCCGTCTCTTCGCCCCAAAAGAGCCCCGGATATCGCAACCTGCAATATTTTCTCCTGATTCTCCTGCTGGCCCTCGCCAAAGCAGCCTCGGCCCAGCCGCCACCCGGCTCGCCGCTCGTCTATAAGCTCGAAATCCGCGACACCATCCAGCCCATCTCCGCCGCCCGCCTCGACCGCGCCCTTCAGGTCGCCCGTCGCGACCACGCCGCCGCTCTGCTGGTCGAGCTCGACACCCCCGGCGGCCTCCTCGACTCCACCCGCCACATGGTCGGCGCCATCCTCACTTCGCCCGTTCCGGTCATCGTCTCCATCGCACCCGCCGGGGCCCGCGCCGGGTCCGCCGGCTTCTTCATCCTCGAATCAGCCGACATCGCCGCCATGGCCCCCGGCACCAACGCCGGAGCCGCCCACCCCGTCCTCGCCTCCGGCCAGGTTCCGGACGAAATCATGAAGATTAAAATGGAGAATGACGCAGCCGCCTTCCTCCGCTCCTACTCCAACCTGCGAGGCCGCAACTCCACCCTCGCCGAAGAAGCCGTCCGCAACTCCAAATCCTTCTCTGCCGACGAAGCACGCGCGCAACACCTCATCGACCTCACCGCCGCCAGCGAAACCCAGCTCCTCACGGCCCTGGACGGCAAATCCGTCACCCGCCCAGACAAATCCTCCTTGACGCTCCACCTCGCCTACGCCCGCATCCTCACCATCGAGCCCACCGTCCGCGAACGCCTCCTCAGCCTCCTCGCCGACCCCAATCTCGCCCTCATCCTCCTCGTCGCCGGAGCCCTCCTCGTCTACCTGGAGTTCAACACCCCCGGCACCATCGTCCCCGGAGCACTCGGCACCGTCCTCGTCCTGCTCGGCGTCTTCTCCCTCAACCTGCTCCCCATCCGCCACACCGCCATCCTGCTGCTCATCGCTGCTGCCGTCCTCATCATCCTCGAGGTCAAGTTCGCCAGCCACGGAGCGCTCGCCATCGCCGGCATCACCTGCCTCGTCTTCGGCACCCTCACCCTGGTCGACGCGCCTATCCCGGAGATGGCGGTCAACCCATGGCTCGCCGTCGCGCTCGCCCTGGCCTTCGGCAGCATCACGGTCGTCCTGCTGCGGCTGGCCCTCCGCGCCAAACGCAACAAGTCGCTGATCGGCCCGGCAGCCCTGGTCGGCTCCCCCGCCATCGCCATTGAAGACATCTCCGCCCTCCCCATCGGCCATATATTAGTCCAGGGAGAAATCTGGCAGGCCACCTCCGCAGTTCCCTTACCCGCCCAATCCAAACTCAAAGTAACGGGCCACCAGGGCGACACCCTTGCAGTTGAACTTCTGACCCCTGACCCCTGAACCCTGACATCTGAACCCTGAACCCTGAACCCTGGCGTACAATCCTCCACAGAGCAGGAGCAACCAAAAATCATGCCATTCGTCGGATTTCCATTCCTCATCTTCGCCGTCATCTTCGCCCTCTACGCCCTTAACTCCATCAAAATCGTCCAGGAATACGACCGCGGCGTCATCTTCCGCCTGGGTAAGATGCAAGCCAATCCCAAGGGACCGGGAGTCATCTTCGTCTTTGCCCCCATCGACAAGATGGTCCGCATTTCCCTGCGCCAGCAGGTCATGGAAGTTCCCCCGCAAGACGTTATTACCCGCGACAACGTCACCATCAAGGTCAACGCCGTCGTCACCATGCGCGTCATTGACCCCACTCTGGCCGTCGTCAAGGTAGAGAACTACGCCTACCAGACATCGCAATTTGCCCAGACCACCCTCCGCTCCGTCCTCGGCGAGGTCGAGCTCGACGAGTTGCTGAGCCACCGCGACAAGCTCAACCTCCGCATCCAGGGCATCATCGACCAGCGCACCGAGCCCTTCGGCGTCAAAGTGCTCTCCGTAGAAGTGAAGCAGGTCGATCTGCCCGAATCCATGATGCGCGCCATGGCCAAGCAGGCCGAGGCAGAGCGCGAAAAGCGCTCCAAGAGCATCCACGCCGAGGGTGAACTCAACGCCGCGCAAAAGCTCGTCGAGGCCGCCCACCTGCTCGCCACCGAGCCGCTCACCATGCAGCTCCGCTATCTGCAGACGCTCACCGAGATCGGCGTCGAAAAAAACACCACCATCATCTTTCCCCTGCCCGTCGATCTGCTCTCGCTGGTACGCGACGCCATACCAAAAGGAGCAACACCCCACGCCCAAATCGACGCTCAGCAGTCGTAAGATGAATGCAGGACTTCCAGATGAGTGCTGCATTTGAAGAGGAAGAAGAGGAACTCGACTACCGCTCCCGGCGGTCAGCCTCTTCGCGCCCCAACACCCACGACCGTGAATTGACACTCAGCTCCAGCACCCTGCTTGCCATCTTTTTTGGCCTGGTGCTGGTCTGCGGATTGTTTTTCGCCCTCGGCTACACCCTCGGCCGCCGCGCTCCGGCTGACGCTGCACAGTCTTCCGCGGGTCCGGCTGCCCCGGCCAGCTCACTCTTTGGGAGCTCCCAGGCCAAACCCTCGGCCGCCCAGGGTGGCAAAGCCCCCGCACCGGCTCCTCCGGCTGCGACAACGGACCCAACCCTCTCCGACGCCTCCGCGCCCATTTCGCCGGAGGCCGCTTCGGGCAGCGCACCGGTCGAAGAAAAAGCCGTTTCTCATTCGCTGGCCCCGCCGCCGGTGACCTCTCAGCCACAGCCACAATCCCCGTTGGTGAAGACTTCCGCCAAACTCAACCTAACGCCTGTTGCCACTCCCGCTCCAACGACCGTTGCTCCCGTCCAGAATGGCTATATGGTGCAGATCGCCGCCGTCTCTAACCCGGCCGATGCCGACGTACTCGTGGGCGCGTTGCGCAAGCGCGGCTACTCCGTCCTTGTTCGCCACGATGCAGGCGACCCACTGATGCACGTCCAGGTGGGCCCGTTTACTGCCCGCGCCGACGCCAGCGCCATGCGCCAGAAGCTGCTCGCCGACGGCTACAACGCCATCCTCAAGTAGTTTGCGGGCGCGAATGAACAGCCAACATCCTTTGCACTACCAGCAATAGCCGAGTCTTTGCAATGAACGTTCTATGCTTTGCAATCTCTGTTGCGCAAAGTGCAGTCGCTGTTGCGCGAAGTGCAATCTAGGTTGCAGGCGCGCGCATCCACTCCGGCAATCCAAACGCAATCGCTGCTCGCACCAACTGGAGCAGTTCATCCCGGTCTGCGGCGCTGGCCGGATAGACTGCCGGGTGAAACACCACCCGCGCTACCCCCGGCTGCACCAGCTGGCTCCCCCGGCCCATCATGGTTTCCGTTCCAGAGATGGAAACCGGAATACACGGCGAGCCCGACTGCATGCCCAGGAAAAACGGCCCTTTTTTGAAGGGCAGCATACGCCCGTCCCGGGAGCGGGTACCCTCGACGAACGTGGTGATATGAATACCTTTAGCCAGCACTGCCTGTGCCTGCCGTGTACTCTCCTGGGCATTGCCGAGGCTGCCGTCGCGGGTCACAGGCACAAACTCGGCGAGGCGCATCGCGTAACCCAGCAGCGGCAGTTTGCCCAGCGATTTCTTATAAAAAACTGAAGTCCGCCCCGGAATGCACGCCGTCAGCACCGGCGGGTCAAGGTTTGAAACATGGTTGGCCATGAAAATACAGGCTTTACCCGCTGGAATGTTCTCCAACCCGTGAACATCCAACCGGATTCCCGCCAGACGAAAGCCCAGCCGAACGATGAAAAAGCTGACCCGGTACAGCGGCATCACATCGCCCGTAATCAGACACCATGGGAAAAAGACAGCGGCTGTAGGCAGCGCAAGCGCCGCCACCACCAACAGTAAGAACACGTTACGAATCATGCTTTGGCCCGCCTCTTTAGTTCAGACGGCAGCTTTTCATAGATTCCATCAAAGCCGCCATTGGACAAGATTGCGATTACATCGCCTGGCTGGACCTGCCCCGTGATCGAATCAACAATCCCAGCCACGTCCGCGCAAAGCTCAGCAGGCTTGCCAGCTGCGTTCAATGCCGCAATTACCTGCTCAGGATGCAGCCGCTCGTGCTCTGGAATGCGCGCCTGCTGATAGACCGCAGCCAGGATGACACGGTCTGCAAGCGCCAGGCTTTCAACAAGTTCCCGCTGAAACACATTGCGGCGCAGGGTATTTGACCGTGGCTCAAGCACAGCCCAAAGCCGCGCACGCGGGTAGGACTGGCGCAACGCCCGCAACGTCTCTCGAATCGCGGTCGGGTGATGGGCAAAGTCGTCGATGATCGTCACCCCGCCGAGGATGGCCCGCACCTCAAGCCGCCGCTTGACGCTGCGAAAACTGGCCAGCGCCGCCTGAATCGCCTCGATCGGCACACCCTGGCTTGCCGCCAGAGCCGCAGCGGCGGTCGCGTTAAGGGCGTTATGTTCGCCTGCCAGCGACATCTCAAGCGCAGCCCAGAGCTTGCCTTGATGGTGCACATTCCAAAGGCTTTTCCCGCTCTCATGCCGCAGATTCTCAATGCGCCATTCGGCCCCCGGCGTGAATCCGTACCGCTCCACGGGGCAAAAGGCGTGGCTCGTACACTCGGTCACGTGGGCGCTACCGTCGTAGGCAACGATGATTCCCCGTCGCGGCACCAGGTTCACGAGGCGCTTGAAGGCCGTCTTCACCTGCTCAAGATCGGCATAAATGTCGGCGTGGTCAAACTCGACGCTGGTAAGAATCAGCCCGTCAGGAAAGTAGTGCAGAAACTTGGGGCCTTTGTCGAAAAATGCCGTATCGTACTCGTCGCCCTCAAGCAGGAATGGCCGCGTCGGGCGCAACTGATAGCTCGTCTCAAAATTCTCAGCCACGCCGCCGATCAGAAACGACGGTTCAAACGCTGGATTCCAGCGCGCGGCCGTCTGGTAGATCCAGGCGAGCATGCTGGTGGTTGTGGTCTTGCCGTGGGTTCCGGCGACGACCAGGGATTGACGGCCTGGCAGGAACTCTTCCCTGAGTATGGCAGCCATCGAAGTAAACGGAATTCGCTCATCGAGAATGCGCTCGACCTCAGGGTTGCCGCGCGAGAGGGCGTTGCCGATGACTACCATATCCGGCCTGGAATCAAGGTTTTCTGCGGCGTAAGGCTGAGAAACCTCAATGCCCATGGCACCGAGCTGGTCGCTCATCGGGGGGTAAGCGGCGGCATCGGAGCCGGTGACGCGGACACCTTTTTCGCGAAGCAACCCGGCCAGCGAAGCCATGGCCGTGCCGCAGATGCCGCTCAGGTGGATGTGCTTTTGCAGTTTGCTTGAAGCGCTGGAATCGGACACAGCTTCCATTATCGCCCGACTCATCGAGCGACCGCTGGTTCCAGCAGGCGGAGTTCGGGGTCAATGGTAGCGACCAGCTCCGCTTCGACGCCAAATGTCAGGGTTACGTTGGCGCGGGAGACATGGCCGCTGCGCAGGCCGATGACGATGGGTCCCTCGAAATCTTCGAGAGCGCTGAGAATTGCTTCCTCCAGCAGCTCGGGTCGCGCGCCGGGTGAGTTGCAATCAAGCATTTCGCCGAAGATGATGCCTTTGACTCCGTCGAGCTTCTCTGCCTGTTTCAGCTGCCAGAGCATGCGGTCAATCTGGTAGGGCTTGGCGGATACATCCTCTAAAAACAGCAACTTGCCCTCGGTCTGCGGCTCGTATGCGGTGCCCAGAAGAGCCACGAGAATGCTGAGGCAGCCGCCGTACAGCGTGGCGCGCACGGGCATTGCATCGGCGCTGGGGCGCAGCAGGCGCAGACCCTCGGCCTTGCCTACTTTGTACGGTTCTCCAGAGAGGGCTGCGAGCAGGCTGGGCAGGTGGACCCCGTCTTCACGACCAAAGTCAGGCGAAACCATGGGGCCGTGGAAGGCGGGAAGGTTGAGCGTATCAAGAAGGGTAATTTGCAGCGCGGTCAGGTCGCTGTAGCCAAAGAGCGGCTTGGGATGATCGCCGATCACGTCCATGTCGAGGCCCTCAAGCAGATAGTTTGAGCCGTAGCCGCCTCGCGTCGAAAAAATCAGTCGCACCGAATCGTCGGCGAATGCTGCGTGCAGGTCGAGAAGGCGCTGCTCGACGGTTCCGGCAAAGTAGAGCGGGCCGCGGGTAAGCATGTGAGGCGCTTCGATGGGTAGAAAGCCGAGGTTGCGCAAAACAGCCAGGCCGCGCCCCACCTTGGCCGCATCGGGCGTTGAGGCAGGCGAAAGCACCGCTGCCTTGACGCCGACGGCGGCTGCGCGAGGCCGGAGGAGTTCAGCCATTTACCAGGCCTCGCCCTTGGCGATCAGGGTGGCCGGGCCAGTGAGAAAGAGCTTTTGGTCAGGTCCGGCCCATTCAACCGTCTGGATGCCGCCTGGAGCTGCGACCTCCAACGGTGAAGATGCACCGTAGACGCCAATCATGGCCGTGGCGGTGGCCGAGGTTCCTGTACCGGACGAAGTAGTGGGGCCAACGCCGCGCTCAAAGATGCGCAGACCGACCTGGCTCATCGAACGGGAGGACCGGGCCAGAATGCGAACAAATTCGACATTGGTCTGCTCAGGAAAGTCAGGATGGAAGCAGATTTCTTCGCCGATTTCTTCCCAGGAGCGGTCACCGATGGAGAAATCCGAAGCGTCGGGGTCCCCCGCTGGAATCAGGATGACAAAATGCGGGTTGCCCATGTCGACATAGACGCCATCGATCACGGTACCGTCGGCCAGCTCAACAGCGCGCTCTTCAAACTCCGGCACGTCCATGTCGGTGGTGATCAGGACGGTAGGGCCGCCGCTGTCAGATTCGCGGAAGTCGCGGATGGTGCAGAGGCGAACGCCTGCATCCGTTTCAACGGCCAGTTCGTCTCCGGGCTGGGAATTCAGCTCCTCGGCCATCCATGCGGCGACGCAGCGGGTACCGTTGCCGCTGATTTCGGCGATGGAGCCGTCCGCATTGTAGAGCGTGATGCAGCCAGAGGGGTCGCCTTGCTGACCACTCCAACTGAAGAACTCAACGCCGTCCGCGCCGATGCTGGTGTTTCGTTCGCAAAGACGTCGAGCCAGGTCCGCCTTGTCGTAACCGGCAACATCCTCTTCGCTGATGATCAGGAAGTCATTGCCGCAGGCGTGTGCTTTAGTGAATGGAATCAAAGGTTTAATCTTCCTCCGGGTCACGGAAAGTCTTGAGGACATGAATGGCCGATTCCGCCCTGAGACGATGGCCAAGTTGATCATGCCTGCGCCTCGTCGCGGAATGGGCAAAGCTTACGCGCTGGATTTCACCGATGGAGTCGCGCTCAACAGTGCCGAGGCGCAGTTGCTCCTTGTCCATGGCATCGAGAATCGAGGCCAGCATCCCGGTTTCGTCTGAGCCGCGCGCCTCGTAGATGAGCGAATAGCTCTTGAGGCTGACCTTCCACTCCACAAAGCCTACCAGGGCCATAGCAACCAGCACGATGATGGTGGCGATGATGGCAGGTAGAAACAAACCAGCACCACAGGCCATGCCGATCGAGGCTACGACAAAGATGCTGGCCGCGCTGGCCAATCCGCTTACGCGGCTCTTGTTATGCAGAATGAGGCCCGCGCCCAGGAAACCGATGCCCTGGACGATATTTGCGGCAACCTGCCCCTTGTTCGATCCCGCTTCGCCAGCAAGGATGGGAGACATCAGAGTGAAGAATGCGCAAGCCAGGCAGATGAGCAGATTGGTGCGAACTCCGGCGGACTGGCCTTTCCATTCGCGCTCAATGCCCACCAGCGCGCCCAGGGCGCAAGCCACCATCAGACGCTGGATGGCGTCATTTGAAACGAGGTCCTGCTGGAGCGCGCCGAAATGGAACGACGGGGTGAACTGGGCCGCGAGCTGGAAGCTTTCTTCGATCATGTTGAGGTGGGGTCCGGATTCATCCTCTGCCCGATGCTATCACCGGGCTGGTGTCGCTGGGGCGGCTGGTAACGATGCCGGAAGAGGGAAGGTATCTGAAACATACAGGGTGGCATCGAGTTGGTCCCAGCCCTGGTTGGGCGAGTGAAAAGTCTGGTAAACGCGGAGATGTTCAGGGTGGGCGTGGACGGCTTTGTCGATATCACTACCGGCAAAGGCCAGGACCATGTCGGCGTGGGCTGCGGGGGCACCAAGCGCGGCCCAGTAGAACTCCTTGTCAGACTCATTGATGGTCTGGCGGTAGGTCAGGCCAGCGTGGGGTACGAGGCTGGGATAGTTTGAAGTATCCATCAGCACAATGCCGCCGGGGTCCGCCGCGTGCACTGTACCGAGCGCTTCGGTGAGAACGTGGTTGTAGTAGCCGCGAGCTTCGGTATTCTTCTGCGCTTCGATCAGGGTGAGCGGGCCCTGGCGGAGCATGAAGAGACAATTGGCTGCGAGGAGCAGGGCGACCGTAACCATCAGAGCAAGATGCAATGCCCTGCGATGCTTCAAAAGACCAAGCAGAAAATCCATGGCGAAGCCGAAGAACAGAGCCAGTGCAGGCACGAGTTCCATCCCGTAGCGGGTGTTGTACCAGGAAAAGGGCTTCCAGCTCGGGAGGAAAATCGGCACTGATCCGTAGCTGACCGAGTAAGCATAAAAGGGGAGCGGGAGCCAGAGAAGAAGAGTCCAGAGCCAGGTTTGCTTGGAACTGCGGGTGATAAAGCCGTCCGATTGAGCGCCGGGACGCATTGCCTGCAGGGCACCCCAGCCGGTACCGATTGCCGCGAGCAGCGCAATGGCTTCGCCCCAGCCGAAGGCGGCAACATCCATTTCGGCGGCTTTGAGGAAGTAGAGCAGGGCGACCCAGGGGTTGTGCCAGCCGGGGTGCGGGTCTACAGCGGAGGCGGAGGTACGCGCCTCAATCGCCCTGGCCGAGTACGGACCGCGCATAAAATCCAGCCAGTCGCCGAAGACGACCTGGTTATAGACCACCCAGGTGACGGGAGCCGCGAGCAGAATGACGGAGGCGAGGATGAAGTTCGTACGAAAGAGACGACCGCGGCGGAAGAGGCATGTGGCCATGCCGCACCAGGCGAGAAAGGCGAGGATCCAGCCGTCGTAGCGGGTGTAGACGGCGGCCACCTGGACGGCGATGAGAATCCAGAGCAGGCGGCCCTCGCGTTTGCTGTTGGCACTGAGGCTTTGATGCCAATCGACGAGGAGCAGAACGGTCCAGATGAGTTCTGCAAGAAAGAGCGGCTCGGTCATGGCCGTGGTCTGCAGATAGAGCAGATTGGGGTTCGTGGCAAAAAGCGCGAGGCCGAGCAGGGCAGAGGGAGGGGTGAGCCAGAAGCGCGCCAGGCGATAAAGCCCCATGCAGGCCACCAGGTAGCAGGCGGCAGAGGGGATGACCGGAGCAAAGCCACTACGCCACCATGGGTCAATCATCAGCAACGGCGCCAGCACCAAATGGGGCAGCGGGAGCCAGACCGAGCCGAGCTGTGTGATGCCGGGGCGGTGCGAATCGAAAAGGCGGCGCGCGATGTGGATGTGCGCCTCGGCGTCGCCATAGAGTAGAAAGGCAGCGTGAGTCCAGCTCCAGGCGACGGCGACGGCTGAGGCAACCAGTGTTACAGCAAGCACGGCAAGCTGTTCACCAAGAGTGAGTCGAATTGTCACTGGACCGCTCATGACTGGACCGCTCATGCGAATTGGCTTCGTCGGCGTTGATTCACCCTAGTCAAGGTGGGTGAGTTCGCGGAAGAGGGCAAATCGATCTTCGATTTCAGCACGCGTAAGCGATTGCAACCGCTCAGTACCAAAGCGCTCCACAGCAAACGAGCCCATGACGCCGCCGTAGAACATCGCCCGGCGGTAGACGGCGGGAGTCAGTGCGGGCTGCGAGGCGAGGTATCCAAAGAAGCCACCGGCAAAGCTGTCGCCCGCGCCGGTTGGGTCCAGAACATCCACAAGCGGTAGGGCCGGGGCGCGAAAAGGGCGGGCAGTTTCCCGAAAGGCCTTGGCGCCAAAAAATGCAGTTGCGCCGTACTCGCCATGCTTGACGACAAGCGATTTGGGCCCGAGATCGAGTACGGCGTGCGCTGCCTTGATGGGATTGAGATTCCGCGCCAGCAGCTTGGTCTCGGTGTCGTTGATGAGCAGGATGTCGAGGGTCTCAAGTACGCGCAGCAGGTTGTCGCGGTGGTCATTGATCCAGTAGTTCATCGTGTCGCCACCGACCAGCTTGACCTGGGGCATGGCATCGCGCACGCGCCGCTGCAGCACGGGGTCAATGTTAGCGAGGAAAAGAAACTCTGAGTCCTGATAGGCTGCGGGAATTTTGGGCGCAAAGTCGGCGAAAACGTTCAGATCCGTCCGGAGAGTCTTCGCTTCGTTCAGGTTCTCCAGATAGGAGCCGGCCCAGAAAAAGCTCTTGCCCTGAGCGCGTTCTACGCCCTGGGTATCGATGTTGCGAGCGTCAAAAACGGCCTGATGCTCTGGCGCGAAATCTTCACCAACGACAGCGACCACGCGCACGTCAGCGAAGTAGCTGGCGGCAAGGGAAAAATATGTGGCGGCCCCGGCGAGCTGGCGATCATAGCCGCCCGAGGGGGTCTGAACTGAATCGAATGCGACACTGCCAACTACGGTGATTGACATGGCTAGGCGAAGTACTTTCCAAACAGCAGCTTGAGCCGTTCTTTTGCCTCGGGCGGGATCGCCGAAGGCTGGGTAAGGATCGCGTATTTTGCCGCGTTGACGCAGGCGCAGGTACGCTGCGTGGGAAGCGCGGCGACGGTGGCACGGACGACTCTTGCGGCATTTTCAGCGTTCTGGTGGAGGACCGCAACAATCTGCTCAATGGTGACTGAATCATGATTCGGATGCCAGCAATCGTAATCGGTGACCATGGCGACGGTGGCGTAGCAGATCTCGGCTTCGCGGGCCAGTTTGGCCTCCTGGAGGTTGGTCATTCCAACAACGTCTGCCCCCCAGCTGCGATACAGGTTGGATTCAGCCCTGGTTGAAAACTGCGGCCCCTCCATACAGATATAGGTACCGCCCAACTTGCCGACGACGCCGACTTCGCTGCATGCCCTGGCTGCTGCAGTTGCCACCGTCCCACATACCGGATCACCAAAGGCGACGTGGCCGACGATTCCATTGCCAAAAAAGGTACTGGTACGCAGGTAGGTGCGGTCAATGAATTGGTCTGGAATGACGAATTCGGTGGGCTTGTGTTCTTCCTTGAGCGAGCCGACGGCCGAGACAGAGAGGATCTGCTCTACGCCCAGCATCTTCATGGCATAGATGTTGGCGCGAAAGTTCAGTTCAGAGGGCAGCAGACGATGGCCGCGGCCATGTCGTGCGAGAAAGGCGACTTTGCGTCCTTCCAGGTTACCCAGGATGAAACTGTCAGAAGGCGCACCAAAAGGCGTTTCCAGGGCTTTTTCTCGCGCGTCTGTGAGGCCAGGCATGGAGTACAACCCGCTGCCCCCGATGATGCCAATTTCTGCCTGCTGCAAACTATCCCCCCTATGGTGGCCGACCTTATCCGAGTTCCACCGGAGAACCAGGCTTCCGGGCATCGTCCGATTTCACCCTGTGTCTGGCCCAAACGTCAGTATAACGCCCGGCCCGAAAGCTGATCGCGAGGATCTGGCTGCGCTCAGGGTGCGTTTGCCGCGATCACAACTCAAATCGGGGAGATAAGAAATTCGCGCAAGAAATTGTTGCAGATGCTATACACTCGGGCAAACACTTGCCGGGGGAACTGAGGTAGCGCAAGGGAGGGGCCTCCGTTTTTGATTCCTTGAAAGACATCATTTCAGTGAGTTCAGGTGCTGTCGAGGTGGTCATGGGTTCCACTGGGTCGATACCCGGCGAACAGAGCAGACAAGACGGCGGTCAGCGGTATTCAGCAGGTTCCTTCTGCGCTTGGGGTCATTCTTCAAGTGTCACGATCAGGACGGATATGGCGCAGGTTTTCCGGGGGAGATGGAATCGGTGATCGTTCGCAATCGGTATCGCCTCGGGCGAGTGGCGCTGAGTTTGTTTGCGATCCTTACCGGGGTCGCCGCTGGAGTTCTCGTTGGACGCCAGTCGATTCTCGGCCAGACGATTTCGCGCCTCGATGAGTACTCCGGCCAGCTTTTACAGCGTGATGAAGAAATTTCATCGGAAGTCCTATCCACCCTTGCCCAGGCTAACGCTGCCAGGACTACCCCTTGTTCCGAAGTGGATATCGCACTCCTGCGCAAACTAACCTTTTCGGCCCGGTTTCTGAAAGATGTGGGCCGAGTCGGTGCAAACTCCATCCTGTGTTCTGCAAGCGTGGGTGAGTTGAAGCCAGCGCGCCTCATGGCGAATCCGGATTTCACCTTTCCGACTGGCTCACTGCTTTACCGGAATTATCCGGTCAATTCCGCCGCCAATGAAAGGGCGGAAGTCATCGTCCGGCAAAGCGCCGAGGTTGTTATCAGCCCGGATACGTTCGCTGAATTTCCCCAGTCACCCATTCAATACTTCGCGGGATCGATCGACCGCGCCAAAGGGGTCATTCACTCCCGGGAGCAGGGCCCCTTTGTGGTTCCCCCCGGTATTCTGGGCACAGCAAAAGTGGCGCGAGTTCAAAACACACTGTACCGCGCCCGCTGCTCGCAACAGTATTCGGTGTGCGTCGTGGCCAGAATTCCGGTCGCTGCCATGTGGCAGACCCATCGCAGGTTGCTACGGATTTACGTTGCAACGGGAGCGTTGGCCGGGGTGTCATGCGCCGTGGCGCTGTTGCTGGGCAGTCCGAAGAGCCGCAGCCAGACCAGTCAACTGAAGCGTGCCATCATGCTGGGAAAACTATCAGTCGCGTATCAGCCTATTGTCGAGTTAGGAAACCAACACATCGTAGGCGTGGAAGCCCTGGCCCGGTGGACGGACGAAGATGGCGAGAGCATTCGCCCGGAGACGATCGTTGCGCTCGCGGAGGCCGAGGGTTTCGTCAGCGAGATTACGCGTTTCGTCGTCTCCCGTGCACTTGAAGAGTTGGGGCCGATCTTCGCGATCAAATCAGACTTCCGCGTCAACATCAATCTGGCCCCTTCTGATCTAGCCGACCCGAGGCTTCTGCTGTTGCTGGACGAAAAGCTTCATGAAGCTTCGATCAGCGCCTCCCACATCACGTTTGAATTGACCGAGCGAGCCACCAGCGAGCGGGATGTCGCTGTCTCAGCCATTCGTCGCCTGCGCGAGCGAGGTCACCAGGTTTTTATCGACGATTTTGGCACTGGATACTCCAATCTCGCGTACCTGAATGAGTTGAATGTGAATGGCATCAAGATCAACCGGTCATTCATCGCTACGATTGGCACCGACTCCGTGACCGCTTCCATCGTTCCCCAGATACTTGCCGTAGCCAGGGCTTTAGGGCTGAGCGTTGTGGTGCAGGGCATTGAGCGGGCGGAGCAGGCTTCTTACTTTGCTGAAGAGAACCCAAATATGCTGGGCCAGGGATGGTATTTCGGTCTTCCCATTTCAGCGAGGACCCTCATGTACCTGTGCGCGGAGAAGAGCGAGTGACTAACCTGACCCATCGGAGTCCTCGGATCCCATTCCTCCGCATGACGGGGATCATCCTCGTGTCTACCCTGTTGGGTCTGGCTATCGGCATCGGCGTTGCGGTTCGTTCAACTGACGTCAAGGTGACCAAGTACGCCCTCCACCTGGTCGACTACGCCGACCACTTCACCGATGAAATCAATTCCACGCTGGATGTAGTGAACGCCTCGCCCTTCCCGTTCTGTTCCGATGAGGACATAGCAAGGCTTCGCGGCATGGTATTTCATGGACACCTTGTCAAAGAGATCGGGCGTGTACGAGGAGGGAACCTCTATTGCACTTCGATGACCGGTCGGCTTCAATCGCCGATGGTCCAGGCGAAGCCGGATATTGTGACCCCGAGCGGAAAAGCGATTCGCTTGAATACGCCACTGATCTCAGCCCCGGGAATGCTTGGAGACATCACGGAATCCGGGGAGGCTGACTTTGTGGCAGCGCGGGATACGTTCGCCCATCTGCGGGAAGCCCCCATGAGCTACACCACAACACTCACCAATCGAGTTCAAAACCAGATTCTGCGCACTGCCGGAGAGCCTCTGCAATTGACCAACGAGGAGATATTCGGGGAAAAGAAGCTGATTCGTGGAGACAGGTATTTCGTAGCTCGATGCTCCGAACGATATGCCCCCTGCATGGTTGCCTCCCTCTCTCTGCACGATGCCTGGGACATGAATATCTCAAATATTCGCGGATTTGGCCTGATTGGGATGCTCGCAGGGATCGCACTTGCCGGTACCATCGCGGTCCCTCGCAAGCGAAGCCTGGCCACCCAACTGCGCCGAGCTTTGCGCGGCAATCTGATCACCGTGGTCTATCAGCCCATCGTGGATGTCAAAACCGGGCAAATTGTGGGCGCAGAGGCGCTGGCACGCTGGACCAATGAGGATGGGCAGTACATTCCCCCAGACGTGTTTGTATCAGCCGCCGAGGAATTGGGATTGATTGCAAAGCTGACCCGGGTTGTGTTGAAACTGATCGTGGCCGAGTTGGGTGAATACATGCGCAGCCACCCATCTTTCCGCCTGAACGTGAATATTTCGGCCACCGACCTGGCCGACTCGAGTTTTCTGCCCATGCTTGAGAAGCTGCTGGCGCAAAACAAGATTGCGTCATCGAGCGTGAACCTGGAACTGACCGAGCGCTCCACGGCCGATCATCATCTTGCAATCTCGGCAATCAGCAAGTTGCGTGAGCGGGGCCATGCATTCTATATCGATGATTTTGGCACCGGATATTCGAGCCTTTCGTATCTGAATGAGTTGGCGGTGGACGCAATCAAGATTGATCGCGCCTTTACCGATGCAATCGGCACTGGATCGCTGACTGCGGCCATCGTGCCGCAAATTCTGGCGATGGCCGAGGCGCTGCACGTCAAGGTTGTGGTTGAGGGGGTTGAGCGAGCCGAGCAATCGCAGTACTTTGCCAGGCTCGACCAGGAGATTCTGGCCCAGGGATGGCACTTTGGCGAAGCCATACCTGCCCGAGAATTCCTGGTGCTGCTTGAGGCAAAAGCAG
The DNA here is from genome assembly GCA_025359885.1 of Acidobacteriota bacterium. Classification (GTDB taxonomy): domain Bacteria; phylum Acidobacteriota; class Terriglobia; order Terriglobales; family Acidobacteriaceae; genus Acidicapsa. The sequence continues at coordinate 24,994 of JANYDG010000080.1, forward strand.
CCGGGACATCCGACCAGGTTCATTGAGGCATACTCGGCTGCCAAATCACACCGCCAGCTCAGTGAACCAGCGCCGCCTTCATCATGCCGCAGGAATGCAGGAACCGCACCAGGCTTTGTGAAAGGGGCGCCCCTGCGGGTGCAACGGCCGCAGTGCGCGTCTCACCGCTTCCCTGCCCATCGATCAGCAGGTCTGCGAGGTTTCGCGCCATCGGAATATCAAAGCTTTCAGAGACAAAGACCATCTTGCCACTCACGCGGATGACCACCGGACCTTCATTGGTCGTGTAGATCACTTCGTCGCCTGTGGCAGAGGCGGGCGCTGGGCTGGTGGTATCGAGCTTTACGCCGGAGTATCTGCGTCCCAGCTCCTCACCGTACATGCGAGCGAAAATATGCGCCGAGGCGGTGCTCTTCCAGGCCGATAGATAGAGCAGTGCAATGGAGCGGGTGGAGGCCTGTTCCGCGGGCGACCTGGCGGTGGTCTTTTGCCCGGCCCAGTAGATGCCGCCGTCCCATGCGGGCGTCAGTTCGCGAGCGGCTGCCTCGCCACCGAAAATCTGGGCCATGATGCGCAAGTCAAGCTGCCCGACCTGGCCGATGTCATACGGCGCGTAGAGACCGTTGAGCAAGGGGTGAATGTCGGGCATCACCAGCACGGGCGATTGCTTGCCCTGCTCGTAAACGCGCGGGTTCATGACTTCCCAGCTGGACGCAGGCGGCCGGTCAAGCACACCGGCAAATGCGGCGTTTCGCCCCTTGTCCATCCAGATGTCCTGCTCAAAGCTCAGGCCATCCTTGTAGGGGAAGAGCAGAGACTCGCTCAGCAGCAAGGGAGCCCGGGCCAGCACGGGCGAGTCATCCGAGCCCTGCATCTGGCCCTGCAACTGCTCAAGCAACTCAGGGTCCTTGACGATGCTGCGGCCGCTGGGCTTGAGCGTGTAGTCAAGAAAAACCGCCATCGCCTGGCCTTCAAGGGCAGCGGAACGCGCGGTATCCAGTTCATCCTTGGCGAGGTGGTCGTTGTCTTCACCGGCATTGCGAGGCAGACCAGAGGGGGTCTGGCTGTTCCATTTTTCGAGATCGGTATGCTGATCCTGCAGGGCGTGCGTCAGCTCATGGACCAACACCGGCTTCTGCGTCTCTGCGTCGATCCAGTCCAGCATGTAGACCATCTTGGTTTTGGAGTCGTAGTAGCCTGCAATCTGTTCCTTGAGCAGCGAAAGCATGAACGGCTTGAGGTTGAAGTCGCGGTCCAGCAGGCCAAACTTCTTCAGCACGATTTCGCCACGCTGCATGCGTTTTGCGTCTTCATCCTCATCAAATTTTGAGGTTAGATATTTTTCAACGGCGACGCGGGTGGTCAGCGTTCGCTTGACTTCCGTGCGTATTGGCAGACCGGTCTCTTCTGAAGCGAACTTGGTCAGCTCATCGACACTGCGGAAAAGCTCCTTGGCCTGATCTGGAGTGAGGTGAGCCTCAGCGGCTGGCTTGGCAGCCTTTTCGCCCGGGGCGGGAGTCTGCGCCTTGATCTGCTGGCCGCAGATGAGCCCGAGCGCCAACAGTGCCACACCCCGCAGAACCGTTGTCTTCGGCCGCATGATACGGGCCATTCCACTGACTTGCTTCTGCGTCATTCGCTCTCCATGATTGCCTGACTCATCGAACCTGCATTGCAGCCGGGTGTTGCCCAGCCTCTGTTGGCTTAACTCGGAATATACCTGAAGGCTATAATCGGGTCAGGGTGCATGACTCGATTTTCAAGTTTTGCTTCCCTCAACCCCCGGCGAACCCATCATGATGGAACTCGAACTGCCAACAGAAACCTCGATCACCGCACTGGCTGCGCATTTGACTGCGCCCGCGCACTCTCAAACGACCGCCCCGCATGCTGCGCCGCTCTTAGTGCCCTATCGAGGCGCACTGACCGTACAGCACTTGGACGCGCCAGAGGTGGAAACCGGTGCACTTCTTGCCTCTGCTGCTGTTCATGACCTGGGCTGGCTCAGGCGCGTTGAAGTGCGCGGAGAAGATCGTTTTCGCTGGTTGAGCGGCATGGTCACCAACACTGTGGAAGCGCTGGCTGACCAGAGCGGGAACTACAATCTCGTGCTCAGTGCCCAAGGGCGCATCCAGGGCGATGTGGCTGTCTGGCGGCGAGGCAATACTCTCCAGCTTGAAATCGAGGCCGGTCAAGCCGAAGCGCTGCTGGCCCACTTTGACCATTTCATCATCATGGATGATGTTGAACTGGTACCGGTGTCGGGTGAATCGTCGCTGGGACTGAGCGGTCCTGGCGCTGAACAGGTGCTCGCCCGGCTCGGCCTGCCGGTGCTGACAGAGATGCTCACCGTGGCTGATGGTCAGGTTGACTCGATTGCAGTGAGAGTTGAGCGCGGCTACGGCACGCTCGTTCCCCACTACGCACTGTGGACCTCAGTCGAGCTGATACCGGCGCTTTGGAAAGCGCTGCTGCAGCAGGGCGCACAGCCGGTTGGAGCGGCCGCTCTTGAAACGATCAGGATCGTCGAGGGAATTGCCGCCTACGGAGTGGATATTCAAAGCCGCGATTTGGCGCAGGAAACCAGCCAGGTTCGCGCCTTGAACTTCACCAAAGGCTGCTACCTTGGCCAGGAGATAGTAGAGCGCATCCGATCCCGCGGGCAGGTGCACCGGCACCTGCGTTCACTTGAAATTTTTCCCGACACTCCTGGTGACTTGCCTGCAATCGGCACAGAAATCCGGCAGACCGGCGGCACTGCCGAAAGCAAGGCAGCAGGTACATTGACCAGCGTAGCGGCCTTGCATCTTGACGGCAGCGAGCGCATCTTTGCCATAGGGATGGTGCGCGCCGAGGCTGAAGTGGGGGATGCTCCACTGAGCTACGTGGGGGGCTCGGCCCAGATTTTGTTTTCGAATCCGAAGTTGACGACGGCCTGAGTGCCGCAGAAGAGAGTTCATGACCGATACGCCGAAATTCACTGTAGTCGACCGCCGCAAATTGCGGGAAGTTGAAGAACCATCGCCGGAATCGAACGTCCCCGAGGTCGCAGCGAAACCGGCTGCTGCCCCGCGCCTGACGCTGGTAGAGCCAGTACAGCACGCCGTGCAAGAGCCTGTTGCGGTTGCCGACGAGCCCACTGCGGATCAGAGTGCAGAGAATGCAGGTGATTTCAACGACCCTGAGCTTCCGCCAGTTCCAACCACCGAAGAGCTTCGCTTACAGTTCTCCGCTTACGAACAGGCTGCGCAACGGCTCGATGACCTGGTGCGTGCACAGAACCCTGGAGCGCCGCCGGCAGAGAAGATCGGCTTTGAGCATTTGGTGCAGCAGCTTTATCTCTCGGCCATGATGCAGATGGGCGCGGGAACCCCCGAAGGGCAGCGGCCCCGCATCGATATTCTCGGGGCGCGCCAGACCATTGACCTGCTCGGCGTGGTGCACGAACGGACCATCGGCCAACTCTCTGGCCTGGAAGAGCGGACACTGCTGACCGTGCTGTACGAGGTCCGCAAGACCTTTCTGGAGCTGACTCGGATGATCTCGATGCAGGCCCAGGCGCCGATGCCGCCACCGCCGGGTTCGCCGACTGGAGCCAGGCGCTAGCGAATGCAGGGAACCCTCACATTTCTCGGTACGGGCACATCGATGGGCGTGCCGACGCTGGGGTGTGAGTGCGCGGTTTGCACCTCGGCTGACCCGCACGATATCCGGTTGCGACCGTCAGTTCTGGTGCGGTGGGCTGGAAACGAGGCAGCGGAAAGGACTGTGCTGATTGACACCGGTCCGGACTTCCGCGAGCAGGCGATGCGTGCGGGGCTGAAGCGAGTCGATGCAGTCTTTTATACGCACTCGCATGCGGACCACATTCTTGGTCTGGATGACCTGCGGCCGCTCAGCTTTGCTACGTATCGCCAATCCGGGCCAATTCCTCTGTATGCTACGGCTGAAACGCGAGCGGTGCTGGAGCGCATCTACTCCTACACGTTTTCGCCGGATTCGAAGTATCCGACGCGGGCCAAGGTGGCGCTGCACAACGTCGAAGGCGGCGTCCGGGTGCACGAGGTGGAGTTTACGCCGATTCCGGTTTTTCATGGCGATATGCCGATTACCGGCTATCGATTTGGCAGCGTTGCGTATATGACGGATGTAAGCGCGATTCCAGAGTCGAGCTTTGCCTTGCTCGAGGGGCTGGACGTGCTGGTGATCGCGGCGCTGCGCCACCAACCCCACCCGAGCCATGCGACCGTGGATCAGGCGGTGCGCTGGGCTCACCGGATCAGTGCGCGGCAGACCTGGTTTACGCATATCTCGCACGATCTTGGCCATGCCGAGACCAACGCCAATCTGCCGGAAGATATTCAGCTGGCGCATGACGGCCTGATTGTGCCGATCCAGCTCTTGCCGTTGCAGCTCGAGGTAACGCCGACATGACGCATGTATTTCATTCGCTGGCTGAGATCCCTCAAGGATTCGGGCCATCGGTTGCGATCATGGGCAACTTCGATGGCGTACATCTGGGCCACCAGCAAGTGCTCGGCAAAGTGATTGCCGAAGCGCGAACCAGCGGATGGAAGTCGGTGGCGATCACGTTTGATCCTCATCCAGACCAGTTTCTGAGGCCGGAGAAGGCGGACGGATTGCTGACGCTCATTCCCGAGCGGCTGCGATTGCTGGCAGCGACGGGCATTGACGCGGTACTCGTGCTGCGTTTTGACGATGCGCTGGCCTGCCTTACGGCGAGGGAGTGCGTGCAATCGATCCTGGTGGAGAAGCTCGCGGTGCGGTCGATGCACGAGGGGGCAAATTTTCGCTTTGGGCATCGGGCGCAGGCAGGCATCCGGGAGTTGGCTGAGTTTGGCCGCGAGTTTGGGTTTACGTTAACGATTCACGAGCCGGTGCATGCGCATGGGCTGGCAGTTTCGAGCACGGCAATCCGGCAGTATGTGTCGGCGGGCGCTATGCGGCAGGCGCGATGGATGCTGGGGCGTCCGTTTGCGGTGCGTTCGACGCAGGCGCGCGGGCGCGGGATTGGGACAAGGCTGCTGGTGCCGACGGTAAATCTGGCTGCATACGCTGGGCTGCTGCCAGCCTTTGGGGTATATGTGACACGACTGACGATTGCTGGCCGATGCTTTGAGGCGATCACCAATGTTGGCAATAGGCCGACGTTTGGGGAGCCTTCGTTTGCGGTTGAGTCGCATCTTTTAAATTACGAGCCGGTTGAATTGACGGAGGAGACGCCACTGGATCTGGAGTTTCTGCTGCGGCTGCGGCCGGAGATGACCTGGCCGACGCCGGAGGCGCTTAAAGGCCAGATTATGCAGGATATTGCGAGGGCGCAGCGGTTTCATCGGCGGGCGGGGATTCGTGGTTCCCACCCTTCACGAAACGCGTGAAGGATGGGGCACCCGGCATTAGAGGACGAGGACGCCGGTAGCGGCGTAGCTGTTGCCGTTGGCGCTTGAGGCGAGAGACGGCAGATCGGGTGTCGGGGTGAGGAGTTCGATTTTGCCGTCTCTCAGCAGGACGGTGTCTTCGACTTTGCCGCCGTGGACGCTGGGGTTCCAGGCGAAGACCTGGTTGTTGACAACAATTTCCGGGCCGGACGGGGTAGCAACCCATTCGCGCTCCCAGTAGCCGGTGGCTCCGCCCTGATGGTGGAGCTGTTCGTCGCCGGGGAAGCCGTTGGCGGCGTAGGCGTCGGCGGCTGTCTTGAAGAGCTGAGCTGCGGTTGCCCCTTCGCGGGTGGCGTCGAGCAGGGCGGCGTTGACCTGGGCTGCGGCGTGGAAACGCTGGGCAAGTTCAGCGGCAATCGGGCCGACGTGGGCAAAGCGGGTGATCGAGACGGTGAGGCCCCATTTGCGCGCGCAAAGGTTGATCATGCCGTATTTTTCGAGCTTGTTGCCGCGTGCCACTGCGTGTTTGTACTTGAAGATGCGCTCGTCGGTCGCCATCAGATAAACGGAGGGGAGGATGCCGCGCTGGAGCAGCGCTTCTGCGACGCGGCCTTCCATGGCATATTCGCTGATGCCGGGCTGCAGGGTCTTGAGGACTTCGGTGACGGCGGCGGCGGTGTGTGCGCCGAGCCAGCGGAAGCGGGCGATTTCTGTTTCCTCGAGGGCGGTGCGAAGCGGGTAAAGATTGGCGTGGTTGCAGCCGGGGACCGGGGTATCGGCGGCGAGGCGGCCGTGGGTGAGGGCGAGGGCGGTTTCGTCGGTGGCGTCGGCATACCAGGGAAAGATTTTAGGCTCGAAGTCGAGTGCGCCGAATTCCTCATCGTGCAGGCGCGGGGCCTCGTTGGCGGTAGTGAAGTAGTAGCGCGCGCCCTCGGCGGTCACCAGCAGGGCGGCGACACCGGTTTCGTTGGGGGTGAGCACTCGCAGTTCCACGGCACCGCCGGTAAGCCAGGCGATGTTTTCATTGCGCCGAAGCAGGACGCCACCCAATTCATGGGTGCGCAGCCACTGGAGGACGCGTTCATGCTTGGCTTCGAGTTCGGCATTCCAGGCTGCTTCAGTCACTACGGTGGTGCCATTCACTACCAGGCTTTTACGGATTCGCGCGCTCATCGAGTTCTTACCTTCCCCATGTTGATGTAATTGAATTAAATCGATTATTCAGTATAGAACTAAAACAAAACAGGGCGCTGACATGCTTTGTCAGCGCCCCTGGAGACCAGTCCAAAAGGGTTAATCTTCGTTTTCGCCGTGGTAGTAGCTTTCCCAGCCGAGGTAGCGGCTGGCGGCTTCGTGGACGGCTTTGGAACTGTCGCTGAAATTGGCGGCGACATGGTGTTCAAAGCCTTCGCGGCAGATGTACTTGAGCAGCTTTTGCAGCTTGGGAATTTCGGCCACGCCTGCGCCGCCGAAGGTGGTGAGCGGGTCGTCGGTGAAGCGGCCGGGGCCGACGTATCCGCGCACGATGCCGCGACGGTCGTCGGTGGAGTAGCGGGCGAAGCTCATGGCTCCTGATTTGACGCGACCAACGCAGGTGCCGAAGGTGTTGGCTTTGCCGACGGTGCCGGCAATGATCTCCTGGAAGTCCATTTTGACTTCGTTGAAGAAGTGCTTGGGCAGGTTGGAGCAGTGGAAGCAGACGCACTTGTCAGGGTGGCTGCCATAGTTGTTATTCCAGTCGAGCAGGGCAGAGGGCGTGCCGGAGGCGAGGGCGAGCATGTACATGCTGAGCGTGCCGGGTACGTCGACTTCGCAGGCGGAGGGGATGAGGTCGTTGGACATCATGCTCATGATGGTGCAGGGAACAACGCCGAAGAACTCTTCAAGCGAGGTCCAGCACTGGACCGCGGAGATGGTGACGTGGGTCTGCTTCATCCAGCCATCGATAACGGCGCCGAGCTTGGCCATCTTGAGCAGGGCATCTTCGGGGATGCCGGAATGGGTGACGTAGGCCTTGATGGCGGCGAGCTTGGCCTGGGCTGCTTCGTCTTTGTCGCCCATCTTGTGGATGCGGCCGAGGACTTCGGAGAGGTCAAGAGTTTCAATGGAAATGCCGTTCGTTTCGAGAATGCGCTCGGAGTATCGGACGGTGTTGAACGCCGTGGGGCGAGCGCCGATGGCACCGATGCGCAGGTTCTTAAGACCCTTGACGATGCGGCAGACGGCGCCGAACCACTCCAGATCGGCCTTGAATTCAGGCGACGCGGGGGCCTCGGTGTGGAGCGTGGTGAGCGAGGAGGGGATGCCGTACTGCATGAGGTTGTTGCAGGCGCTCATTTTGCCGCAGAAGCTGTCACGCCGGGTGGCGATGGTCATGGCGTCGCTCTTGTCGGGCGTGGCCTGGACGAGGACGGGGACCTTGAGGCCAGAGAGGCGGATGGCATCGGCTACGCCGCGTTCGTCGCCAAAGTTGGGCAGGGTGATGATGATGCCGTCGATGTCGGCGGCGTGCTGCTTGAAGAGTTCTGCGCAGCGCTGGGCTTCAGCGTAGGTTTCAACGGCGCCAAATTTTGAGTCCTGGGCGGTGAGCACGATCGCTTTACCGCCGGCGGCCTCGATGGCCGTGATCATTTCTTCGCGTCCGGTTTTCGCCAGATGATCTGGGAAGAAACCGCGATTGCCTACAACGACTCCGTAGGTCATGGTTCTTAGCGCTGCCATTGGATGCTCCTTGCTGCACCGGTGCATGGGCCCGGATGATGGTTATCACTGCATAGTTAAGTTTTCTCGGGCATGGATATCGCGGATGAATCTGGCGAATGTTCCATGCCCGACAGATCAATTTCAGGCCTTGCCGGGGCGAAAGCGCAGCGCGTAGAAGAGCCCGAGCAGCAGCATGAGTGCACCCCACCAGACGGGGGCGTGAAGTCTCGCCAGGACCACGTTGGCGAGGTTGCCGGTGACTAACTCCCAGATGCCGTAGGAGAGGATGAGTGCGCCGTAGATGGTGAGGAGCACGCCGATAAAGAACCAGATTGAGATTTCGCTTTCTTTCACGTGAGTCTCCTTACCAAAAGATGATGTTCAGTGCGAGGAAGACGACGACGGCGATCACCGCCCAGTACCATTCATTTTTATAGAAGGGGACAGGTTCTTCCTTGGGAAGTTTGGTAGCGCCGTAGACCAGGCCGTTCAACTCAGCGAGCGGTCGGGCATGGCCAAACATGCTGACGACGAAGACGACGATGACGGTGACGCTGAAGGACCAGAGGGCGCGGTACATGTTCTCGGCCATGTCTTTGGCATCGGGCGAGATCGCCACGTAGCGCAGAGCGGTAGGGTCAATCTTGACCCAGGCCCAGAGGCCGACGGAGGTGAGGGTACCGATGAGCAATCCCCAGAAGCCGCCCGCCTTGGTTGCGCGTTTAGAGAACATGCCGGTAAGCACTGCACCGAGCAGCGGAGCGATGAAGAAGCTGAAGAGCGCCTGGACGTAATCCATGATGCCCTTTGCGTTCATCACGAGATAGGCGGCGCCGATGGAAATGACGACCCCGAGAATCGTGGCCCAGCGACCGATGGCGACGTAGTGTTCATCGCGGGCGTTTTTGTTGATGAGGGGTTGGTAAATGTCGTAGGTCCAGACAGCTGCAAAGGCGCTGACGTTGCCGGCCATACCGCTCATGAAGCCGGCAATGAGGGCGGTGATGCCGAGGCCGAGCAGGCCGGGCGAGCAGTAGCGCACCAGCATCAGCGGCAGCACTTCGTTGTAGCTGTGCATGCCTGCGCCGGGGTGGGCGCTGACGATGTCTTCACCGACCAGATGCATGATGCTGCCATCAGCGTTCTGGAGGACAACGAGGCCGAGCAGGCCGGGGAGGATGACGATGAAGGGAACCGCCATTTTGAAGAAGGAGCCGATGACCGGAGCCATACGGGCGGAGCGGAGCGAATTTGCCGCGAGAACGCGCTGGACGACGAGGAAATCGGTGGTCCAATAGCCGAAGCTGATGGCGAAACCGAGGCCGAGGACGATGCCTGTCCAGTGGACGCCCATGGGGTTATCGCTGAAGTGGCCGAGGCCTCGCCACATGTGCAGGTAGTCCTGGGTGGGGAAGTTGCGAATGATCTGGGCTTTCAGGCCCGTCCAGCCGCCCGCCTCGGTGAGGCCGAGGATGGGGACCAGCAGTGCACCGCCCCAGATGAGGACGAACTGGAGAACCTCATTGAAGATGGCCGAGCGCAAGCCACCGAGGGCCACGTAAGCCGCGACGGCGAGCGAAGAGATGACGATCGAGAATGTGATGTCCCAGCCGAGGACCACCTTCATGACGAGGGCCATCGAGAACATGTTGACGCCGCTCATCAGGATGGTCATGAAGGCGAAGGAAAAGGCCGCCACGATGCTCGAACCCTGCCCGAAGCGCAGCTTGAGATAGCCGGGAACGGAGTGAGTTTTGCAGACGTAGTAGAAGGGCATCATGACGATGCCGAGGAAGAGCATGGCGGGGACCGCGCCAATCCAGTACCAGTGAGCGGCGAGAATGCCGTATTGATAGGCCGAGCCAGCCCATCCCATCAACTCAAGCGAGCCGAGGTTGGCCGAGACGAAGCTGAGTCCGGCGATCCATGCGGTCATCTCGCGGCCGGCCATGAAAAACTCTTCGCTGGTATTGGCACGCTTCTTCAAATAGAAGCCGATCCACATGACCATGGCAAAGTAAATGGCGATGACAGCAATGTCCAGTGGACCAAGATGGGCCAGCGAAGGAGCACCGATAGCGAGCATGGTGAGAGCCTGCGGTATCAGACCGCCAGCGACGTGAGAGGTTAGAGCGAGTTCAAGCATTCGACCACCTGATGAGAAGCATTCCGTCCGAGTACGGTTTGTTGCGATGTAAAGATGCGACCCTTAGTAAATGGCTTTACCTGAACATCTGTCAAGCAAATTGCGCGCCCTTTTGAATTCATTGTCCGGCCCATGCGCAAAAGCGTGTGAAGCGCAGCAAAAAGCAGCAGTTTGATGCGTAGCGTTGCGAATTCGTTACTTCAGAGCAGAACCGGGCGATTTGAGAAATCGTTTACCGAACAAAGACTAGCATGACCTTCCCGCACTTGGGAACCGCTAATTATTTCTTCCTTGTCAACCTCGCCGCCAGACGCTACTTTGAAGTATGGGAATCCCTTCTCTCGTTTCGGCCTCTCTCCAATACACGACCTAAGCGTCTGTCAGGCGCTCGGCTCTGCTTATCCAATTTTCAACGAATCTGTCTTTCAGGAGTCCTACCGATGTCGAATTCCAATTTCGATCTTTCTGCTTGTAGCGGCCTTTCACGTCGCAACTTCATGCGGATTGCCGCAGCCACCTCCGCCCTTGCTTCGATTCCCGTCTTGACTGAAGCGCACATGGCGTTTGCTCAGCGACCCAAGTTTGCCGCCTCGAATAAGGGAATTCACATCGATGCGAACGAGAATCCGCTCGGGCCTTCGCAGGCGGCGCGGGACGCGATTGCGGCGATGATTCCCAAAGGCGGCCGGTACCTGATGGATGCGCAATTTGAGATCAACGATACGTTTGCCAAAATCGAGGGGCTCGATCCAAACAGCGTATGCGCCTATGCCGGGTCGAGCGAGCCATTGCACTACACCGTGCTGGCCTACACATCCAAAGACAAGCCGCTGGTCGTTGCCGACCCCGGTTACGAGGCTCCCATGTATGCCGCCAAGGCGGTAGGCGCGCCGGTCATCAAGGTTCCGCTGAAGGACCCGAAGGGCGCGGCGTCGCACGATGTCAAGGCGATGCTGGCCGCCTCGGCCACGCCGGGCGTGATCTACATCTGCAATCCGAATAACCCGACCGGCACGGTGACCAGCCCGGAGGATATTGACTACGTAGTCCAGAACGCGCCAAAGGGCACGATTGTGCTGATTGACGAGGCCTACATCCACCTCTCCGATGCGCCATCTTCGCTGCACTACGTCAAGGAAGGCAAGGACGTGATTGTCCTGCGCACCTTCTCGAAGCTGTATGGGATGGCCGGTATTCGCATGGGATATGCGATTGGCCGCCCCGATCTGATCGACAAGCTGGTTCCGCTCGGTGGCCAGAACTCGTTGGCGATCACGGCGCTTGCTGCGGCCAAGGCCAGCCTGCTCGATGCTGACCTGGTACCGACGCGGAAGAAGATCATCGGCGACATCCGCATGGAAAATCTGGCGTGGCTCAAGGCCGAGGGCTGGGCGGCAACTCCTTCGCAGACGAACTGCTTCATGCTGGATGTGAAGCGCCCCGGTGGCGAAGTGCTGGCGGCGATGGCCAGGAAGGACATTTTCATCGGCCGCATCTGGCCAGCATGGCCGACGCATGTGCGCATCACGGTGGGCACCAAGGACGAGATGGCTGCCTTCCGCAAGGCGTTCAAGGAAGTGATGAGCAGCTCGACGGCGGGGCTGGTACCGGAGCCGCTGCATGAGCGGATGCGGGAGACGCCCTTCAGCTACCTGTCGTAGTCACACGAATCAGCTTCTAGATTGCAAAAGCCCCGGGCAGGTCGCCGGGGCTTTTGCAATTCAGGGGAATCTTGGGACAGGGGATGTACAAACAAGAACGGCGCCCGGATTGCTCTGGACGCCGTTCTTGTTGTGGATGAAGCAAGCTTAGAAGGTGACCTTGAAAGCGAGCTGGGTGTTGAAGGGTTCGCCGGCTCCGATGCCAGGGGCGCCGTTGTAGTCGCCAATGGTGTCAAAGAGTGCCAGGCCGCTGAGGGTGGTCTGGTTGGGGTCAAAGTTGACCTGCAGCGGAGGAGCGAAGTTGGTGCGGTTGAAGAGGTTATAGAACTCGACGCGAAGCTGGGTGTTGATGCGCTCGCCAATCTTGGTGTTCTTGAAGACCGAGAAGTCAACATCGCTAAACCCAGGAGCAGTATAGGCATTGCGCTTGGTCGTTCCCCATTTGCCTGGGTCCGGAGTGGCAAAGGCGGCCGGATTGAGCCAGTTGCCGTTATTGGCGGTCAGCGACTCCTTCTTGAATCCGGAATACGGATTGCCGACCTGGTTGGCGCGCTGGTTGCCCTCGCCGGTGTTGTCGCTCTGCGCGTCGGTCAGCACGGTAAACGGCAAGCCCGTGTGAAGAGCGAAGACTGAGTTCAACTGCCAGCCATTGGTGAGCACCTTGAATGAGTTGACATTGGGAACTTCGTAGGAAAGCTCGCCAACGAAGGTCTGACGGGTGTCAAAATCGCTCTGGCCGTAGTCGCCCTTGAAGTTGGTGCTGTCCTGAGGCAGCGCACCGCGGTAAGCGGTGACGTCGTCAAAGGAGTGCGACCAGGTGTAGGCGGCCTGAGCAGTCATGTGGTGGTAGCTTGAGGCGCGCAAAGTGGCCTGCAGCGAGTTGTAGTTGGAGTTGCCGATGCTCTGGATCTCGTTGATGTTGCCGTATCCAGGGAAGGCGCCGTAGTACGGACGGGTGGTCTGATCAACGCCAACTGCATTAGGCGTGCTTTGATTCAAGTCAACGATAGACAACAGGTGACGGCTCTGGCTGCCGACATAGCCGAGCTGGGCGATGATGTTCGAGCCGACAGACTGCTCCAACTGGAAGTTGTAGTTGATGTTGTTGGAAGGCTGGAATCCCTTGGCGACGGAGAATACACCGCAGGTTGCACTTGCCAAGCAGGTCGGAGCGGTAGCCGAACCGAAGGGATCTACGCCAGTTTGCCAGGAATAGGCTGGCGCAGCCGGAGTACCGGTAGCCGGGTTCTTGCCAAGGGCGAATACTGGGCTGGCACCGGCAGGGTTGCTCTCAAGTCCGTTGGGAGCGTTGTTGCCGGGACGGTTATCGAGGAACGGGTTGATGTTCGGGGTGTCATAGTAGATGCCTGCACCAAAGCGAACCACAGTGTGCGGAGTGGCCTGATAGGAGACGCCGATGCGAGGGCTGAAATCGGTGTAGGTTGCGTCGTAGACCGTCGAGATCTGGTCACCCTGGAAGGCAATGCCGTTTGTAACCGAGGGCCGGAAGACAGACAGATCCTTCTTGCTGTCATGCAGCGGACCTTCGTAGTCCCAGCGAACGCCGAGATTGAGGTTGAGCTTGGGGGTCAACTGGTAGGAATCCTGCGCAAATCCGGCGAACGTGTTCACGTAGACCAGCCGCTCAGGATTGCCGATGGTGATGGCAGCCGAAGAGAACTGCCCCGAGAGGTAGTCGGCGAGTGAAGCGAGGCGCGACAGGCTTGGACCGTCCGTGATGCCCTCGAAGCCGCCTTCAGGGATGTTCCAGCCGCCCTGGGCTCCATTGAACTTGAAGTTGCCCTGGGCATTGCGATGGTAGAACTCATTCAGCTGAATCTTGCGGAACTCGCCGCCGATCTTCATCTGATGCTTGCCCTTGACCCATGAGACGTTGTCGGAGATCTGTCCAGTGATGTCGTTTCGGCCCTCGGGAGGCGTACGGCCGGTTGAGTCGAATCCGGAAATCTGGAGTTTTGGAGCCGTCTTGAACTGAGAACCATCGACGAGGCCAACACTGGCGACATCGAATCCAGTCTTGTTGTCAAAGAACGCCTGGTTGAAGTAGTTGACACCCGCGACGATCTGATTGGTGAGCGAAGGCGTGAAGGTGTGATTGTAGGTCAACTGATAGTTGAAGACATGAATCGGGGCCACTTCGTAGTACGCCAACAAAGAAGAACCAACCGGAGCTACCTGGTTTCCTTGTCCACCAAAGTAGTGGGCTGAGATGCTGTTCTTTTCGTTGAATGTGTAATCAACTTTGCCGACGCCGTTGTAGCTGTATCCAAATTCAGGGTCGTTGCTGATGTAGTTGTTAACCTGGGGAGCGTTCTTTGAGGTTTCCGAGGCGGAGTTTGCCAGTGCCTTGGCGGGCCACAGCAGATTGAGCAGGCCTGTCGAGATGGGGCTGACCGTGCCTCCGTTGGCATTGATCAGGTCGGTGGCCTTCTGCTGCCAGATGGCCGTCGGCTCGGTCGTTGTGGAGGGAACGCCGATGACGAAGCGCTGCTGCTCGTAGTTGAGGAAGTAGAAGAGGTGATCCTTGAGAACGGGGCCGCCCAGTGAGAATCCGGCGTTGTAGTCGCGTACCTTCTGCTTCTTGCCGCCAGCCGCCTGGACAATCGGTGAGATCGCGCCAAAAGCTTCGTTGCGATTGAAGTAGTAGGCCGACCCGTGGAGCTTGTTGGTGCCGCCCTTGAGGCCGAGGGTCGCGGTACCGCCTGGGTTACGGCCGGAATCTGCCGAAGCATTGGTCTGGACAGAGAACTGGTCAACTGCATCGAGCGGCAGGATGACACCAGCAATGCCCGATACGCCGCCCTGGTTCACCGCGGGGATGTTGTGCCAGATGTCGTTGTTGTCGACGCCGTCAATCTGCCAGTTGATCTGGTTGGCGCGGGTGCCATTGAGCGAGCCGTAGCCGCCCGCGCCGGAGTTGGCAAAGCCCGGGGTGAGGGTGGCGAGCTGGGTAAAGTCGCGGCCATTGAGAGGCGCGTTGTCCACGGCTGCCGCGTCAATGATGGTGGTCTGGGTGGTCGTGGTGGTGTCAAGGGTGTAGGCGTCGGCGGCCACTTCGACGGTTTCAGCCGAAGAAGCGACGTCAAGCTTGACGACCTGGGTAAAGATTACGCCAGCGGAGACGGTTACACCGGTGACCTTGACGGTCTTGAATCCACTCGCAGTTACCGAGATGCTGTACTTGCCGAGGCTGAGCTCGGGGAAGGAGTATTCGCCGCCTGACGAGGAAATCGTCTTTTGCGAAACGTTGGTGGCTTCGTTGGTGGCCTCTACTGCGGCGTTGGGAACGACGGCCCCTGTCGAATCAGTGACGGTGCCGTTGATGCCCCCGCGGAAGGTATGTTGCGCCAATGTTGCGTTCGTCAGGGTGAGGGCGAGCGTCAGCAGCAGGGCTGCTGCACTCAGAAAATTACGGAGACTGCGGTACTTCATGCGTGAGTCCTCCAAAAAGGTCGTTCTGGGTAGAGATGTCCTGTTCGCGTTCCGGAAAAGTATGGAAACGGATGCGAAATCACCGCTGCGCAAGCGCGCAGACAGCAGGGCTTAGTATTTTTCTGGGTGGGGACAACAAGGACGGAAATACGTGGTGTAGGAATCCATTCTTAAACATAGTGACAGTCAGGTTAAATTTGCAAGATAAAAATATGCGTCACCTCTCGACTCATGCAGAGAAAAGAGTGAAGTTGCGGATGAAATTGAGCGGTTTGTATTTACATTTTGATGGCGACCAGGTACCTCACGCCGGGCATGCGGAGGCAAACAAGGACATGCTGAGCGATTCTCCGAGTTGCGCATGAATCGATACCGTGGCTATATCACCTGGTCGTTCAGGAACTGGTTCCGGGGCCAATTCTGGGTGCTCCTCCCAAACGCGGACCATCAATTCACCCGCCTGATGACCAAAAAAGACGGTGACCGAATCGCCCGTGCGCGGCAGGGCGCAGAAATCGGCGGCCTCAACCTCAGCCCGGGGAACCGACATGGCGCAAGGCCGGGGCAGGGCTGACTTGAGCGTGCCCGCGATCATGTTGGCAATCTCCTTGGCGGCGTCGAGGGTATCGTTGGCCTCCACCGCTTCAACCGGCTGCATCAACATGGCAGAGGTTGCTGCCAGGGCCAGACCCTGTGACAGACGAACTTCGATGCGTCCATTCCATACGCCTGTGAGGTCGCAACTGCCGACCACGTGCGCGGCACCGATGCAGCGGTGCTCATCGGCACCGCCCTGCGTGATCGGGTCAAGGCGCATAGCCAGCATCTGCTCCCAAAACAGGGCGTTGGCCTTTTGGATACTTGCTTCTGTCACCGCTAAGTGCATGGCAGCACTCCTCTGCGAGGTTCTCACTCGTCTCTCAATTCACACTCCTCTGGAGTGCGCTTTTGGCTCAGGCAAGGTGCGCTGGCGGGACGAAGAAACAGGCCGGGCAGCGCAATTGAATTAGCTCTAACTTATCTATCGGGATTTCATGGGAGTTCTTTAAGGTTAATGACCAAAGGGCAGTGCCACCCGGCGGGCAATTCCATCCAGCCTGGAACTGCATACGGTTGGTTGCCAAGTGCCCGGTTTCAGGTTTAGGCTTCACCCGACATGTTGACTTCAAAAAAACACTCTGCTCAAACGTTTGTTCTGGCTGTATTCACCTGCCTGGCGCTGCTTTCTCCTGTTGCGGAAAAGCTGCTTCTTGCCCAGCCCGGCGGCTCCGGTCCGGTCCTTCCTTCTGCCGGTCTTTCCGGTCCGGTTCCGGATTCGCCTGAGATTGAGGCTCGCGCGCAAGCGATGGTGGCTCAAATGACGCTTGAGCAAAAGATCAGCCTGCTCGGTGGCACGGACAATATGTTCACCCAGGCGATTCCCTCCGTTGACCTGCCGCGGTTCAAAATGTCCGATGGGCCGCTGGGCGTGCGGACGTGGGGACCGACGACGGCCTATGCGGGTGGAGCGGCGCTGGCGGCTACGTGGGATCCGATGCTGGCTCGGCAGGTGGGCGAGGGTCTGGGACGCGATGCACGGGCGCGGGGAGTCCATTTTTTGTTGGCTCTGGGCGTCAACATTGCCCGCTCTCCCGTGAGTGGGCGCAACTTTGAGTACTTGTCCGAAGACCCCTTTCTGAACGGGCAACTGGCTGTTGGCTATATTCAGGGCGTGCAGTCACAGGGCGTCAGCGCGACGGTCAAGCATTTTGCCGCCAATAACCAGGAATACGATCGCCACAACGTGAGTTCCGATGTGGACGAGAGGTCGCTGCGCGAGCTGTATATGCCAGCTTTCGAGAGTGCGGTGAAGGTGGCCAAGGTTGATGCCGTGATGAACTCCTACAACCTGCTGAATGGGGTGCACGCGACGCAGAATGAGTTTCTGAACCTGAAGGTGCTCAAGGGCGAGTGGGGATTTCAGGGGCTGCTGATGTCAGACTGGGACTCGGTCTACGACGCAATCGGCGCGGCAAACAACGGACTGGATTTTGAGATGCCCTATGCCAAGTTCATGAATACAAAGGAGCTGCTGCCGGCAATCAAGGCGGGCAAGGTAAAGACGGCGACGATTGACGACAAGATTCTGCGCCTGCTGCGGGTGGCCCTGCGCTATGGGTGGATCGGGCCGGATGCTCGACCGCAGCAGGTCGATTCGCTCTCGACATATTCAGTTGCAGATCGCGCGATTGCGTTGGCCGGCGCCCGCGAGGGGCTGACGCTGCTCAAGAACGACGGTCACTTTTTGCCGCTGGACCCAGCTCGCGTAAAGACGATTGCAGTCCTTGGGCCGGATGCTTACCCGGCAGTTCCGGGAGGCGGAGGGTCGTCGCAGGCCCAGGCATTTGAGCCGGTGAGCATTCTGACCGGGCTCGCCAACCTTGGTGCTCCCCTGGGCGTAAACGTGGTCTACGCGCGGGGACTGCCGGATGTTGGCGATATTTTTGGAAACACGCAGTTTGAAGGCGACGTGCGGGTCGAGCTGTTTGCGAACCATGAATTTCAGGGCAAGTTCGTTGCCAGTACCCAGCACGTGGTCAATGACCTGAAGCCGGCGATGTGGGATGCGACAGACCCCAATCCGCGCAGCCTGCGTTACGCGGCGACCTACAAGCCCACCCAGAGCGGCAAGTATCTGCTGCTGGCGGCGGCCTCGGGCGAAGACTCTTTTGCTGTCAAAGTGGACGGCAAGGAGCTGCTGAATCAACCGCATCGCGAAGGTCAGATACCGCTTTCGGCGACCATTGAACTGACGGCTGGGAAGCCGATCACGATTACCGCGGACTATATTCCGTACACGCCGGGTGTGCGCCTGTCGATTGGGCTCGCTCCTGAGTCGAGCCTGGTTTCAGCCGATGCGCTGCGGCTGGCGGCCAAGGCTGATGCGGTGGTGCTGGCCGTTGGTTTCAATGCGGATACCGAGAGCGAAGGCTATGACCGCACATTCGAGCTGCCCTGGGGCCAGGATGCCTTGATCGACGCGGTGGTGGCTGCCAATCCCCGGACGGTGGTGACGCTGACGGCGGGGGGAGCGGTGGATACGCGCCGCTGGCTGGGCAAGGTTCCAGCGCTGCTGCACACGTTTTATCCGGGCCAGGAGGGCGGTACAGCAATCGCGGAGGCTCTGCTGGGCAAGATCAATCCTGAAGGCAAGCTGCCGGTGAGTTTTGACAACGACTGGAAAGAGAATCCCTCGTACAACTTCTACTATTCAAAGAAGGAAGCGGACGGCCTGCAGCACGTTCATTACAAAGACGGCCTGATGGTTGGCTATCGCTATTGGACGAGTACCGGCAAGCACGCCCTCTATCCCTTTGGCTATGGCTTGAGCTACACGACGTTCAGCTTTGGCAATCTCTCGGTGCCAGCCACGATCAAGGTGGGTGGGCAGGTTTCCGTAAGCTTTGATGTGACCAATACCGGGGCAGTCGCAGGGGCTGAGGTTGCGCAGCTTTACGTTTCAGAACCAGCAGCGGCGGTCAAGCGCCCCGAGCGCGAGCTCAAGGCTTTTGAGAAGTTGCGTCTGGCTCCCGGCGAAACCAGAAATGTAACGCTCCATCTGGATGCCCGCAGCTTCAGCTATTGGGATGAAGCGACGCACGGCTGGAAGATGAATGCGGGGAAATTTGTGGTTCACGTGGGCGATTCGTCCGAGTCGACCCCGCTCGAAGCCACGCTGACCGCCGCACAGTAGAGAATCGGAAGCAGAACCATCAAAAGGCCCGCCGAGGAATTGCGGCGGGCCTTTTGCTGTGCGACGGTCGTTACAACCCGGGGGCTATGTTCTTGGGTTGGCCGCGTAGTGCAGCAAAACGGCGACGGCGCACGAGGTTAAGCGGGTTTCGGCCGAGTCTGCCCGGCTGGTGAGAATGACGGGGACCCGCGTACCGAGGACGATGCCAGCCAGTTGCGCGCCGCCCAGGTATTCGAGCTGCTTGGCGAGCATATTGCCGGATTCAAGATCGGGGACAACCAGGATGTCGGCCTGGCCGGTGACGCGTGAGACGAGGCCTTTAATCTGCGCAGCCTTGGCGCTTACGGCGGTGTCAAAAGCCAGCGGCCCATCGAGCACGCCGCCGGTGATCTGGCCACGGTCGGCCATTTTACACAGGGCTGCCGCGTCGAGGGTAGATTTGATCTTGGTATTGACCGTTTCAACGGCCGAGAGCAGTGCAACCTTGGGCTCGGGAATACCCAGCGCATGAGCGAGATCGATGGCGTTTTGTACGATATGAACCTTGTCTTCAAGCTCTGGCTCAATGTTGATGGCGGCATCGGTAATGAGCAGGGTGCGCGCGTAGGCCGGCGTATCCATGACAAACACGTGCGAGATGCGGCGGGAGGTGCGCAGGCCGGTGTCGCGGGCCATGGCGACACGCATCAACTCATCGGTGTGCAGGCTGCCCTTCATCATGGCCTGGGCCTGACCGTTGCGGCACATGGCTACACTCAGTTGTGCTGCCTGCTCTTCTGTGGTGGCATCCACGATTGGAAAGGATGAAATATCGACGTGGATCTTGCGAGCCAGCGCCTTCATTTCACCTGCCGGGCCAACCAGTGTGGGCTTGATGATGTCGGCCTCAGCGGCCTCGACGGCCCCGCGCAGGGCCACTTCAGAAAGGGGCCAGCAGACCGAGGTAGTAATCGCCGGCAGCTCTTTGCACCGGTCAAGAAACTGATGAAAGACATGAAAATCTGCGGGGTGCCCGACCAAAGGGTCTATCGCTACCGACTCCGCCAGTGTTGCAAGATCGCTCATTCAAATCTCTCCAGGCAGGCTCAACCCGCCTCTACCTGCATTCTCGCCCCTTTTTGCATCAACTCGATAGGACGTACGTCACAGGGGTAAAAAGATGTTTTGGTGAGACCCGCCGATGGCATTTTGCAAAGACTCAGGTAAGAAATGAGATCCCTGAAAAGAAGAATATCCTCAAGGTGAAAATCGACTGAACTTGCCTTCTGAGACCACTTCCCGTGTGGCTCGCGGATGAGAACTCCTGGTCCCTCTAAGCTCGCTCGTTGAGTCTAAAGGCTTTCATCTCTGCTGTTTGGAACGCCTTGTAGGACTCAATGTGGTGAAAGACCCGGTCCCAGTCAAACGAACCCCGGTCCGCGAAGATGGACTGAATGCTCGAAGGCGTAATCTGGGTCGGTGCGATGCCTGCCTGGGCCAGTTCGACACTGGCGAGCAGGTCATCGTGCTTGGTGGAATAGTTCACCGAAAGGAAAGGGCAGCCAGTCAGAATCGCCATCGCTGTGAAGTGAAGCCTTTCACCAACCGCAAACGTTGCCTCGCGAAACAGCTTTTGTGCGGCGTCAAAGCCCAGCGGAACGGGCAGAAGTTTGATTTGCGGGTGACGTTGCTGCAGTTCCCTTCCCCACTCCAGATCGATCTCGTGACAGGGCATGAAATGAACTTCAAATCCCGTCTGCAAGAGTCCACTGGCAAATTGCTCGATGCTTTCCCGGCTCTTTTCCATTCCCGGGAAAGGATCGTGTGCTCCACCGTTGATCAGCACCGTCTTCTGGTCATCGCGCGGTTGGCGCACAGTCTGCGGTTTGAACAGGGCAAAGGCAGCATCCCCGGCGATAAGGAAATCTCTCTTGATGCTGGAAAGATTTTCGATCGACAGAGGACCACGAACGCCCCCGTAGACCTTGTTGTCGAGAAAGTCCTTCCATGTGTTATTCCAGGTCGATGGCTTGTGAATTCCGGTGCCGTGCAAAAAGATTGGGTTACCCCTGCTCAGCAATTCAGCATAAAAGCCCTGGTAGTAAAAGCTGGGGCCGACGAGGGTGCCGCCGCCGATCAGGATTCCGTCAAAGAGCTTCTTGCAGAATTTGGCAGCCGCCCCGAGGTGAAGAGGCATCCTGCGTCGAATCGGCAGGACCACACCTGGCTCGAAAAGGGCTTTCGCAGCCTCAAAGACGAGCTCATCGCCAAAATTGCGATCCCCGAGAAATCCGTAGTAGGCAAAGACCTTTTGTTTGGAAAAGAGCCGTGAAATCGGAGGGAAATGGTCCATCCGATAAGCTTCGTCATAATACCGGGCGATTGATTGTGGGCGAAGCGTCATTCTGCCTCATGTTAACGACAAAATATACAAGTCGCAATCCGTAAATGGCGAGCGCCGTGAACAGGCCGTAAAACAACGCGCCCGTAACCTCCTGCAGTGGCAGCACAAATGCCAGTCCAATCTGAGCCGCGACAGCAAATGGAATGAAGATCGCGGGGGGCACCACGATGCCCCGCGCAGAGAGAAGTTGACTGGTGCTACCGCTGAGCAGGTAGGCACAACTGGACGCGAAGGCTACCGTCAATTCCCTGTTGAGTCCGCGGAATTGTTTTCCAAGCAGCCATAGAATCTCTTTCGAAAAGAAGCTTGCGGCCAGAATGATTAAAAAACTCAGAATCACCAGCCCGACCTGCACCACGACGAACCGCTTGACAAGCAAGGCCTTCACGTCAGGCAAACGTGCGAAACGCGGCACAATCAGCGTGGTAAAGAGTACGGTGAAAAGCGTCATGGCCTGGGAAAGACCAGTCAATCCGCCGAGCTGGCCCACTGCGGCCGTCGAACCGAAGATCGAGATCACCCAGATGGTGACCTGGCCGGAGATGCAGTAATAAATGGACGCGGGCAAAATGCGCCAGACCACGTCGAGAATATTCTTGCGGATCTCCGGGTCCGGTTGCTGCCGCCAGTCCGCAAACTCACTGGCTATCTTGCGCAGGCGAATGTTGGCCCAGGTGCGAGAAATGCCCGTCGCCAGTACGGCTGCCGCGCAGATTGGTACCGTGAAGGCCATCAAGACCGTCAGGGCAGCGCGGGAAGCGGCGGCCGCGATGAGGTTCTGCTGAAGCGGCACGACGCGCTGGCGCAACTTGGGCGCGACCTCAAGCAACGAATCGGAGAGCGAAGCAAAGAATGTCGGAATAAGGCACGCCAGCACCGCAAACGACACGAGCCAACTTGCATCGTGTTTGCGCATCAGGTAAATCAGCACCGGAGCGGCGAGTGCGCTGAACATTGCAAATCGCTTGCGGAGAGCAAGGCCGGTAGCCATCACCTTTCCCAGTTGGATGGGGTCTTGCCAGACTTTTCCACCCTGGGAAATGACGCCTGAACCAATGCCACCGTCGGCCAGCGCCGTCATCGTGCTCAGCATCGCAGTGGCGATGGTGTAATACGCGTACTCATTGGTGGGGAGTTTGCGAACAATGAGAATACCGCTCAGAAATCCAAGCGCCTGAACGATCACCTGCGCACCGCCCGTGATGCCGATCAGCTTGCTCCACTCCAGGGTGCGTGCTTTGTGACGATTCAGCAGTCGGGACTCCTTGTGGCTACTCGTTGTATACCATGCGCCCCGGAGATGGACCAAAGCGACAGTCGCCTGGCCTGGACGAGCTGGCCGTTTTACGCCGATTCTTTCCTCCGCGGGTCAAAGCTGCTATGCTGGCCTGCGCGGCTCAGTTGCTTCTGTCAAACTAGACGAGAAAAGCGATTTACAAAGGCTGATTGAGAAGGAAGGTCCGATTATGTGGTTCCTCGGAATGGATGTTGGGACAAGTGGCACCCGAGCGGTGCTGGTCGATGAGCGGGGGCAGATTGTCAGCTCGGCCTCTGAGGAGCACGCGGCATTTCGCACCCCGCACCCTGGCTGGGCAGAGCAGGACCCGGAAGACTGGTGGCGTGCAGCGCTGATCGCCATCCGCGGCGCCATTGTAGCCGCTCCAGTGCCGCACCAACCGATCACTGGCGTCGGCCTCACCGGCCAGATGCATGGGGCGGTACTGCTCGATAAATCGGGCACTGTCCTGCGCCCCTCGCTGATCTGGTGCGACACCCGCACCCAGCCACAGTGCGACTGGCTGCACCAGCAGATCGGCTACGACCGGCTCATCGAGCTGACCTGCAACCCTGCCCTGCCCAACTTCACACTGACCAAGCTGCTGTGGGTCAAGGAGCATGAGCCGGAGATTTTCGCCCGCACCGCCCACATTCTCTGCCCCAAGGACTACGTCCGTTTCCGGCTCACCGGGGCCTACGCTATCGATGTGCAGGAGGCCAGCGGCACGCTGCTGCTGGACGTGACCAACCGCCGATGGTCGGCCGAGGTTGCCGATGCCGCCGGCATTCCATTGAGCTGGCTGCCCGAGGTCTACGAATCGCCCCAGGTCTGCGCCTCAATCTCTGCCGAAGCTGCCAGTCTGACCGGCCTTGCTGCCGGAACTCCGGTGGTAGCCGGAGCCGGCGATCAGGGCGCGGGAGCCGTGGGCATGGGCATCCTGCAACCCGGTTCAGTCTCGGCCACGATCGGGACATCCGGCGTGGTCTTTGCCGCCACTGCTGCGCCGATCAAGGACCCCAAAGGCCGCCTGCACACCTTCTGCCACGCAGTTCCCGGTCGCTGGCATGTCATGGGCGTGACGCAATCGGCGGGATTAAGCTTCCGCTGGCTCAAAGAAACGTTCTTTGCGGGTGACAACTACGATACCCTCACAGCCGCGGCCAGTCGTATTGCTCCCGGCAGTGATGGGCTGGAGTGGGCGCCGTACCTGCTCGGCGAACGCACGCCGCACCTCGATCCGATTGTCCGGGCGGCTTTCACCGGCATTGCAACGACCCATACAGCGGCCCATTTCGTGCGTGCGGTGCTCGAGGGCGTGGCCTACTCGCTCAAGGACACTTTCTCGCTTTTTGACGAACTCGGCATTCCTGTCAACGGCATTCGCCTCGGCGGCGGCGGCGCACGCGGGCCGCTGTGGAGACAGATTCAGGCAGCCGTCTATGGCCATGCAGTTCAGATTCTCACCGCCGAAGAGGGCGGAGCCTTTGGCGCGGCGCTGATGGCTGGCGTAGGTGCCGGGGCATGGCCTGATCTGGACGCGGCCTGCGCTGCCGGCATCTCCGTTGCAGAGACCACGCCCGCCGGCGCAGCCTGGGTGGCAGCGTATGCATCCGGCTACGCACAATGGCGCAAGCTCTATCCGGCCCTGGCCACGCTGCGCTAGCCTGCAATGCGGCTGGGGCGTCTGCTTCAGGCTCCAGCCGCAAACTGACCGTGATTTGCGGCAGGGGGCCAAAGGAGTCCCCGTGCCACCTCAAGCCCTTTTGCTCGAACAAAGCTCGTGATCGATTCTGAGCCCAGGTGCACCCCGAGCAGCCGGGTAAAGAGCGCTGGCTCTGAAGCAAGCATGCGCACGGCGCGGGCTCGAAAACTCGGCGACCGGTCCATCAGCAGCATCACGCGTGCCATGGTTTGCGGCAGTTGCAAGGTCTTCGCATGCTCGCGCTGGTAGCGGTGCAAATCGTTGCTCTGCATGCAATCGGCCAGCAACAGTGCCTGGCGAAAGCCGAGGCCGAGGCCTTCGCCGGTAATCGCATCGGCTGAACCGGAGGCATCGCCCACCAGCGCGACATTGCCCACGACGACCCGTTTCAGCCGCCGCGTCGTGGTCAGGGCTCCTCGCTCTGCATCCAGCGCAACGCGCCCCAGTTTCTTTTGTAGCTGAGGCAGTTCTGCGAGCAGATTTTCCAGGCGACAGTGTGGGTTACGCGCAACGGTTGCCACGCAAACTTCATTCGGGCCCGTTGGAGTTACATACGCCTGGCCGCTTTCGCCCCAATGCACCTCAACGAAGTCGCTCCACGGTTTCACCTGAAAATGCCGCCGGAAGCCAAATCTTCGGCTGATCGTCCGGCCGCGCTCGAGGCCGGCCCATCGGCGTACCCGCGAACTCATGCCGTCGGCACCGACAAGCCAGCCATAGGCCATCGCTTCGCCCGCAATAAAAACGACGCGATCATCCCCGAACTGCACCGTTCTGCCCCAGCGCAGGCAAACGCCTGCCTCCTCGGCACGCTCGACCAAACGCTGATGCAGGGCTTGTCGCCGCAAGCCAATCCCCGGGCCACCTGCGGTGGGAAATTGGGCCGTCGCTGCATCGCCGGAATGCACAAAGCGAATGCCGCAGAAGGCCGCGCCATCACTGGGCTCCAACTGAACTCCCAACTTCGCCAACTCATCGAGCGAATCCGGCATCAGCCCTTCGCCGCAAGCCTTATCGATGGGCGGCCGCAGCGAGTCGGCTACGGTCACTGTAGCCCCGCGCTGACGCAGTGCGATCGCGGCGGCCAGCCCGGCTGGACCACCGCCAACAATCAGAACGTCCGTCGATTGAGGCGATTGCTTCGACTGCATGAACAAACTCACCACTCCAGCAGCAGCATCTCTGAGCAAAATCCTGGTCCCATCGCCACCAGCACACTGCGCGTGCCTCTGGCCGGCCGATGCTTGCGCATTACGTCGTCGAGCACCATCAGCACAGATGCCGACGAAAGATTCCCCGCCCGCCGCAGCGCATCCCAGCTGAGCGCAAAGTCTTCACGCGTCAGCCCCAGCGCCTCGGCGTTGGCTTCAAGCACCTTGGGCCCGCCGGTATGCATGATCCACGTGCCAATATCGCTGCGTGTTAGACCGTGCCCAGCAAGAAAGTCATCAACATTGCGCCCCAGGTGCTGCCTGACTACAGTCGGTACGTCGGCTGAGAGCACAATCCGAAAGCCCTTCTCAGAAATCTCCCAGCCCATCACTTCCTGCGAATCGGGGTAGAAGGTAGCTTGACTCGCGACAATTGTGGGGCCGGCAATTTTCATCTCTTCTGCAAGCTTGTCGCCAACGACCAGCACCGCGGCACAGCCATCGCCAAACAGGCCGGAAGAGATCAGGTTGGGCACCGAAATGTTGTCACGCTGCCAGGTGAGCGAGCAGAGCTCCACACTCAGCAGAATGGCAGCCTGGTCGGGGTAGGCCCTCACATAGTCGGCTGCGCGCGCCAGACCCGAGGCTCCCGCCACGCAACCCAGACCAAAGATGGGCGTACGCTTGATGTGCGAGGGTAGCCTGAGTGTGTTGATGAGCCGCGCTTCAATCGAGGGGCAGGCAATCCCCGTGACTGAAACGGAAATGATGGTCCCAATCTTTTCCGGAGCCAGGCCGGTCTCGCGAAGCAGCCCGCTTATGGCCTCGGCACCCAGCTTTTCAGCCGTCTCGATCCACACGTCATTGGTCTTGCCCCATGTGTCAAGGGTGTAATACTCCGCAAGAGGGCGACAAAAATATCGCCCCTCAACGCCGGTGCGGGAGTGTAACCGCTCCAGTACTGCGGCGTTTTCCATGCCCTTGTCCCAATAAGTCTTCAGCGCTGCCAATACTTCGTCCTGGCTGAAGTAGTAGGGCGGGAACGCCATCGTGGTCGCAACAATTCTCAAATGCCGATTCTCGGTTTCCGGGCAGCCCTGCCTTCAATCAATACAAAGGTCTAACTCAAGCGCACCTCCTCATTGTACGGAGACGCTTCGGGGCAAATTGTCACATTGAGGCGAGCGAATGACTCGATACGGTAATTTCTTTGCGCAGGGCCGAAAACCGGCTCACGCTTCCGCGCATCGACGGCCCGTGCCATCGCCTGTCCCCTAATCTTGTCCTTTAATCCTGTCCCCTAATCTTGTCTCTTAATCTGAGGCGAGGCTCAGCGCGTGGCGCACATCCGCACCCCGAATCCAGAAGATCACGTCGGTCGCGATGTTGGTCGCGTGGTCGGCGATGCGCTCCAGGTTGCGCGATATCAGGATTCCGTTGAGTGCCTGCGGGGTATATTCCGGATGGAGTTGTATCAGTGCCAGCAGGTTTTTCTGTGCGCTGCGGTTCATCCGGTCAATCTCATCATCCATCAGCCGCACCGAGTCAGCCACCTGCGCGTCGCCCTCCAGCAGCGCCTGCAAAGCAGTTCGAATCATCCGGCTGGCATACTCGCCCATCGCGCCGATATCCACCGGCAGATCCACTTCTGGCAGATCCAGCACGTCGCCCGTCCGGATGGCAATGCTCATTGACTGGTCGCCAATGCGCTCCAGGTCGCCATTCATTTTGATAACGGCCAGAATGAAGCGCAGGTCGATGGCCATCGGCTGTTCCTTGGCCAGCAGCTCGTAAGCCATCTCATCGAGAGCGCGTTGGGCCGAGTTGATCGCAGTCTCGTTTTCGCGCACGTAATGGCACAGGCCTGCGTCCCGCTGCAGATACGCATCGACGGATGCTTCAACGGCCTGTTGGGCCAAAGCCGCCATGGCCAGAATCTTGTCTTTCAATTCGGCCAGCTGGAGTTGAAAATGAATTCGCGGCACGGTGATGTCTCCCGGAAAGAAATTGCCCAAGCTCAATTGTAAGTACGATTGTGCACTTGTGTGTGTTACCGTCTCGCGAATATTGCTGTTCCAACGCGACTCGGCGCACCAAAACCGTCACTCTGCCGCCCGCAAACCTGCCATTTCCCGAAAAGAGAAAGGATTGCTCTACGGTCAACATCGCGCTTTGAGCTCAGTTCGTGCGCTTTTCTACCGTCACACCGAGCAATTAAGCTGGAACCATGTCTTCTGCCGAGTCGAAACCCCTGAAATCCATGGATCCGATGCTGAGCATCAATCCCGCAAACCATTCCGTGCTTGAGCTATATAAACTGATGACCGGCCTCATCGTTCCCCGGCCTGTGGCGCTGGTTTCGACCGTTGATCTCCGTGGAGTGCCCAACGTCGCCCCGTTCAGCTTCTTCTGCGGAGTCGGCTCAAACCCTCCAACCGTGCTTTTCTGCCCTTCTCTGCGTTCCGCAGGCAATGACCGCCCCGACGACCGCAAAGATACCCTGCGCAACGTCGAGCAGACCGGCGAATTCGTCATCAACATCGTCTCGGAGTCGCTCGCCGGCGCCAGCAACGCCACCGCAGCCGACGTTCCTCCAGAGGTAGATGAATTTCTTCTGGCTGGCCTCACCGCCGTTCCCAGCGAAGTGGTGCGCCCCCCACGCGTCGCTGAATCGCCGGCGCAGTTTGAGTGCAAGGTCATGCAGATCATTTTCACCGGCCAGGGAAATGGAGCCGGGGTCATCGTGCTCGGCGAAATCGTCCGCTTCCACGTCCGGGCCGATCTTGAGAGCAACTTCCGCATCGATGCTGCCAAACTCGATGCAGTCGGTCGCATGGCAGGCAACACCTGGGTCAACACCCACGGGCGTTTTGAGCTGGAACGTCCGAAATAGTCTTCGGCATTCGGCTAGCCGGCACTCAGTTCCCTGCCCCGGCTCTCTGTTCCGAGAGCCGTCACCGTCGCCAAAACTACAGCGACCAGTACGACCGTACCCGCGAGGACAGGTGAATAGCTGCCAATCCGCTCGGCCAGCGTGGTCTGCACCACCAGGTTACGTGAGGTGATCAGGTTGCCAAGCTGGTAGGCCAGACCGGGGAAAATAGCCCGTACCGGTCCCGGCGAAAGCTCGGTAAGGTAGGCTGGCACCACGCCCCAGGCTCCCTGCACCATGAATTGCATCATGAACGCACCCAGGCCCAGGATGACCGGGGTCGTTCCATAGGCAAACAGAGGCACAATCGGGATCGCCAGCAGTGCCGCCGTAATGATTGCCCGCCGACGCCCCCAGCGATCCGACAGGGTGCCAAAAACGAAGCCCCCAGCCAGCGAACCGATGTTGTAGATCACGCCGAGAATGCCCACCGTTCCAGGAGAAAATCCTCGCCCCTTGAGCAGAAACGTCGGGTACATGTCCTGCGTGCCGTGCGAAAAGCTTGTAAACGCCGTCATCAGCAGGATCAGGAAGAGGAAGGTCGGCGCATAGGTCCAAAGCCGCCCCAGCAGCGGCGACGGTCGCACCCCCGCAGCATGCTGTCGCCGCGCTGCCAGCCATACCGGCGACTCCTCAACGCCGCTCCGGATGAAAAAGACCAGCAATGCAGGTGCCGCGCCGATCATGAACAGCCCACGCCAGCCAATCCAGTGAAACAGCAGCCCAAAGGCGCCAGCAGCCAGCAGATACCCGATGGCGTAGCCCTCCTGCAGGATTCCAGAAAACACCCCGCGGCCCTCTTTGGGCAGCGTCTCAAAGGTGAGCGCCGCGCCAATGCCCCACACCCCTCCCATGGCGACGCCAAACAGGGCACGCAACACCAGTAGAGAGTGCAGGCTCGGCGCAAAGGCGCAGCTCAACTCAACCGCTGAATAGCAGAGAATATTCACAATCAGGGTTGGCTTGCGGCCAAATCTGTCAGCCAGCGCGCCAAACAGCAGGGCCCCGACGGGCCGGAAAGCCAGCGTGAGAAATACTGCCTCGGCAACGCTCGAAACCTGGGTGTGAAACTCCCCGGCAATAGCCGGAATGCAGAAGACAAGCAGAAAGAAATCGAGTGCATCCAGCGACCAGCTGAGAAATGCAGCCAGAAAGGCATTGCGCTGTGGCCTGGTCAATCGACGAAAATGCTCTCCCACGTTCATTCCACGGAGCATACCAGACGCATCGCTGGCTCGAGGAGGAAACCTGAGGGTCAAAATAAATAGGCAATCCGGTAATATTTGTTGCAACGACTATCCCGGTCGCGCATCATATGAACTGAAGCCCAACCCGGCTCAACATTGAATGACACAGATAGACTGGTTTTCGGCACAGTTCCCGCTCGGCTGGATGCCCACATCCTGACGAGATGCCCGTTCGGTAGAATTACCGTTCTTCCCGCAGAGAAATTCCCCGTTTTGCTCAACTGGCAAGGCGCACTGTATCCGTTTCAATTGGCGGCCCGCTGATACCAGGCGTTTCCACCATCCATCCCAAATTTAAAGCACACCCTTGAAAGGATTCTCCCAATGAAGCTACTGAAAATCTCCGCTGCACTTCTGGCCCTCGCCGCTCCCTTTGCCATGGCCCAGACCTCCACTTGGAAGTCGGACGCAGCCCACAGCGAAGTCGACTTCACCATCAAGCATCTCGCCGTATCCAACGTTCACGGCCGCTTCGGTCACGTCGATGCCACCATCGTTTATGACGAAAAAGACATTGCAAAATCCACCGTCAACGCCACCATCGACGTTGCCGGTGTCAACACCGGTGAAGAGCCGCGCGACAAACACCTCAAGACTGACAGCTTTTTTGACGTTGCCAAGTTCACCACGGCCACCTTTGTGAGCACCAGCGTCGCCAAGGGCGGTTCTGGACTCCTTGTCTCTGGCAACCTGACCATCAAGGGCGTCACCAAGCCAGTCGTTCTCGACGTTGAAGGCCCCTCCGCGGCAGTTACCGGCATGGACAAGAAGCCCCACGTTGGCTTCGCCGCCTCCACCACCATCCACCGCACCGACTTCGGTATCGGCGCTGGCTTCCCCGCAGCCGTGCTCGGCGAAGACGTCAAGATCAGCATCGATCTCGACGCAGCCAAGCAGTAACTCTGCGTATCACCCGACCATCCCGGGGTTTCGATCCTACCCGTCAGGTCCAGACCCTGGGATCAGCCTTCAAATATCCGCAGTTCAACCAGGAGCGCGTCATGGCAAAACCTGCGTCAGGGCCAGAGCCGGCGGTGCGCTTCTCCAGCCCTTATGAAGAGGCGCTGCTCAACGTACTTCGCTCCGCCGACTATCTGCATCGCGAATTTCAGCTGCGCCTGAAGCCCTCTGGTCTCACCGAAACGCAATATAACGTGCTCAGAATCTTGCGCTCAGCCCGGCCCTCCGGTCTCACCTGTTCGGCCATCGGCCGCAGCATGATTACCCCCGAGCCCGACATTACCCGGCTGCTCAATCGGCTCAAAGCCCAGAAAATGCTCACACAGCAGCGCGACACTCACGACCGGCGCGTCGTGTGGACACACATCACCGCCTCAGGGCTGGATGCTTTGGCGCAGTTGGATGGGATTGTCGAACAAGCTCCCAAAGACCTCTTCCGTCATCTCTCAGGCGAAGAACTCCAGGAATTGACCCGGCTGGTCAAAAAGCTTCGTTGTGGCGAGCAGATTTGCCCTGAAAAAGTTCAGGCTTCCCAAACTGGGAAGCCTTCGTTTACCGGGAAGCCGTCTTTGCAACGTTTGCCACCATCTGCTCTTCTTCGCCATCCCCCTGAATAATCTTGTGGTGAAGACAGTAAAGAGCCAGCTCCAGGCGATCAGACACGCCGAGCTTGTCGTAAATCTTGCGCAGATAGTTTTTGATGACCTGCTCGGTCGTTCCCAACTGGTAGGCAATTTCCTTGTTCCGCTTGCCCTGGGTGATGCAGGTAATGATCGCCATCTCTTTGGGCGAGAGCCGAGGCTGCGTCCGCGGGCTTACCAGAGCAGCCGCTTGCGAACGATAGGCCTCGATGACCAGGTTGACGCTTTGATTGTCGATCCAGGTTTCACCGCCGGCAATCTTGCGAATGCACTTGACCAGCAGATCCGGAGAGATGGCGCGAGAGATGATGCCGCGCACACCACGACGGTACAGCTCGACGGTGTGACTCTCGTCTGCATTGGAAGCCTGAACGATAATCTTGACGTTGGGCGCGAGCCGCAGCAGCTCAGGAATGGCATTGGCAGTTCCCGTCAGCATCCCACCCTCAAGCAGCACAACATCCGAGGGGTAACGCTGCACGGCCGCGTGCAGATTTTCAATCGAGTCAGCCTGCGCCACGACGCGCACGTCATCCTCAAGCGCGAACACCTTGCGGATGCCGACCCGGTAAATTGCCTGCGAGTCCGCCAGGATCACGCGGATCGTGCCAGGCTTGACTCCGGATCCTAGAACGTCACCCTCTGGAGCATCCTCCAGAAGATCCATCTTAATGACTGCCATATGTGCCCATGAAGTTACTGATCTGCAAATCTGTACTCATCAATGGTTGCAGCGGTGGAGTACCCAGATTGGGTTGCGTTACAGCGTACCACACGTCCGCGACAATGAACCAGCACATCTCTAGGCGTTCCCAGGATCTCCCCTGGCATACGCAATGAGAATCCAATCAGCGTTCCCATCATCATCGATCGGTCCGTAATGAAGAGAACCCCGCTCGCAGAAACGTTGTGCGTCACTGCAGCAAACTCTTCATGATCCGTCGACAACAAAACGGGGAGGCTCAGAGGAAACCGC
The DNA here is from genome assembly GCA_025359885.1 of Acidobacteriota bacterium. Taxonomy (GTDB): domain Bacteria; phylum Acidobacteriota; class Terriglobia; order Terriglobales; family Acidobacteriaceae; genus Acidicapsa. Next base: position 57,360 of record JANYDG010000080.1, read on the forward strand.
ACCGCGCAGCGAACCTCTTGACGAGGCGCACTACCGATACTTGTTGGTGAAACAGTTAACCCTGGGTTCGTTGGATTCATTGAGCTAAATCCCTTTCGCGAACAATACCACTACTCTACCTCAAATTGGGTATGTACAAGAAAGTACCAAAGTTTCTTTCACTTGCAGCAACTCTAGCGTTAAACTAATGCGCCCGGAAATCCCCCCTTTGGGTCATCTCCTTACGCCCTTTCGACCATTTCCGCTCCCGCCAGAGGAAATTGCGGCTCAGGTTCAGGTTACCGAAGGGCGCGGCAAACGAGCACCGAGGGCGCATCAAAAGGCTATTAACCAAACAGGTACCCTACCTTCCCGCTGGTAACCAAATCGTCAGTTTTACCGCCAGAAAGCAGCCGAAGAGCCCACCCACTCCTGATCTCGATTGTGGTCCACACCCATCATTTTTCCACGTCCCAGACGCACCAGCGAGATCACCGGAGTCAACTCGCCCCCATCCGGCCATAGATATAAGATACGAATTTCGGCCTGCGTCAGCCCGTGCGGTGTTTCCACAGTCGGCACAAAATCCATGCGCTGCTGCAACAGGTAATTCCCCCGCTCCGCTTCCGGTATTGCCTCCAGTTCCCCACGGCTGGGACCAAACTGAATGCCCTTGCCGGCGAAAGAGAAGAGCGGTTTCAACAGCAAGTCGCCGTACACGGTTTGTTCAGCATCACCCTCCGGGAGCTTGACCCCGGCCGCCCGCAGCCGTTCAAACCCTGCACCGGCCAGGAAATCCACCAGAAATTCTGCCGGGGGCACCACCGACCGGGCAGCGTCGCCACCCCATGCTTCAACCTCGTTCGACCCGGAAGGCAAGCTCAGCCACGGCAGGGCGTACTTGCTGATGAGAAAGTACCAGTTGGGATGACCAGCCCACTCGACCTCCCACTCCGCTGTCAGATCAAAGGGCAACTCAATCTTGCGCACCACCATTTCGTCGGCGATGGCACGGTTATAGATGCGGTGGATAGGCACCAGCGCACCCGACTCACTCCGGTAATGAAGCTTCTTCCCAACCGGAACCAGGCTGGCAATGTCCACCACGTGGATTCCCAATTCACGACCCGTGACCAGAAAATCAGGCAACGTCTTCTGATGCAGCGGATCCACCTCGATAAGGACGACGTTCTCGGCCGCATGAGTACCCAGCACAGTTCGGCGCAACAGCGCCCAAAAGCGCGCCCGGTCCAATCCTCCAAGATAAAAGCCCAGCGTTTCCGCAATCCCAAAGACTTCCCGGTACGCCTCGTTCAAGACCGATTGATAGCCGTACACCGATGGAAAGGCCTGAATCTCAACCAATTTTGGCCGAAGAGTGTGATTCTCACCCTCGACGAGCGCAAAATCGGCTGTCAGGAAATTCGGATGGTCCGATTTTCCCGCCACCAGAAAGGGGGCAGGAATCGACTCCCTGGCCGCGGCCAGATACTCCGGCCAGCCCAGCAGACGATGCGTGAGCGCTGCACCAGCCGCTGCCATTGCATCGAGCATTGCCTTGGGAAGAAAGACCGGAGTTTCGGCAACCCGAAATCCTACCCGCGTGCCACAACGAAGCGCCATGGCTTCAAGCAACGCCTGGTAATTCTCAGTTTGGTAACTTTCGTTATATTTTCGCCGTAGATCTAGAAGCATTCAGTAATCTCCAAACGGATTTGAGTACTCACAATTCCCGTCCATTTGCGCGTTACCACTTTTTCGGGAAAAGGAAAAGTCCAAAGTTGATGTTTTTTCCACATTTACGTCTTTCGCAGTATCTCCGATAACCCATTTGAGGTAGTCTTTGCATAGAATCCGTTTCACAAAAAGGAGAATTCCCGTGAAATCCATTGTGCCTCATTTTCCCCTGCGAATCGCTTCAGCTCTTGTACTTGCCGTTTTTGCAAACGCTGCCATTGCTGGCCCTGCGTCTCCTGCGCCCAAGCCAGGCAGCAACTTCGGACCTGCATCACCCGCGCCCAAGCCAGGATCGAACTTCACCACCATCAATTCAGTGGTAGCCGGCCCTGCATCACCCGCGCCCAAGCCAGGCAGCAACTTCGGACCTGCATCTCCCGCGCCCAAGCCAGGATCGAAATTCACCACCAT
>JANYDG010000083.1 GCA_025359885.1 Acidobacteriota bacterium
GGAAGAAGGGAAGGCTCCTCATGATGCGATTTTTCAAGCCTGCCTGTTACGCTTCCGACCGATCATGATGACAACAATGGCGACGCTGCTGGGCGGATTGCCGCTGACGCTAGGGTCGGAAGTGGGTTCGGAACTGCGCAAGCCGCCCCCGACCCCAGCGCCAGCGGCAACCCGCCCAGCAGCGCCGCCATTGTCGTCATCATGATCGGCCGGAAGCGCAACAGGCAGGCCTGAAAAATCGCATCATGAGGAGCCTTCCCTTCTTCCCGCTCAGCCGCAAGCGCAAAGTCGATCATCATGATCGCGTTTTTCTTTACAATGCCGATCAGCAGAATCACCCCGATCAGCGCGATGACACTGAAATCCGTCTTCGTTATCAGCAGCGCAAGGATCGCCCCCACGCCCGCCGAGGGCAGGGTTGAAATAATCGTAATGGGGTGAATGAAGCTCTCATACAGGACCCCCAGCACGATATACACCGTGATCAGCGCGGCCAGAATCAGCAGCGGCTCATTGACCAGCGAAGCCTGAAAGGCGGCCGCCGTGCCTTGAAACGTCCCGTTGATGCTTGCCGGCAACTGAATCGCCGCCTCTACCCGCTGGGTCGCCGCCACGGCGTCGCCCAGGCTCCTGCCCGGCGCAACGTTAAAGCTCACCACCGTAGCCGGGAACTGGCCCTGGTGGCCGATCGCAAGCTGCGTCCGCGACTGCTCCCAGTGCGCCAGGTTGCCGAGCGGCACCTGTGTCCCGTTGGCCGACTTTACAAAGAGGTGCTCGAGCACCGAGGGGTCGGTCTGGAAGTCTGGCCCAACCTCCATGACCACGTGGTACTGGTTCAGCTGTGTAAAGATGGTCGAAACCTGCCGCTGCCCAAATGCGTCATAGAGCGTGTTATCGATGTCCGCTACCGCAATTCCCAGCCGCGAGGCGGTATCGCGATCAATCACAAGCTGCGCGCCGAGCCCCTGGTCCTGCAAATCGCTGGCCACGTCGCGCAGCTCAGGCTGTTTGCTCAGCTCCGTGACCATCTTGCGCGTGTAGGTCGCCAGTTCCTGCTGGTTGGGGTCTTCGAGCGAATACTGGAACTGCGTCCGGCTCACCCGGTCTTCGACTGTCAGGTCCTGCAGCGGCTGCAAGAAGAGCTGAATATCTTCAATGGCCGAGAACTGCGGCTGCAGGCGCGCAATCACGTCGCTTGCGGAGATTTTTCGCTGTTCGAGCGGCTTCAAATTGATCTGGATGCGCCCACTGTTCAGCGTCGTATTGGCCCCATCCACCCCGATGAAGGAAGAAATACTCTCAACCGCCGGGTCCTTGAGCAGAATGTCCACGAGCTTCTGCTGCCGCGCCGCCATGCTGGCAAACGAAACCGTCTGCGGCGCCTCTGAAATCCCCAGAATCACGCCCGTATCCTGGACCGGAAAGAAGCCCTTGGGCACGATAAGAAACAGCACAATGGTCGCCACCAGGGTGCCAAACGTCACCACCAGCGTCAACAACTGGTGGCGCAGAATGACCTCAAGCGTGCGCCCGTAAAAGGCAATCACCGACTCAAAAACCTTCTCCGATTTCCGGAAGAACCAGCCCTGCTCCGACTCCGGCTTGTGCTTCAACAGCCGCGCGCACATCATCGGCGTCAGCGTGAGCGAAACCACGGCCGACACCAGGATCGTAATCGCCAGCGTGACCGCAAATTCGCGGAACAAGCGCCCCACCACGTCGCCCATGAAAAGCAGCGGAATCAGCACCGCAATCAGCGAAACCGTGAGTGAAACAATGGTGAAGCCAATCTGCGCCGATCCCTTCAGGGCCGCCTGCAGCGGGTCTTCCCCGGCCTCGATGTAGCGAGCGATGTTTTCAATCATCACGATCGCGTCGTCCACGACAAAGCCCGTCGAGATGGTCAGCGCCATCAGCGTGAGGTTATTCAGGCTGTACCCCAGCAGATACATCACCGCAAACGTGCCTACCAGCGAGAGTGGCACCGCGACTGAAGGAATAATTGTCGCCGCCAGATTCCTCAGAAAGAGGAAAATCACCATCACCACCAGCCCGATGGTCAGCATGAGCGAAAACTGCACATCTGCCACCGAGGCGCGAATCACCGAAGTCCGGTCTGTGAGCACCCTGACTTGTACGGAGGCCGGCAGGCTTGCCCGCAGTTGCGGCAGCAGAGCCGTAATCCGGTCAACAACCGCAATGATGTTCGCTCCCGGCTGGCGCTGAATATTGAGAATGACGGCCGGCTGCTGCGTCTCACCCTGTGACCCCGACGAGACTCCCATCCACGCTGCCTGCTGCGAATTTTCTGCCGCATCGACGATCGTCGCCACATCGGAGGCCCGCACCGCTGCCCCGTTCCGGTAGGCCACAATCACCGGCCTGTATTCGGCGCTCGAGAGCAACTGGTCGTTCGCGCCCACCGTATACGATTGGCGGGAGCCGTTCAGCGTCCCCTTCGCCTGGTCCACATTGGCCGCCGCCAGCGCCGCGCGCAGGTCTTCGAGGCTCAGGTTATAGCTGGCCAACTGCGCCGGGTTTGCCTGGATGCGCACCGACGGCTTCTGCCCGCCGGCAATTGAAACCAGCCCCACGCCTGTCACCTGAGAAATCTTCTGCGCCAGGTTTGTATCCGCCGCATCCTCGATCTTTTGCAGGGGCAGCGAGTCTGACGTCAGCGCCAGGGTCATGATCGGGGCATCCGCCGGGTTTACCTTGCTGTACACCGGGGGATTGGGCAAATCCGCCGGCAAAAAGCTGTTCCCGGCATTGATCGCGGCCTGGACTTCCTGCTCGGCCACGTCGATGTTTTCGTCCAGGTTAAACTCCAGCGTGATCACCGACCCGCCGCCAGAACTCACCGAGGTCATCTGCTTTAATCCCGGCATCTGCCCAAACTGCCGCTCGAGCGGTGCCGTCACCGAAGACGACATCACCTCTGGCCCGGCACCTGGATAAAACGTCAGCACCTGGATGATCGGGTAGTCCACCTCTGGCAGCGCTGAAACCGGCAACTGCTGGTAGCCAACCAACCCCGCCAGCACAATCGCCACCATCAGCAGCGAAGTCGCTACCGGGCGCACAATAAATGGTCGCGAAGGGTTCAAGGCTGGTTCCCCTTGGGCGAATTACCTGTGCCCGCGCTTCCGCTTCGCTGCTGCCGGGCCGCACTGACTAACACCGCAGCCCCTTGTCGGAGCCGGTCTGCCCCATCCACCACGATCTTCGAGCCGGCCCCAGGTCCGGAGTCCAGAATGGTCACCTGCCCCTCAGCCAGCGCAATCTTGACCGGCACCATCTTCACCGTGTTATCCGGCTCCACTGCCCAAACAAAAGTCCCTTGGAGACCCGTCTGAATAGCCGCCGATGAAACCACCAGCGCCGCCGGCCGTTGCTCGAGCACCAGGTGAATATTCACAAACTGATTCGGAAACAGCTTCTCATCCGTATTTTCAAATACCGCCTTCAGCTTTGCCGTACCGGTGGTCGTATCAATCTGGTTATCCGCTGTCATCAACTCGCCGGTCGCGAGGAGCGTTGTATCGCCCCGGTCAAACGCCTGGGCCACCATCCGTTGGCCGCCATGCATCCTGCCGAGCACCTGCGGCAACTGGTTCTCTGGCAGGGTAAAGTACACCGCGATCGGCTGGAACTGATTCACAATCACCAGGTTGGTCGTATTGGCTGTAACAATGTTGCCGGGGTCCACCAGCCGCAGACCGATCTTGCCGGAAATCGGCGACTGAATCGAGCACCAGTCCAGAGAAAGCTGGGCCGTCTCGATCGCCGCCTTATCCGATTCAATCGCGCCCTGGTACTGGCCAAAATTTGATTGCTGCAGATCGAGCTGCTCCTTGGAGGCAACGCCGGCGTCAAACAACGCCTTGTACCGGGTAAACTCCGCCTGCGAATTCTTGAGCAGTGCCTGGTCGTGCGCGAGGGCACCTTTAGCCTGGTTCAGCGCCGCCTGGTATGGCTTCGGGTCGATCATCATGATGGTCTGCCCGGCCTTGACCTGCTGGCCCTCGACAAAGTTCACCTTGTCGAGCTGGCCATTGACCCGCGCCTTCACCGTGACCGTGTAATAGGGGGTCACCGTGCCGAGGGCCGTCAGATAGATGGGCATCGGGCGCTGGTCTACAGGAGAAACCTGCACGGGCACGGGGCGGCTCATCAGCGCATTCGCCTGGTTGGCGGTCTGCTGCGCCGCGATCTGCCGGTTCGTGTACACCCGCCAGGCGACAAATCCCCCCACTGCCACCAGCAGCAAATAGAGCAGCGGACGCACCCAGCCCATCTTCTTGTGCGCGCGGGGCGCGGGAATCTGCGAAGTTTCACTACCCGGCAAGCCCGAACCGGGCGCATTTGAAGCAGAAGACGAGGGCATACTTTCCATTCCTGAGGTCTTTCCTGAGTGAGATCGTGAGTGCAACCAAAGGTTTAACTAGAAGGAAGAACAGAGTCGCGATGAATGAAGACTGGCGCTCCTACCTTCGGACGGTCAAGCCGCTCAATTTGTTTCGCCACTGCGGCCGTCAAGGTCACTGTACAACCCTCAGGGGTATACCCGCAGCAGCACGGATATACTAACAGGGTCCCACAGCCGGTCGGGAAGTCAGCAAAAGAAGGGTAAATCCACTGAAATCAGCCGCGCAATCCGCGCCAAAGACCACCGACGACGATGCGAAGATTCCCCTCTGCGTTGATCTCGATGGCACGCTGGTGAAGTCCGATACCTTCCACGATTCGCTTTGCGTCCTGCTGCGAAACCACCCCGCAGCACTGCTCCGCTCACCCGGTTGGCTGCGGCAAGGCGGCAAAGCGCGCCTCAAGGCCGAGGTCGCTGCGGTGGCTCAACTTGACGCGACTCATCTGCCCTACAACAAGCCGGCCTTGCAGTTTTTGCAAGTCCAGCGCCGCCTCGGTCGCCCGCTCTACCTGGTCACGGGCGCGGATGCCTCACTCGCGCAGCGCGTCGCCGCACACCTCGGCCTCTTTACCGACGTACTCGCTTCAGACGGAGCCACCAACCTCACCGGCTCCCACAAACTCGCCGCGCTTCAACAGCGATTTCCTGCCTTCGACTACATCGGCAACGCCACCGCTGACCTTCCCGCTCTCGCCCACGCCCGGCTGGCTTACGTTGCCAACCCAACGGCAGGCCTGCGCCTGGGCCTCAAAGCCCGCTCGATTCCCGTAACTGAATCTTTCCTGGACCACCAGCCCATCTTCCGCACCATTGTGAAGGCAATTCGTATCCACCAATGGGCCAAGAATGTCCTCCTCTTCCTGCCCCTGCTGCTCTCACACCGCATCAATTGGTATACCGGACTCTCGGTCTTCGCCGCCTTTTTCTGCTTCAGCTTCATTGCCTCAGCCAATTACCTGGTCAATGATCTGCTTGACATTGAGAACGACCGGCGGCATCTCCGGAAGCGATTTCGTCCCTTCGCGGCCGGCGAGCTTTCGATCTTCAACGGGCTCGCGATCGCCCTTCTGCTGGTCGCGGCGAGTTGCGCCGCATTGCCCTGGCTGCCGGGCAGCTTTGCCCTCTGGCTGCTGACCTACGCTGCCGTCACCTCGGCATATTCCTTCTATTTCAAACGGGTGCCGCTGGTCGATGTGCTGGTCCTCTCCGGCCTCTACACCCTGCGTATGTTGGCTGGCGGTGCCGCCACAGGCACCCTCATCTCGCCCTGGCTCTCCAGTTTTGCTGTCTTCCTCTTCCTCTCCCTTGCCATGGTCAAGCGATTCAGTGAGCTGGCCAACCTCCGCGAACGCGGCGTTGCAAACTCCCACGGTCGAGGCTACCTTGTCACCGACCTGGAACAGATCCGCGCCTTTGGCACCTCCAGCGCCTACGCCGCAGTCGTCGTATTTTCGCTCTATATCTCCCGGCCCGATGTCGATGCCCTCTACAAACACTCCGGAAGACTCTGGCTCATCGTCCCCTTCATGCTTTACTGGCTCAACCGCGTCTGGCTGCTCGCCTCCCGCGGTGACCTCGACGAAGACCCCGTCATCTTCGCCATCCGCGACCGCGTCAGCCTGGCCATTGCCTTTGCAATCGCTATCCTCGCCATCTTTGCCACGATCTGACACAAAATTTGCCTTTTGAATCTTCCGCAACACTTCTTCCGTCCTAGTGAAGGATGATTATTTCTGCCGCTCGCCGCGCATTCCTTCTTCGAATCCCTTCCCAGCCCTTAAACTGAACTCAACAGCGACTGCCTTTGGAGTCCCAGGGAGCGAAAAAAGAAACCTATGTGGATTGTCCGGCTTGCGCTACGGCGGCCCTATACCTTCGCCGTGTTTGCGCTTTTATTGCTTCTGGTTGGTGCCTTCAGCATCCTTACGATGCCGACGGATATTTTTCCGAATATCAATATCCCGGTTGTCACCGTCGTCTGGCAGTACGCCGGCCTCTCCGCCCAGGAGCTCTCCAACCGCATCGTCAGCAACAGCGAACGCAATATCACCACCACCGTCAACGACATCGAGCACATTGAGTCACAATCGCTGACCGGCATCGCCGTGATCAAGATCTACTTTCAGCCTCACGTCAATATCGGTGCCGCCATCGCCCAGGTCACCGCCGTCAGCCAGAGCACCCTGCGCCAGTTGCCTGCCGGAACCGTGCCGCCCTTCATCATCCAATACAACGCGTCGAGCGTCCCTGTTCTCCAACTGGGGCTTTCAGGCCAGGGCCTCTCAGAGCAGCAGGTTTATGACATCGGCACCAACCTGATCCGGACCCGACTTGCCACCGTCGAAGGCGCATCCATCCCCTTTCCCTACGGCGGCAAGCAGCGCCAGGTCCAGGTCGATATTGATATTCACGCCCTGCAGGCCCGCGGCCTTTCTGCAGCCGATGTCGTCAACGCGGTCTCCGCGCAAAACATCATCGCCCCCTCCGGCACGATGAAAATAGGCGGCCTCGAATACGCCGTCGAAACCAACTCCGCTCCGACCGTAGTCAACGACCTGAACAACCTGCCCATCCGCTCGATCAACGGCACCGTCGTCTACATCCGCGACGTCGCCCACGTCCGCGACGGATTCCCCCCTCAGACCAACATGGTCCGCGTTGACGGCCAGCGCGCCACCCTGCTCTCCATCATGAAAACCGGCTCCTCCTCTACCCTGGATATCATCGCCGGCATTCATGAGAAACTGCCCGTCATCCTCAAGCAATTGCGTGTTCAGTACCCCTCACTGAACGTCAGCTCACTCTCTGACCAATCCATCTTCGTCCGCTCCGCGATCAACGGCGTGGTCCGCGAAGCCATCATCGCCGCCTGCCTCACCGGCATGATGATCCTCATCTTCCTCGGCAGTTGGCGCTCCACGATCATCATTGCCGTCTCGATTCCGCTTTCCATTCTCAGCTCGCTCATCATGCTCTCGGTGCTCGGCGAAACGATCAACATCATGACCCTCGGCGGCCTCGCCCTCGCTGTCGGCATCCTTGTCGATGACGCCACGGTCGAAATTGAAAACATCAATCGCAATCTCGAATCAGGCAAGGAAATCGAACAGGCCATCCTCGACGGCGCAGCACAAATCGCGATTCCCGCCCTGGTTTCGACCCTCGCGATCTGCATCGTCTTCGTCCCCATGTTCTTCCTGAGCGGCGTCTCCCGCTACCTCTTTGTTCCCCTCGCTGAAGCCGTCGTCTTTGCCATGCTGGCCAGCTACCTGCTCTCCCGCACCGTGGTCCCTACCATGGCCAAATACCTTCTCAAAGAGCACAGCGACGCGGACGCGATCAAACGCGCACGCAGCCGCAATCCCTTCGTCGTCTTTCAGCGTGGCTTTGAATACTCCTTCGAAAAGGTCCGTGGCAGCTACATCCGCGTGCTCACCTTTTGCGTCGATCATGCCACCCCAGTCGTCGTCTGCTTCCTGCTGGTCTGCGTCGCGTCGGTCGCAGCCATTGCTCCCTGGCTTGGGCAAGACTTTTTCCCCACCGTCGACTCCGGCGCCTTTAAAATTCACGTCCGCGCCCACACCGGTACGCGCATTGAAGAAACCGCCGCCCTCTGCGACCACATCGACAACGCCATCCGCCAGCACATTCCACAAAAAGAAGTCACCACCATCATCGACAACATTGGTCTGCCCTACTCCGGCTATAACCTCTCCTACTCGACCTCCGCGCCCATCGGCTCAGCCGACGCAGACATCTTCGTCCAGCTCACTGAAGACCACCACCCTACCGGCGAATACGTCAACCGCCTCCGCGAAGTGCTCAGCCGCCAGTTCCCGGGCGTTACCTTTTACGTGCTGCCGGTTGACATCGTCACGCAGATCCTCAACTTTGGCCTATCAGCGCCCATTGACATCCAGATCATCGGTCCGGATCTTGATCACAATCGCACCTACGCCGAGCACCTGCTCAATGAGGTCAAGTACGTAGCCGGAACCGCCGATACCCACATCCAGCAGCCCTTTGATGCGCCGAAACTCTCGGTGAACGTTGACCGCACCCGAGCCTCAGAGGTCGGCCTCACCCAGCGAGATGTAACCAGCAGCCTGCTTGTCGCCCTCAGCGGGAGCTTCCAGACCACTCCAAATTTTTACCTCGACCCGCGCAACAACGTCTCCTACAACATCGCCGTCCAGTCGCCGCAATACAACCTGGATTCACTGCCCGCTCTCGAAAGCCTGCCCATCACTTCATCCTCGGGCGGCATTCAGCCGGGAATGACTGAAGGTCAGCCCGGGTCACCGCAGGTGCTCGGCAACCTCTCAACCATCGTGGTCGGCACTGAACTCGGCACGGTCAGCCACTACGACATCCAGCCCGTCCTCGATATCTACGCCAACGTCGATGGCACTGACCTCGGCTCCGTGACCCACCAGATCGACGCCATCATCAAAAGGCACGAAGGCGAATTGCCCAAGGGCACCCAGGTAGTGCTGCGCGGCCAAAGCGAAACGATGATCAAGTCCTACATCGGTCTGCTCGCCGGCCTCGCGTTCTCAATCCTGCTCGTCTACCTGCTGATCGTCGTCAATTTCCAATCCTGGCTCGACCCCTTCCTGATCATCTCGGCGCTGCCCGCCGCCATCACCGGCATTGTCTGGTTTCTCTTTCTGACCAACACCCGCCTGAGCGTGCCCGCCCTTACCGGCACCATCATGTGCATGGGCGTGGCGACGGCCAACTCCATCCTCATCGTGAGCTTTGCCCGGGAACAGCTCGAAATCCTCGTCGGCGACGCCCGTAAGGCCGCGCTCAACGCTGGATTCGTCCGCTTCCGCCCCGTCCTCATGACCGCCCTCGCCATGATCATCGGCATGGTTCCCATGGCGCTTGGCCTGGGCGATGGCGGCGAGCAGAACGCGCCTCTGGGCCGCGCCGTCATTGGCGGCCTTTTGCTGGCCACCGTCGCCACACTCTTCTTTGTGCCGACGTTCTTCTCTGCGCTCCACGGGCATCTCGAAAAAGTCGCCCGCCGCAAGCGCGCTGCATTCGAGCACAACGCACCTACCCTCGACGAACCGTTCCCGGAGTCTCTATGAGCCCTGAAAACCCCACGCCTGAATCGGCCAATCACCACGAAACCGCGCCCGACCAGAAGCCGATCCGCCCCGCCCATGCCCTCATCGCTGTCGGCATCGTGCTGCTCGCGCTCGTGGTGCTCGCCGTCATCGGCATCCTGCCCCGCCAGCATGCTCTCGCCGCACTCGCAGAGCGGACCAACGACCTCGCCGAGCCCTCCGTCATTACCGTCGCTCCTAAACCCGGCGAACCCATCCAGGAACTCGTCCTCCCCGGCAACGTCACCGCCTACACCGACGCGCCCATCTACGCCCGCACGACCGGCTACCTGACCCACTGGTACTTTGACATGGGCGCAAAGGTGAAACAAGGCGCCCTGCTCGCCGAAATCGCCAGCCCTGAAATCGACCAGCAGCTTGCCCAGGCCCAAGCCGAACTCGCCACCTCCCAGGCCACGGCAAACAACGCCCGCATCCAGGCTGAACGCTACAAAGGCCTCGTCGCTTCCAACGCTGTCTCCCAGCAAGATACCGACACCTTCACCAACCAGGCCGCCTCTACGGCCGCCCAGGTCCACTCCGCCGAAGCCAACGTGCAGCGAATCAAAGAGCTGCAAGCCTTTGAAAAGGTCTACGCCCCCTTCGACGGCGTCATTACCGCGCGCAACGTCGACACCGGCCAACTCATCGACTCCGGCGCAGCGGGCGTAAGCAGAGAACTCTTCCGCCTCCAGGCCGTCCAGACTTTGCGCATCTACACCAGCCTCCCCGGTGCCTACTCCGCGTCGGCGAAAAAAGGCAGCTCCATCGACATGACCTTTGTCGAACACCCCGGCCAGGTAACCCACGGCAAACTGGTTCGAACCGCAGACTCGATCGACCCAGCCACCCGCACCCTGCTGGTTGAAATTGATGTCGACAACCGCAAAGGTGAGCTCCTCGCCGGAACTCTCGCCCAGGTCCACTTCAAAGTCGCGCCCATCACCTCCGCCTTCGTACTGCCTGTGTCCGCCCTCATTTTTCGCAGCGAAGGACTCCGCGTAGCCACAGTCAAAGACTCCGTCGCGCACCTCAATGCCGTCACCATCGGCCAGGACGACGGGCGCACCGTGCAGATCATCACCGGCCTCAGCAAAGACGACAAAGTCATCCAGTCCCCGCCCGACTCTCTGATCGACGGAGAAAAGGTCCACGTGCTCTCCCCGGAAGAGGTTAAAGTCGCCCAGGGAGGCAACTGAGCATGCCCCTCCCCAAAAAATCTGAAGAACGGGTGGCCCGGGTTTCGCTCTTGAGACCGGGGATAGCGATTTCCACACTCACACTCACACTCTTCTTCACCGGCTGCAAACCCGTCGGCCCGAACTATCAGCGCCCGGGCTACTCCGCGCCCCCCGCCTATAAAGAAACCGGCGCGACGGCCGTCACCTTTCCCCCGCCGCCACCGCCCTCTGGAGGAGGCTGGCAACCCGCTTCGCCCTCCGACGGCATGCTCCGCGGCAAATGGTGGGAGATCTACAACGACCCCAAACTCGACGAGCTCGAAGAGCGCGTCACCACCTACAACCAGACTATCCGCGCCGCACTCTTCACCTACCAGGCCGCCCTCGAACAGGTCCACGCAGATCGCGCCGATTTCTCGCCAACTCTCTTGGCCGGGCCGTCCTTCGCCCACGAAAAGGTCTCGGCCCACCGGCCCTTTTCCTCGGATTTTTCGCATTCTGCCAGCAATTACAACAACATCCAGCTCACCGGCCAGGCTTCCTGGGAACCCGACTTCTGGGGCCGAATCCGCCGCACAGTCGAGGCCGCTAACGCCAGCGCCCAGGCCAGCAACGCCGAGATGGCCAGCGTCGACCTCAGCCTCCACGCCGAGTTAGCCGAGGCCTACTTTGAACTGCGCGGCCTCGACACCCAGGCCCAGCTGCTGCAATCCGACATTGAAAAGCTGTCTGCCCAGCTCGACCTGACCCACCGCCGCCTCGCCGGGGGCATCGGCACCGAAGCCGACGTCGCCCAGGCCCAGACCCTGCTCGACTCGACCCGCGCCCAGCTCATCGAGGTCAGCGTCACCCGCACCGAGCTTGAACACCTGGTAGGCTCGATCGCCATCATCAAGGTGCCCTTCTTCAGCCTGCCCCCGATCCCCTTTGTTCTCGATTCGCCGGCCGGCCCCGGCACGACCCTACCAAAAATCCCCATTGGTATCCCCTCGCAGCTGCTCGAGCGCCGCCCCGACATCGCCGCCGCCGAGCGCCGCGCTGCCCAGGCCAACGCCCAGATCGGCATCGCCGTCAGCGCTTTCTACCCGACTCTCTCCCTCACCGGCACCGGAGGCTTCCAAAGCACCCACGGCGGCACCTGGATTCAGGGCCCCTCCGCCCTCTGGTCCCTCGGTGCCCAGGCGGCACAGTTGCTGCTGGACGGCGGCCGCCGCAAGGCCTATTCCAACCAGGCGCGCGACCTCTGGGAAGCCAGCGCCTCCACCTACAAGGGCACCGTCTTCCTCGCGTTCAATGAAGTGGAAAACAAGCTTGGCGACCTCCGCATCCTGGAGCAGGAAGAAACCGCCCAGCGCGCCGCCGTCCAATCCGCGCAGCACTCGCTCGACATCGCAAACACCCGCTACAAAGGCGGCGTGACTGGTTATTTAGAAGTTTTGACCGCTGAAAACGCACTCATCCAGGCCGAGCGCACCCTCGCCGCCCTGCGTAGTCGCCAGTTCGCCTCGAGCGTTGAACTCATTCGTGCCCTGGGCGGCGGCTGGGACACCTCCCAAATCCCCAAATAGCCTGGCAGCAGTTCAAGCCCTGGCTTGTGCACGGCAGTTCATACCCCTGCGTTGCTTTTCAGTCTGTCAATCCTGAAGAGAATCTTCTGTAAAACCGATCTTGTCATCCTGAAAGAAGTGAGGGACCTGCTTTTCACACTGGCACTTGACACTCACAGCGGCATCAAAGCCGAAACGTCCACCGGATCTTCGCCGTCAGCCCCTCTGCCGAAGGGTCCAGATTGAGCCCGGGCCGCGCAATATTGCGTGTCCACGTCCGGTCCCAGATCACAAAAAAGTCGTCTCCCGGCCGAAACGTCCACCGCAGCCGCGTATTGCTGCTTAGGCCCTGCGAAATATTGTCGTACTGCACCAGAGTGCTCACCGAAAGATCCGGGCTCCACGACAATGCCCCCTTGAACTGCCACAGCCGCTCGACAAATCGCCCATTATGGGCATGCCCAAAGTACTGGTCCGCCGTCACCCCAGCCTGCGCCTTGCCATGCAGCGCGGCAAAGTTCAGCGTATTCATCGTGTGAAACAGGTGGCCCTGGTAAAACCCGCCAAAGTACGTCAAGTTAGAGAACTGCACCGGCCGCTGCAGGCTCGACGTAAACTGCGCCCCGTACCGCTGAAAGTCATACGACCCTGGGTCATACGACACCGTCGGCACAATCGGAAACGGTTGCGTCAGGGTTTCATGCCGCACATACGCATACAAAATGAATGTGTCGCCGGAATTGAAAATCAGATGCAGCGGATTCATCAGGAACTCCTGCGTCTGCACGTTCCCCTTCGTATCCGTCACGCGGTTGAACATCAGGTCATGCCCCGACTGGCGAATCGCCCGAAACCGTCCTTTCGGGTCAGGCCGCGGCTTGTATGAGCACCAGACGTTGGTCTGATGCGTCGCAGGGCGTGGCAGATAACCCAGCAGCGGCTCAAACCCATCACCGAAGTGGTTCACATCCACTGAGCAGTCCACCAGGTCATTGGGATACTCTGCCTTGAGCCCCCACGCCTCCCGCTCACCCTTCGGCACATCCCCCTGCGTGGTCGCCGCCCACCCGCCAAAGGCCAGGCTATGTTTCCCCATGAAATTCGGCGTGTTCCATACCGCATCCACCCCGGCCAGCGTGTTTGATGTCAGCGCCTCGGGGTCTCCATGGGTCAGAATCGTCCCCAGCCGCAATCGCTTGTCCAGGTCATACGCCACGCGGCTTGCCAGCATGTTCGTCCCCGACACCCTGGCCGAAGGCAAACCCAGCGCATCAACCACGGTCTGCGGAACGGTCGTCGTCCGTGTCTCCACATCCAGCAGGGCCAGGCTCCAGCGCCCCACGTGCCCGTTCAGCTTCACCCCGCCATCCAGAGGAATGTTGTACCCATCCAGCAAACCGACGTTCCGGCTGAAAAAAGGAATAAAGGTTGAAGTCGTATCCAGGTCGAGCCCAAACACGTACTGATTCGCCCCCTCCAAAAAGAAGGACCGCTTCTCAGGAAACAGAAGCGGAAAGGGCGTCACGTTCAACTGCCGCGAATCCACCTCGGTCTCGGCAAAATCCGTGTTCACGGTCAGAATCCCCGCCAACTGCGGCGTAATCCGCCAGGTAAACTCGCCCCCGCCCGTCCCCAGCCAGTTTGAAGCCGGCCGCGTAAAGTCCCTGACTTTTTTCCCACCCAGATAAGGCGCCAGCTCAAACCCATGCCCCTGCTTCAGCGGCTCCGTCAGTTCCAGGTCCCCGGCTCGGCTCATATCAAACAGGCTCGCATCCAGGCTTGGCGAAGCCCAGCGCAGCTCCGTCTGGTCGCGCACAATCGAGCGGTCTAACTGGAGCCCCCAATGCCCGTTCCTGCCCGCAAAGTTCAGCGTCTGCGCGGGAATCCAGATCTCCGCTGTCCATCCATCTGCGGTCCGCGCCGTCCGCGCATTCCAGATGCCGTCCCAGTCGTTTGAAACACTCATCGCCCCGGCCACCAGCCCATCCACCCGCGCCGCCGCCGTGTTGATTTGAAAGTAATATCCCGTCCGCTTGTCGCCAAATGTGTCCAACAGAATCGAAACCGTGTCGTCCCCATCCTGCATCCCATCCCGCTGCAAGGTGTGCGTCTCAATTTTCGCCGGATTCGGGTCGTGGCAGGTAAATCCAAAGACCAGCGCGTCGCCCACAATCAGCACTCGCACCTCGGTTGCATAGGGCGTCGGCTCGCCCGGATGCGGCGACTGCTGCGTCAGCGTCATCACCTCGGCCTGCTGCCAGGCCGGCTCACTCAGCCTGCCATCAATGGTGATCGCCCCGGTCGCCACCCGCGCCCTCACCGCAGGCAGGCCGTCCACGGCCAGGCTGTTCACGGCCGGCGTCTGCGCCTCAGCCGGCAACCCGACCGCCATCAAAGCCAGCAGCAACCCCAACTGCGCCCAGACACCCCTGGGCATCGTGCCCGCCTGGGATTGCTTCCTGCTCATGGAGCGTCGCACCGGTCGCTGCATCGACTTCAAGGCTCTCCTCAAAGGCGCACACGCGCCTTGTCATTCTCGATTTTGTGGTCTCCGCCGACGGCGGAAAAGCTTTTCATGCAAAGGGTTGGCGAGGGGGCGAGAGAAGCTCTCCACCATCCTAACCGCTGCCATGCCACCACGGCCAGCCAGAGAGCTGTCGGGGCAATCCCCGCCAATCGTGGAGTGTACCGCCGCCACTGGCCAGGCTTGCCCATAACTCCAAGGGGTTTCATTCCATAAGAAACGATAAGACTGCCTAAGTCTATAACTACTTTGGGTCATTCGAGTTACATGCGCAGAAACACTGGATGGACCAGCCAATCGCTCAATCGAGCCATGGTTCGGGTTCAGTTCAGCTTCAATCCAGTTTTAGTCCAGCTCTAGTTTAGTTTTAGTCCAGCTTTAGTCCAGCCACTGCATCCTTCGCTCCCGGGGCGGCAGCGGCAGGGCAATGAACCCCTCCCGCCAATACCCATCCACCCAGCGCGGCGGCTCTCCCACAATCCGCGTTTCAGGAATCGACCCCAACCCGGCAACCACCCCTTCGCTCGCGTCCTGAGAAAACACCCGCTCCTCAATCGCCAAACCTGGCAACCCACCCACAATCGCCTGCATCTGGTTGTGATTCGGAGGCTGGCTCGTGGTCAGTGGCAACAGCGCCGTCAGTGCCGCATAGGCCTCAGCTAAATCGCTCACCCGGCAGCGCCGCTTCGACGGCAACGGCACAATCCCCAAAGACTTCCACGCCGCCTGAGGATAGCTCTCGACCAGAATCTTCCCCGGCAGACTCGCCCCGGCCGCCGCCCGCTCCCGCGTCGCCAGCCGCTGCCACCCCAGCCGGCCCAGAGCGTCATACAGCGCCAGGCAATACCCCACAAACCGCTCATAGGTCCCGGGCAGCACCGTCCCCGGCAAGCCCATCTTTGCCGAAGTGTTCACCACCCGCTCGGCCACCCGCGAAAAGGCCTGCCCATTGTCCTCCGACTTCCAGGCCTGCGGCCCATCGAGCATCAGCACCCCGGCGCCCCGCTGCTCGCACAGTGCGTTCAGCCGCAGCGCCAGCTCCACCACCGGGGGCGGGTAGGGGTCGGCCCACCGAATCACGTCACAGCAAATCCGCTGCCCCTTTTGTTCAAGCAGCACCACTCCCAAATCGGACCAACTACGGCAGGCAAGGTCAACACTCAGCACAGACATGGCCCAAATCTACCCCCACCCTTTGCAAACAGGCAAGATGAATGGCAACAAAATCCGACCTGCGCTATACTGAAATGGTTCTCTCTGAGGTCAGGCCTCGCCTGTTCCCAAAGTGGACCGCAATGCAAATGAGTTTCGGCGGCCCCGCATGCTGTTTGGCGATGCCCGCTGAAAAGACACGAGAAAAAAATGCCCAAACTCAAGACCCACAAGGGCGCGGCCAAGCGCTTCTCTAAGACTGGCACCGGCAAAATCAAACGCGGCCAGACCAAGACGCGCCATATCCTTACGTCCAAGCTACCCAAGACGAAGCGCAAGCTGGGCAAGACCCTCATCGTCTCCGATGCTGACCACGATAAGGTCGCCCGCATGATCCCGTACGCCTGATACCAACCACCTGATAGGTTTTCCTTCCGCAAGGATTGAAGCAACCGGCCAGCGCAAATGCGTCGCGCAGCCCCCCGAAAGCCACACGGCTTTCCCGGATTGAAGGTTCGAAAAGCGAGTGAAGAGGTTCCAAAGCGTCGTCCTGGCCGGTATACCCGGTAAGACACACGCCTCCTGCCTCCAGCCGCCAACACAGCAACGCAAAAAGGAGCAAACACTATGCCTCGCGTCAAACGTGGGACAAAACGGTCTGACCGCCGTAAAAAGATTCTGAAGCGCGCAAGCGGCTACTTCCTCACCAAATCCAAGCTTTACCAGGCCGCTCAGGAAGCAGTCGAGCGCGGACTCAAGTTTGCCTACACCGGCCGTCGCCAAAAGAAGCGCCAGTACCGCGCCCTTTGGATTGTGCGCATCTCGGCCGCCTGCAAGCTGAACAACTTCAGCTACTCGCAGCTGATTAACGGCCTCAAAAAGGCTGGTATCGAACTGGATCGCAAGATTCTCTCCGATATCGCCATCCAGGACGCACCCGGCTTCACCCGCCTCGTCGAGCAGGCCCAGGCCGCCCTCGCCGCGGAAAAAGCGGCGAAGTAAGGATTCTTCGTCCGCAACACTACGGCCCGGAGCGTTGCTCCGGGCCGTAGTGTTTTTACATCCGCTTCTGGATTTCTTCCTCTTCAGTCCATTCTTCGGCCACAGCGCGTACTTCTTCCCGGCTCCTGCCAAACACCCAAAAGTCTTCAGATTCCACGAAAATTCCAAAGCCGACTAATATCGCGAAATCCGTCGGACTATTTGCCATAACGAACTCCAGGCGTTGCAACGTTGTCCACTCTGGATACTCGAATAAGTCTTCGACTGGGTAGAAGCCGATATCATCTCTGAAACGAAGAGAATAAAACCGCTCTGGACCCCTGATTTCATGCCCTTGTCGACTTTTCCGGGAATTCGGAATTAAGGCCATGGATATTCCTCTTCGGCGATTGCGTCAGAAAGGACCAATTCCTTCGTTTTTGTGCCATTTTCAGATGTCCACTCGAGTAAAGCAATTCTCGCGAGTGGCAGGCCGTCTGGAAACACAATTGTCGTTTGTTCAAGGCTGAACATTTTGTCGAAGTACTGAATGGCGGTGTGCAAGTCTTTAGCAGACTCGATTTTGAGCGTTTCTTTTACGACCGAAGTAGTCATCCTGGTTCGTCGGCGCATCAACGCTCTGACTCCGCACCTCTCTGCACCTGATTCCTTTCTGGCGATGTGTAGGATCGATCAAGTGCGCCGTTAAGTCAATTCAATAATTTATATGTGCCACGCCTTTCGAACCTGAGAACACCCAGATCTCGCAGGAATTGCAGTTGCTGCCGAATCTTGTCTCGAATGTGCCGGTTATTTGGATAAGCCCGCGCGAACTCGTCTTCCATCGCATACATGTCTTGAAGGTTGAACGAACCCCTTTTCAATTTGCGAACCATCTTCAAGGTGAGTAGCGTCCAGCCACGTTGAGTCGTGGACTTTTCGGCAAGCGGCAGGAAGCGCTGGAACCGAGTGCGCACGTCCTGGAATGGGTGGACGATACCATCGGAAACAACTGAAATTTCACCGTCAATTGGAAGCAGATTCAGGCGGATGTTGCATCCGACCCACCCGGCTCTCTTTGCCCTGGGACCGAGTGGACGCCGTCGTTCCACTACTTCAGGAATGAGAAAGCTGGAATGAATGGCTGTCAGTGAACTGATTCTCCAATCGTCGGAGCGCTCAAGCAGGCAGAGTGTGGGTGCCGTCCCCTGTTGGACACGCTGTATCATCGAATCGAAGGCTCCATCGACAAGTCTGCCTCGCGGTCGCCGCCGAAAAGTCTTCAACTCGTAACGATGGCTGCATCGTTCGCAAACGAAGTCGGTAGCCCGCGTATTGGCACCTGTCCGTTGAACCGAATCGGCCTCGCAAGCCAAACAATAGACATTTCGGGCAAACCAGTCTTCCGATATAACTCGGGCCTGCTGTGACGCGCTCTTGTAGCCAGTGGCAAGGCTGACATCGCAGACGAGATTCATGAATGGATGCCCGGTAAAGTGGAGAGCGTGACGTCTGGTGAGGCAATGCAATTTGAAGAGGTAGCAATCATGCTGACCATCCTATGCGATTGACCCGATAGTGGACGCGATGTGTATAATTACACACGTGGACAGCCGCGCGATTGTCAAAGCCCTTGAAGCCGACGGATGGACGCTCAAGCGCATCACCGGCAGCCATCACCACTACACCCATCCAACCAAACCCGGCCTTACCACCGTGCCCCACCCCAAAAAAGACCTGCCGGTCGGCACAGTGAAGGCGATTGAAAGGCAAAGCGGCCTATCGCTTCTGAGGTAACCCCATGGCATCCTACATTGCCTATCTCCGCAAAGAGCCCGACAGCGACTACGGCGTCGAATTCCCTGACCTGCCCGGCTGTTTCAGCGCTGGCAGCACCCTTGAAGAGGCCAAAGCCATGGCCGCCGAGGCGCTGGCCGGGCATGTCTCCGTCCTCGAATCCGAAGGGATGCCGATCCCAGCCCCCTCCACCCTCGACCAATTAGCAGGCGACCCGCACCGCGGCGACGCCCTGCTGCTGCTTGTCGAACTCGACCCCTCCCTGCTCAAATCGGAGCGCGTCAACATCATGATTCCGCGGCACCTGCTGGGGCGCATTGATGCTGTAGCCGGGAGCGGAAATCGATCCCGCTTTCTGGTGGAGGCCGCAGAAAAGCGTCTTGCCGGTTAGCTCACTGAACTGGGTTGTTGCCCGGTTCGCCCCGAGCGCAGCCGTGGTTTATCCTGACAGTTGCGCATGATGAACCCCGATTTAGACCAATCCTTTGCCCAGCTCGAGGCTGAAGCCCGTCAGGGCGCGGCCAGTCTTGGCTCGCCTGAGGCTGTAGAAAACTTTCGCCTCGACTGGCTGGGCCGCAAGCAGGGCCGGCTGAAGCAGCTCTCTGACCAGTGGCTCAAGGCTGCTCCCGCCGAGGCCAAACGCGAGCTCGGGCAGCGTTTCAACGCGCTCAAGACGCTCGTAGAATCCCTGCTCGACGAAGCCTCGAGTGCAGGCCCGTCTGACGCCGTGCTGGCCGCCCAAGCCCTCGACATCACCCTGCCCGGCACACGCCGCCTGCAAGGGGCCGAGCACCCGATCACACGCACCATGAACGAGCTGATTGGCATCTTTGCTGCGCTCGGCTACTCGGTTGGCGTGGGGCCGGAGGTCGAGACCGATTACTACAACTTCGAGTGCATGAACTTTCCTCCCGGCCACCCGGCGCGCGACACCCAGGACACGCTGGTGATCGCCAACCAGGAGCGGCGCAGCCTGCGCGACCGCCTGCTGCTGCGCACCCACACCTCGCCGGTGCAGATGCGGACGATGGAGCAATTCGCGCCACCGGTGCGCATCGTCATTCCCGGCAAGGTGCACCGCAACGATGCCGCCGACGCGACGCATTCGCCGGTCTTCCACCAGGTGGAGGGGCTGTGCGTTGACAGCAACATCACCTTCAGTGACCTCAAGGGCACGCTGGACCACGCGATGAAGGCGCTCTTCGGCTCAAGCGTGAAGACGCGCTTCTTCCCATCGTTTTTCCCATTCACCGAGCCGAGCGCCGACGTACAGATTAGCTGCATCTTCTGCGCCGGCAAGGGCTGCCGCAAGTGCAAGCACTCCGGCTGGATTGAGCTGCTCGGCTGCGGCATGGTTGACCCCGCCGTCTTTGCCTTTGCGGCAGAAAAGCAGCCCGCGTACGACCCCAGAAAGATCAGCGGCTTCGCCTTTGGCATGGGTGTCGAACGCATTGCCATGATGAAGTACGGCGTCAGCGATATTGGCCAGTTCTACTCGGGAGATATGCGGTTTTTGGAGCAGTTCTCGTAAAAGCACCGGAGCTAGCGGTGCTAGCTCCGCTCTACCAAAGGTCCCAATGAACATACTCACCACCTGGCTTCGCGCCCTGCTCCCCGCAATCCCTGCCGACGACCACCAGCTCGCCGAGGCCCTGACCCTGCGCGGCATCGCTGTTGAAGGCATCCACTCGCTCGGCGAAGGCAACGGTCATCTCTACGAGATGGACATCACGACTAACCGCGTCGACGCTATGAACCACTTTGGCGTGGCGCGCGAAGTGGCGGCGATTTATGGACTCAATCTGCCGCCGGGAGCTGCTCCGCTGCCGGAGGCTCAGCCTGCCGCCTTGCCATTTTCGATTCGCATTGAGGCGGAAGACGCCTGCGGGCGGTTCACGGCGCGCGTTCTCCGCGGCATTACGGTTCAGCCAATCGCGAACAGCACTGGGCCCATCTCCAGGCTGGCGACGCGCTTCTTTACGCTGCTGGAGCAGAAGCAGATTTCGAACGCCGTGGATGCCTCCAACTTCGCATGGCTCGCTATGGGCCAGCCCACGCATGCGTTTGACCTGGACAAGATTCAAGGCGGCATCGTCGTTCGCCGCGCAGTGAAGGGCGAAACGCTCAAGACCCTCGATGGTGTCGAACGTGTTCTCGACCCCGAGGACCTGATCGTGGCCGACCACGCCAAGCCCCTCGCGCTGGCTGGCGTCATGGGCGGGTGGGACACGATGATTACCCCCGAAACGCGTAACGTGCTGGTCGAGGCGGCCTGGTTTGACCCGGTCGCCGTGCGCCGAACGGCTCGCCGTCATGGCCTGCACACGGATGCCAGCCATCGCTTCGAGCGCGGAGCTGACATCAGCGCGGCCCCGCTGGCCTCGGATATCGTTTCGGCCATCATCCTCGAGTCCGGCGGGCACATCGAGGGCGAACTGGTTGACGTAACCGTGGCGGCCATTCTCGAGAAAACGGCTCACCGGTCCGCAGTTGCTCTGGCTCTCAACGAGGTTCACCGCCTGCTTGGGACCACGCTTGACCCGGAGGGCATCTCTGCATCGACCGTAGAGACGGTTCTCAAGGCGCTCGGCTGCGGACTTGTCTCTGAAGGAAGCGAGAGCTGGCAGGTGACACTGCCCAGTTGGAGACTGGATCTTGCGCGTGAAATCGACCTTATCGAAGAGGTGGCCCGCGTCTATGGCTACAACCGCTTCGCCAACACGCTCCCCGCTTTTTCAGGAGCAATCCGCGAGCTGCCCAACGCCGCTGCCGACTCTGCGATACGCCGTACGCTGCTCGCCGCCGGGTGGAATGAAGCCATCTCCAGCACCTTTACCTCCGCCACCGACGCGACCCTCACTGCGCCGCAGCCCGGCCTGGTCGTCCCGCTCGGCAACCCGCTGAGCGAAGAGGCCGGCGTGATGCGGCCCTCGCTCGTCCCCGGCATGCTCAACATGATCGCCGCCAACCTGCACCGGGACACCAGCGATGTGCGGCTTTTTGAACTCGGCACTGTCTTCTCTGGCAGCACTGAAAAAGTGGACGAGCGCCCCGCCCTGGCGATAGGTCTGAGCGGCAACCTGCCACAGACCGGAGTGCAGATCGGCCTCGGCGCGCCGTCAAAACGGCTCGATTTCTACGACCTGAAGGGCCTCGTCGAGCAACTCCTGAGCCGCTTCAAAACCAAATCAGTCTACTTTGACAACTTCGCCGTTGGCTCTGGCATCACCCCTGAGTGGCTGCACCCCTACCGTGCCGCCCGCGTGGTCGTCGAAGGCACAACTGTCGGCTGGCTCGGCCAGCTTCACCCTCGCCAGGCCACTTCACGCAAGCTTAAAGACCCGGTACTCGTGGCTGAACTCTACCTCGACCGCCTTTACCCGCTGCCGCTGCACAAGCCAGCCGTCCGCGAACTCTCACGCTTTCAGCCCGTCCGCCGCGACTTTTCTCTGCTCGTGCCCACCAAGACCGCCTGGGCCGAAATCGACGCCTCGCTTGCCACCCTCGCCCGCACAGCCCTCCCCGACCTCACCCACTGGCAGGTCCGCGAAGTCCTCGGTAGTCAGTCCGCACCCGAGCAGGGTTATTCCCTCCTGCTCAGCACCACTTTTCAGGCGCCTGACCGAACCCTGCGCGACGAAGAACTCCAGGCCTACGCCCAACACGTCCTGGCGGCTGTGTCGAACGTCGGCGCGAGGCTCAGAACCTAACCCGATCATTCACCCGGAAAACCGGCTAACTGTGCCCAGTTTTCCGCATCCAACAGGCATATACTCGCCAAAAGGCATTTCGCACCGCAACGCTGCACGCGGCGGTACTGAGAGCCGTGTGCTACGGAGGAACAAATGGCAATTCTCCCCATGGGGCCCGCTTCCCAACACCGCGATTCAGCCCAGGATTCTATGCAGGACTCCATGTTTGACCTCCGCCCGCCGCAACTCCGCCGGCAAGAAGACGACCCGGAACCCAGGCTCCAGGCCTACTCTCAAACTCGGGAAGAACTCCGGGATGAGGTCCACGCCGTCCATGAACCAACCGTCTATGAACCGGTCACCGATGAACCAGTTTATGACCAGACTGATGCCACCTTTGCAGACCCCGATTTCGATCACGACGCGCCTTCCCCCATGCTCGCGGCGACGGTCGCGGCTACAGTCGCCGTGGCCGTCACGGCACCCGAGCCAGCTCATGCCGTAAGGGACACGAACGCTCCATGGGCAGAATCGGCCCAGGAGCCAGCGCACGAAACAGAATTCGAGCCAGCCCACGAGCCGGCCCACGCAACAGCCGCCGCAGCTGAGCCACAAACCGCGGCGCTCACTCTGATCTCCGTCGACGACTTTGCCGCCCTGGAAGACCGCATTCTCCGGGCCGTTAGTCTCGTGCGCACTGAGCGCCAATCCCGGCTCGACGCCGAGGCGCGCACCGCTGCACTGGAAGCGCAGATCCTGGCCCTCGACGCCCAGGCCTCGACCATTGAGACTCTGCAAAAGGAAATCGACTCCCTCCGCACCGAGCGCGAACAGGTCCGCAACCGCGTCGAACGACTGCTCGGTCAGCTTGACGCGCTGGAACTCTAGACCCCGCCATGACTACGCCCACCCGGACTCCCCCATCCACGCCGCAGCCCCGCTCGCCGCAACCTGACCAGCCCTACGTCACCGTCTCAATCTACGACCAGGCCTACCACCTTTCCGGTGAAGATATCTCCCAGGTGCAGCAACTCGCTGCCCGCGTTGACGCCCGCATGAGGGCCGTCGCCTCCCATGGCCGCACGGCAGACTCGCTCCGTGTCGCCGTCCTCGCCGCCCTCAATCTGGCCGACGAACTAGCCCGCGCCGAGCAGCGCCTCCGGGTCCTTGAAGACTCCCGCGAAGTCACCGAGTCAGACAACCTCCGCATCCGCGCTGCTAATCTCCGCGGACTGCTCGACTCTGTCCTCGACGATGAGGCATAGGGCCGGTTTTGAACGGCGACCAAATCCTGGATCAAAAACTGGCTTGTCATGCTGAGTACAGCAAGGAATCTGCATTCGACGATCCGCTTTACTTTCCACCCAGCATCACCGGCGACCCGCAAAACGACTCAAACCATCGGCTGATGTAGACCTGCGCGTGTCCTTCGCCGCAAAAGTGCAACGCATGCGCTTTGTCTGCCTGAGCGGGGTCCCATTTGTAGATTCCGAGGCGCAGATCGCTGCAGTGAATCACAAACCAACGCACCGGTGCCGCGCTCTCGGTTCCGCAAATCTCGCATTTATAGATTGTTCCAATCAAGGGGCCTCCTCCAACCGTCTCAAGTCCCATCACAGTGCATGGACAGGCTTATTGTAGCGGTCTCTGGAAGTTACCCGGCATCGATCGTGGCTTCGATGTTGGCTTCGATCTTGGCTTCGATCGGGGATTCGATCATGGTTTGGATCATGGCCTCGATGTCAGCCCGCCAGCGGTCGACCCGCCACCCTGCCCGCCACCCGGCACGCTTTTGGTGAACGTGCGGATCAGCCCTTCAAGGAACGAGAAAAATACCTCCACGGCATACCCCACCAGGAACGCAATTGCCAGCGGAGACGCTGAGGCCTGCGCCGTAAACCCGCCAAATAGACCGATGACAGTGCCCCCGATTGCCGCAATGACAAATCGCGCTGAATTTGCCGCCGAAGGGACAAACGTACGGTTGCTCATCTGGTCTTCAAATGTCCGGAGCAGATACGCGCATGTACCCAGCAGGGCATACAAAATCGGCAGAATGCAGGAGTTCAGAGCTCCGTAGAACGTGCCTGAATCGCTCATGATGTTCTGCGCAAAAAAACGCACATCCTGGTACGTCAAGGTGAGCGAATCCCGCGCTGCAGGCAAATCGTCAAGTGGAATCTGCAACTCGAATTTCGACTTTAGATACTGCGCCCGGTCCTCGGCCTTATCCCCCGGGCCTAACAACTGCGGCGGGACATTGACATGCGGCAACACAAACTGGTTCAGTCGTCGCGCCCGCGCGTAGAGCGCACGCACGGTCGCGGCATACTCCTGCAACTCTGCGATTTCAGTCGTCTTGCCCACATCGGCGCGCGCTGGCGGACCAAGTTCTGAGGTCAGCTTGACCGCCAGCGCATTCGCCGTAGTGACATCTGCCCGCATTGAATCCGAGATCGCAGAAGTCACAAACGTGAAAATCGATGCCGGAATAATCACCGCCGAAAGAATAATCGCCCAGATCAGGTACACATGCATGGTGGGCCGTGTGTCGGAGTGGCATGCCTCCAGGCTGCCCGCCGTCACCGGTCTCAGCCTATCCGCCAGATCCGTGAGCGCCAGCAGCAGTTTCGCGGCCACATCTTCGCTCCAGCCGCCCTCGAACTCCGCTCGCGCGTGCAAGATCGCCGACCGCGACTCGGGCGCTATGCTCACCCCGGTTTCGGCCGCATACTTCATCAGCCGCTCCGCATCTTCTAATGCGTCCAAGAAATAGCGGGGCGACTTCAGGCCCTCCGCCGGGTTGTTTGCCGCTTCCTGTGTCATCTCACCCGCTCATTCTGTCCAGTGCCGAGACCTCCGCAAGAGCTGCGGTACAAAGCATGGAAGTCAATCAGACCCATCAAAAGAGTCCGAAGTCTACTGGAATGACATCGCGTATTGCAATCAAAGAAAAATCCCACTCGGGCTTTGGGAATAAACCAAGGGCAAACTCGCCGGCGCATTGCAGAGCCCTGGCCCTGGCGATTGCCCGCCAGACTGAGCAGAATCAAACACTGACTCAAGACACCTGGATTTAGAATCGCTACGGCTGCGTGGTCCAGACTTCATCCGGGCTGGCCTCGAGCGCGAAATTGCGAACCTAACTCTCAGGAACCGCACGTCAGAGACGTCAAACAAATCAAGCACATCAAGCACATCAAGCACATTCAGGAGATGAGCCAACATGCCCCTTCCCAGCGACGAAAAGCTCCTCGCCCTCGCCAACGACCTCATTGAACAGTTTGATCAGATCTTTGGCTTAAACCCAGGCATGCGTCCTGCCCATGCCAAGGGCGCCTTGCTTACAGGCACCTTCACGCCTACAGACTCCGCCAGCGCCCTGTGTACAGCGCCACATTTCAGACGCGCCTCGACGCCAGTTACCGCTCGGTTCTCGAACTCGACCGGCATTCCCATGATCCCCGATAACGATCCCAAAGCTGACCCGCGCGGATTCGCCATTCGCTTTCACCTTGGCGAGCGGGTCCACACCGATATCATCAGCCACTCCACCGACGGCTTCCCTACCCACACCGGGGCGGAATTTCTCGACTTCCTGCGCGCCGTTGCCGCCACGAGCCCCGACTCCATCTCACCCACTCCGATGGAGGTCTTTCTGGGCAGCTATCCCGCAGCTCAGGCCTTCGTCCAGACCCCCAAACCTGCCCCATCCAGCTTTGCCCGCGAAACCTACTACGGCGTTACCGCGATGAAGTTCATCAACGCCAGCGGGGAAAGCCGCTTTGGCCGGTATCGCATTCTGCCCGTTGCAGGCAATGACTTTCTGGACGCAGTGACTCTCGCGGCCAAAGAGCCGAATTTCCTCTTTGACGAGCTCGCCAGTCGCGTCGCAGCCGGTCCGATCCAGTTCAAGATCGCCGTCCAGCTCGCTGGTCCCGACGATGAAGTCAACGACGCCACCGTACACTGGCCTGAAGACCGTACCCTGCTCGAACTCGGAACTCTTGAATTGACCGCACCCGTCCCTGATGACCATGCTCAACAAAAGCACCTCATCTTTGACCCCATCGCTCGAGTCGAAGGCATTGAACCCTCCGACGACCCATTGCTTGAACTGCGCGCCGCCATTTACTTGTTGAGTGGCCGTCGCCGTCGCAACGCCTGAGCCAGAATTTGTTCCCTGTCGTAGTTCCGGAGACTGCCCAAGTGACCCGGAACTACGCCAGCATGTATCGTATGGACTATGCAAACCGCAATTTTCCGCACCCCTGCCACAACCCTGCTGCTGGTCTGCCTCGCCTTCGGTTCCTTTGGTCTCAACGCTCTGGCCGAGACAGATAAAGAAAAGCCATCTGAAAAGCCGGCGACCGCCGATGAGAAAACTCCCCAACCGCCCCTGCCCGCCGACGCGCACGTGCTCCAAAGCATGCAGTTTGCCGGCAAGGCGCTGGCCTACACGGTCACCGTTGGTACTCTGCCGGTGCGCGACAAAGAGGGCAAGACCAGCGGACAGGTGGTCTTCACCGCTTACACGGTTGAGGGTGCCAACCGGCCCGTTACCTTTGCCATGAACGGTGGACCCGGAGCGGCTTCGGTGTATCTCAACTTTGGCGCCATCGGCCCCAAGACCCTGAAGGTCGGCAACGAAGGTGACAGTCCCTCTGACCCGGCCACGCTCAATGACAATCCCGGCACGTGGCTCGACTTCACTGACCTCGTCTTCATTGACCCGATTGGCACCGGTTTCAGCCGCTCGCTGGTTTCACGCGAGGAAGCGAAAAAGCAGTTCTACTCAACGACTGCCGATATCGAATATCTTTCGCGCGCCATCTACGACTGGCTTGTCAAAAATGACCGGCTCAGCAGCCGCAAGTACCTGGTTGGCGAAAGCTATGGCGGCTTCCGTGGACCGCGCATCACCCACTTTTTGCAGTCCCAGCTAGGGGTTGCGATGAATGGCGTCGTGCTGGTTTCGCCCTATCTGAATCCGTCGATTGAAGACAATGGCGAGCTTTCGCCGATCCCCTGGATGGCGACGTTGCCCTCGATCGCTGCTGCGCATCTGGAGCGCGAAAACAAGCTCACACCTGCGGCCATGGCAGACGTGATCGCCTACACCCGCGGCGAATATGCTACCGACCTGCTCAAGGGCCACAGCGACCCCGAAGCGACACCGCGCCTGATCAAAAAAGTCACTGACCTGACCGGTCTCGATCCAGCGTTTGTGAAGTACGCGGGTGGACGCATCGAGACCGGAGCCTACCTGCGCGAAGCGCATCGCGAGTCGGGCAAACTGAGTTCGGTTTATGACTCGAATGTCACTTCGTTTGACCCGTTTCCGTTTGCGCCGGAGCAGCGGGCCAATGACCCGATCCTGGCCAGCATCATCGCGCCGACGACGACGGCGATGGTTGATTTTGTGACCCGCACGGTGGGCTGGAGGGTCGAAGCCCGCTACAACGCGCTGAGCTATGAAGTGAACAACGACTGGGACCGCGGCGACGACCTGCGCAGCGGTGCGGTGCCGCAATTGCGTGCCGCCGTCGCTGCTGACCCCAAGCTGCGGGTGTTGATCGTTCATGGCTGGAACGACCTGTCATGCCCGTTCATGGGCTCGGTACTCACGGTGGACCAGATGCCGGTGATGGGCGATGCGAGCCGTGTGGCGGTGAAGGAATACCCAGGTGGACACATGTTTTATACGCGCCCGGCAAGCCGGGATCTGCTCCACACCGACGTCAAGGCTCTCTTTAACGCCCACTAAGCGGACCGATCCGGCCGTCTCGCTCCCCTCCGCGACTAGCGTCTGCTGGTCGACACCGCGGACGAGTCGGCGCTCCAGCCGCTGATCTGTCCATCGATCGGGCTCACGATCGTCACCAGCGCGGCAGCGTTGATCGAAATCGCCGAGCCCACGGAAAACTGGCCGGTGTAAAGCGTCGGGTGCGAGGTGGGATAGGTTGGATTGGAGCCATCTGTCGTGTAGTAGATCTGCGCGGCCGGGTTGTCATCGGTGATCGTAACCGGAGTCGTTCCGCCCCCGCCTTTGCCGCCCAGGGTCACGACCGGCGTGGGCGTGTAGAAATAGTCCGCAACCGCAGCATCCGAGTTCGGTGCTCCAGGAACCACCGCGAAGGCAGTCACGATGGCCGACTTGACGTTGGCGATTGGCCCCTTATAGAGGGGCGAATTCGTCGTCGGGATCGAGCCATCCAGCGTGTAGTGAATATGCGAGCCGGCAATCGGAGCCTGGATGGTGACCGTGATCGCGGCACTATTGTTGCCACCCTGCGGGGAAATCACCGGCGTCTCCACAGGGGAGGTTCCGCTGAAGCTCACTTTCCGGACTAAGCAATTATTTTGATCCGCAACGAAGAGGTTGCCCGACGCATCGACGGCCACTCCGGTCACATAGGAGAGGTGTGCGTGCGTGGCCGGTCCTCCATCTCCTGAGTAGCCCGAGATTCCATAGTTCGTCGTCCCCTGGAAGGTGATCTGCGACGCAAAACTCCCCGCAACGGTGTAGATTTTGCCATTGGCCTTGACCACCTCACGAACGGCGTAATTGTTGCTGTCAGCGAGGAAGAGGTTGCCTGCCCGGTCTAAGGCGATCTGCGTCACCGCGCCAATCTGAGCCTTCGCCACCGGACCTCCGTCCCCGGCAAGACCGCACACGCCCCCGTAACCGTGGTTGGGTGCTGGCTGGCCGATGTAGGAGGTCACGATGCCGGTCGACACCGTCACTTTTCGGATGGCGCAGTTGAAATCATCCGGAATATACAGGTTCCCCGCCTTGTCCAGTGCCGGAGCCCGGGGAGAATTGAACTCTGCGTTCACTGCCAGACCGCCGTCGCCGGAGTAGCCTGTGCTCCCGTTGCCCGCGACCGTCGTGATCAGCCCGGTCGCAGCCGTCACCTTGCGGATCACTTCGTTTCCCGAGTCGGCAATGTACAGATCGCCGTTGGCCGCCACCGTCAGCCCCTCGGGACCGCAAAGAGAGCTCTTCGTAGCCAGAATGCCGTCGGTGCGAATCCCGCAAACTCTGGGAAAGGCCGAATTTCCAGCGCCGTAGCCATTGCCCGCCACCGTCGTAATGATGCCGGTCGCGACCGTCACCTTGCGAATCACATTGTTGAGGTAATCCGCAATGTAGAGGTTCCCCGCCGCATCCACCGCCACGCCGACGGGTAAATCGAGCCGGGCAGAAGTCGCCGGGCCCCCATCGCCCGTATACCCGCCCGCCCCGGTCCCCGCATAGTCTGAGATGATCCCCGTGGCAGCCGTCACCTTGTGGATCACCTGTCCGTAGCCGTCGGTGAAATACAGATTGCCCGCTCCGTCGACCGCGACGCTCTGGGGATAGATGATCTCCGCCTGGTTCGCAGGACCGCCGTTGCCACTCTCCCCTAGGTAGCCATTGCCTGCGTAGGTCGTGATAATGCCGCTCGGGCCCGACGGTGCATGGGCCACAGGCCGCTGAATTACCCCGGCAATCGCGTCGGCCACGGGCACCTCGCCCGCAGGACTCTGCGCGGGGGCGGAAGGGCTGAAGCTCATCGAAGCAAGCAAAGACAACAGAACGACGGAACGAACGCGGATCATAACCCTCCAGACACTGCGGGATAACGGAAACAAAGCCGAATGGACCGGGTGAGTCGAGCCACCACAAACAAAGCGATCGCGGCGACCTCTCCGCTTCCTGCCTCACCTTATCTTTCCTCGCAAGAGTCGTCCCCAGGATAGCAAAGAGCTTCAACTCTCCGTCGGCATCGGAAAAGTCAACTTACATGCAACTCATCCGAAGAGTCTTAGCCATCCTTCGATTCTTCTAGGGAACTGGCTCTTCAGTGTCCGGTCTTCTCGCTTCTCGTCTTCAGACTTCGGCCCCCTCCCGGAAAGCAGACCGCCCCGCCAGCCTCTCGAATTTACCTGGATTGCCGTAGCATGCAATCCGAACACAGAAATCAGAGTCATTAAGCTCCTAAGTCATCGGAATCATGGGCAGAAAGTCGCCCTGTGTCAGCAAACTTAGCGGAGTTTCTCCAGGTACAAACAATGCATGGGCAAACTCGCAGCCTGAGGATAGAAACTCGGCATAGCCCTTCCTTCATGCCTCTGCAAACATCGCGCAAAAAGGCGTAACGACGGCGCAAAGCAAGCATGGTACAGTGGTTGGAATCGCGGAGGCGGTATGGTGAGTCCTCGTCTGCTTTTTTCCTTCGCTGCGGCAGCTGCTTTCTTTCTTTCCAGCCCTGCCAGCCTGAGTACGGCATTCGCTCAGGCCGCGCCGTCAGCGACAACGTCAGCGGCAACCGCGCCCGTAGCCACAAGAGCTACGCAGACTCCAACCGATGCGAAGGCGAAGGCTACTTTTGCCGATGCGCAGATCTTGATGAAAGGGCATAACTTCGTGTTTGCGCTGGAGGGTTTTCAGAAGGCAGACAAACAGGATGGCGGGCATTGCATTCCGTGCGAAATGGCGGCGTACAAGGCGGCGGGGCAGATCAATGACTTCAAGGCAGAGAGAGAGGCGGCTGCGGCGCTGCTGGAGCATGTTACGAGCGCGGTCGACAAGGCAACGGCGCACTATATGGCGGGCGCAGCCTGCCTCGCGGATGGGGTGGCGAACCATCACGAAAAGCAACTGGAGGCAGCCGATGGGGAGTTTCGGGCCGCGCTTCAAATGCAGCCGGAGAATGCGACCTGCCTGTTTGGGGATGGAAGGACGTTGGCGTATCTAAAGCAGGATGGTGCGGCGCGGGAACGGTTTCAGGAGTTTTTGAGAGTGGTCTCGCCGAGCGACGTGGACTACGCCCGGGCACAGCGTTTTGCGGAGCGGCCAGAGTTGGCGAGGGCACGCGTGGCACCGAACTTTCGCCTGACAACGATGGATGGGCAAACGGTGACTTTGGAGAGCCTGACAGGCAAGGTGGTGCTGATTGATTTCTGGGCAACATGGTGCGGGCCGTGCCGCGAGGCGTTGCCGCATGTGCGGGAGATTGCGAAAAAATTTGCAGGGCAGCCGTTTGTGGTGCTGAGCATCAGCCTGGACCGGGAAGACGGCAAGTGGAAAGACTTTGTTGCGAAGAACGATATGACATGGATGCAGTACCGCGATGGATATTTTGAGGGGCCGATTGCGACGCTGTTTGGAGTGCGCGCAATTCCATCGACGTTTACGATTGATTCCGATGGCGTGCTGCAGGACCAGCATGTAGGCGACGCGGAGATTGAAGGCAAGCTGAAAAAGCTGATTGCGCGGGCCAACGAGGCTGCGCAGAAGAAGACCGTGGCGGAGTTACGTTAAGCGAACGAAGGATGGAGAGCTGGGCTTATGCTTGTGACGATGAATCAGAGATTGAATCAGAGACTGAACCACAGACCGAGTCAAAGACTGAATCACAGATGGATGGGAGTTGCATGGCTCGGGTTGATGGGCGCGGGGCTGTTGTCGTTTGCGACGGGCCAGGCTGCGCAGGGCCAGGGTCCGGCTCAGGCTGCGACGGGCCAGGCTGCGGCTTGGAGCTTTGCCGTTTCGGGCGATAGCCGCAACTGCGGAGATTTTGTGATGCCGGCCATCGCTTCAAGGGTGAAGGCGGAGGGCGATGCGTTTTATTGGCACCTTGGCGACTTTCGCTGGATGAGCCAGCCAGACGAAGACCTGATCGCGATGAGCGCCGACAATCCGTTGACTGTAAGCGCCTATCCCGAAATAGCCTGGGATGACTTTCTGGCTCACCAGATGGCTCCCTTTGGAGATTTGCCCGTCTTTCTGGGCCGGGGTAATCATGAGGCGATTTCACCGATGACCCGAGACCGGTATACCGCCAAGTTCTCTGCCTATCTCAATCGCCCTGAGATCCTGGCGCAGAACAAAGTGGACAAGTATGGTGCCGCGCCAAAGTCGAGCCCATGGTTTCATTTTGTCAAGAACGGGGTCGACTTTATTACGCTCGATAACTCGACGGTAGATGAGTTTTCGTATGCGCAACAAACATGGTTGCGTGGTGTGTTGCAGCGGGATGAGGCGGATGGCTCTGGCGTGACGACGATCATTGCCGGGATGCACGAAGCCATGCCGCACTCTTTCAGCGCAAGTCATGCGATGGATGACTCAGTCTGGGGAACAGAGAGTGGCGAAAAGGTATACAGATGGTTTGCAGACGCTCAGGCGTTGGGCAAGCATGTGTATCTGGTGGCGAGCCATTCGCACTATTTCTCGCCGGCGCTCTACGACACGCCCTACTGGCGAAAGGCGGGTGCTGTGGTGCCCGGAGCACTCATCGGCTTAGCCGGAGCGCACCGCTACCTGCTGCCAGACGCTCATCCGGCTGAAGCGGTCGAACACCAGTATGGCTACCTGCAGGGAATGGTGAAGGCGGATGGGACGATTGATTTTGCCTTCAGGCAGATTGACGAGCAGCAGATGAAGGACCATGCATGGCCGCAGGCAACGGTAGCGGCGATTGAGGATTGCGTTCAAAACAATTCAGATGTCAGAAAGTGATCGGCTGGAAGGCGAGTTGAAAGGGTGCTTGCCAATTTGAGGCGTATGCCCTAGCATCCAGCTTAGAGACCGGCCTGCGGAGCAGGTGAGCTGGTTAACGCTGGTTGAACCAACATTCATTGAACAGGGACTCGACTCGACAAATCGCTTTTGTGTGCAGTGCCCGCCAGTCCGGGATGCCTAATGAAGCGCGGAGAGTCCCGCCGTCTTAGGACGGGTTCACCAGCGCATTAGCTCACGGCCGAGCGGGTCGGTTTTCTGCCCCCCTCCGGGGACATGATCGCTTCGCCCCTCCAAGGCTTTGGTCGCTTCGCTCAGGCCGTTGGGATGTTGCCGGTCGCCAGGATGTTTGTGACCGGTCCGCGAGAGGCTTCTTCCAACAGATGCATCCAGTTTTATTTCAGATCGGTTCGCTGGTGGTGCCGAGCTATGGCGCGCTGGCGGCCCTTGGATTGCTCGTGGCTCTGGGGCTGGCGCAGGGAACGGCTCGCCGGGTTGGGTTAAACGCGCGCCATGGGTGGAACCTGGTAGTGCTCGCGGCGCTGGCCGGGCTGGCGGTAGAGCGACTGCTGCTGATTCTGTTGAATTTGAGTGATTTGCGCAGGCATCCTGTCTGGCTGCTGGCTTTGGCGATGGTGCATCATCCGCTGCTGGCGGCGGCGGGCATGGCGGGCGGCGGGGGTGCAGTGCTGCTGTATGCGCGCTGGGCCAGGCTTTCGTTGCGATCGGTGGGGGATTGCCTGACGCTGCCGCTTTCAATGGGTCTTGCGGTGGAGCAGGTCGGTGCGTTGATGGCCGGGAGCGACTTTGGCCGGGACAGTGATGGCGGCTGGGCCGTGACCTATACGAGCGAGTTGGCGGCGCGGTGGAGTGGCACTCCGTTGGGCGTGGCGCTGGTACCGGTGCAGGTGTACGCGGCCCTGGGGTGGCTGCTGCTGGCAGCGATTTGCGCGGCTGTACTTTGGCTGCCACGGCTGTCGCGATTGCGGCGCGCAGGGGATTTGGCAGGGATCTGGCTGATCGGCGCAGGCACTCTGCTCACCGTGACGGAGATGTTTCGGGATTGGGAAGGACGGGGCGCGCTGCTGAGGGGTGCGGTTGATTCTCCACAACTGGTAGGCTTGGGATTGGTGTTGCTGGGCGGGGTGGTACTCGGAGAGTGGAAGCTGCTCTCCGCTGGCCCGAAAGGTTGACGGATGTCTGATGTAGAAGAACTCGTGGTGCCAGTGGAAGCGGCGGGTTGGCGTCTGGACCAATTCCTGGCCGGCGCGCTGGATGGCGTGAGCCGTTCGCGGGTGCAGCAGTTGGTCGAGCAGGGCGATGTGCTGGTCGAGGGCAAGCGGGAAAAGGCCAGCCTGAAGCTGCGCGGCGGAGAAACGGTTTCAGTGCAGGGCGAGCAAAACATCAACCCTCTTGAAGCGCGGCCTGAAGCGATTCCGCTGGAGATTGTGTACGAGGATGAGGACCTTGCGGTCTTGAACAAGCCTGCCGGAATGATGGTGCATGCGGGGTCTGGCGCTACCGACGAGGCGCGCAGTGGAGGCACGCTGGTGAATGCGCTGCTGCACCGCTTCCCGGATGGTCTTTCAACGATAGGCGGAGAATTGCGGCCGGGCATTGTGCATCGTCTGGACAAAGAGACCAGCGGTTTGATTCTGATTGCCAAAAACGACCCCACACATGAGGCATTGGCGGAGATGTTCGCTACCCGCCAGGTAACCAAGACCTATATTGCCCTGACGCAGGGCCGATTGCCGGAAGACGGAGCGACGATTGTTGCGCCGATCAGCCGCGACTCAGTGCGCCGGACTCGGATGACGACACGTCGGCTTGAGGGTGCGCGTCCGGCGGTTTCGCATTACCGCGTGGTGGAGCGAATTGAGACGCGCTTTGGCGCGTTCACGCTGGCGCGGGTGCGGATTGAGACTGGGCGTACGCACCAGATTCGGGTGCACATGGCTTCGATTTCGCATCCAGTGGTCGGAGACACACTGTACGGGGCTCCGGCGAAGATTATTGCGCTGCCCTTGAGCACGACGCGCAAGGCTCCCAGGGAAGTGCTGGAGCTTGGGCGGAATTTCCTGCATTCAGCCGAACTGGAGTTTGCGCATCCGACGACGGGGAAGGTGATTTCGCTGACTTCGCCGCTTCCAGAAGAGCTGGGGGAGTTTCTGAAGCGTCTAAGGGATGATGGAGACGGTCCTCGAACCGAGTTGACGACGGTGCGCGACCCGCGTGAAGACGATGTTCGCGGTTAGGATGCATAGACGGGGTGCATTGATAGAATGAAGGCTGCTATGAACAAACAAGGATTTTCCGCAGCCGCCATGGCTTGCATGCTCACTTTTTGTATTGTCTCGCTGCCGCCACCGATGGTCGCGCAGCAGGCGGCACCCGCGACTGCGCCAGCGACGACGACCGCGCCGAGTCTGACGCCAAATCAGGCACCTGGACAAAACCAGGCTCCGACTGCCCAGACCGGCAGCGCCGATGAACCGGGATTCAAGATTACGACGACGGTCAACGAAGTCAACCTGATCTTTACCGTGACGGACAAGCATGGAAGCTTTATCCCAAACCTGAAGCAGAGCGACTTTGCACTGCTGGATGACCGCAAGGCTCCGGCGCGTGTTTCTTCGTTTACGCAGCAGACCAATCTGCCGCTTCGAGTGGGCATCGTGATTGACGCGAGCACTTCGATTCGGACGCGGTTCAAGTTTGAGCAGCAGGCAGCGACTGAATTTCTGTTGCAGGTGTTGAAATCCAAGAGTGATCGCGCGTTTGTGATGGGTTTTGATTCGACCCCGACGGTGACCCAGGACTGGACGAATAATCTTGATGGTCTTGAAACCGGCGTAAACAAGTTGCGGCCAGGTGGCGGTACGGCAATGTTCGACGCAGTGTATACGGCATGCCGCGATAAGTTGCTGGATATTTCGCGTGGCCAGGAGCCGGTGCGCCGGGCGATGGTGCTTGTCTCTGACGGCAATGACAACCAGAGCCGCGCCTACATGGACGATGCGATCAAGATGTGCCAACGGTCTGAGACGATTATTTATGCGATCAGCACAAACTGGACTCCCAGCCGTGGCAAGGGCGATGATGTGCTGGAAAAGATGGCCGGTGAGACGGGTGGCCGGGCGTTCTTTCCTCCATCTGTCGAGGAGATTTCGGTTGGCTTCACGAGTATCGAAGAGGAGCTTCGCAGCCAGTATGCGCTGACCTATACGCCGGCAGACTTCAAGGCAGACGGAGCTTTTCGAACCATCTATCTCTTTGCCAACGACCGGCGGTACTCGGTGCGGGCGCGCAAGGGCTACTTTTCACCGAAGCAGTAGTGGACCCCTCACCAACCGCAGCTGAAAAGGGATAAGCCGACTCATGGACGTCGATTCATCGAAGCCGCCGGTTCGAGGACTGGCGGCTTTTGCATCCCGGGACTTCAGACGCTACCAGATGGCGCGCATGGCGGTGATTGTAGGAGCCGAGGCCCAGACGGTGGCGGTGGCTTGGCAGGTTTATTCCATCACACATCGGGCGCTGGACCTTGGGTATACGGGTCTGGCGCTTTTTCTTCCCGGACTCTTCTTTCTGCTGCCTGCTGGCCATGTCGCTGACCGGTACGACCGGCGGACGATTATCCTGATCTGCTATGCGCTGCAGATTGTATGCACCAGCGCGCTGCTGGCGATAGCGGTGCTGGGTCTGCGCAATGTCTGGCTGGTCTACGCCGTGCTGGTACTGATTGGCACGGGACGGTCATTTTCTGGGCCAGCGAGCTCGGCGCTGATTCCGCACCTGGTTCCCGAGGGCCACTTTGTGAACGCAGTGACCTGGGGGGCGGCGATTTTCCAACTTGCAAACATAGCCGGGCCGGCTCTGGGGGGCATTCTGTTTACGCTGCCGCTGGCCTGGCTGCTTGGCGGAGTGCTGTCAGGGGCGGGGATTGTGTACTGTGCGACGCTGCTGAGCCTGGTGAGTTTTTTAATTCTGGTGAGTGGGCTTTCGGTACGGCTGGGACGGATGGAGCACCGGGAGCTTTCGCTGCGGGTGGTGCTGGCGGGCTTTGAGTATGTGCGGCGGTCGCCGATTCTGCTTGGTTCGTTTTCGCTGGATCTGTTTGTGGTGCTGCTGGGCGGCGCGGTGGCGCTGATGCCTATTTTTGCTCAGGAGATATTGCATACGGGGCCGCGGGGACTGGGTCTGCTGCGGGCGGCCCCTGCGATGGGTGCGCTGCTGGTTTCACTCATGCTGGCGCGTTTTCCGCTGCGCAAAAACGCGGGCTTGCGGCTGTTTGTCTGCGTGGGGCTGTTTGGGCTTGCGACGATCCTGTTTGGGCTGTCGCATAGCCTGATGCTGAGCCTGTTGGCGCTGGCATTTGGCGGTGCGGTGGACATGGTGAGCGTAGTGATTCGCAGCTCGGTGTTGCAACTGGCCACGCCGCCGGAGATGCGGGGGCGAGTGAGTGCGGTGAATTCGCTGTTCCTTGGAGCTTCAAACGAGTTGGGCGAGTTCGAAAGCGGATTGACCGCGCATTGGATGGGCGCGGTGCGGGCGACGGTGGCGGGCGGGGTAGGCGCGCTGATGGTCACCGGGCTCTGGGCGGTGATGTTTCCTGGCCTGCGACGGGCGGATGAGCTGACGGCGAAGGCGCTGCGGAGTGATTGGCAGAGCCCAGCGCGGGACGCCTGACCGAGCGACCTGTCAGACCAGGTGCGTCGGGATATTTCCAGCAAAGAGTTCGAGGAGATTGGTGAGGAGCAGCATCTTTTCAATGCGCGGCATGAGATTGACCAACTCGAACCGGCAATTGCCTCGATTGAGAGCCGAAACTTTGAAAGAAACGATGGTTCCGAGGCCGGAGCTGTCGAGGAACTTGAGGTCGGTGAAGTCCAGCACGACAGAGCCGCCTCGGTCGATGAGCGGCTGGATGAGGGCGCGCAACTCGGCGGTATTTTCAGCGATGATTCTGCCGTGGCAATAAACGGTGCTCATGGGCCAGCCTGCGGCATCGGCTGTTTGCTGCATTTCGTAGTGGAATGGCTCGAAGGGCATGGCTGCTTTGGTCTCCTGCTGGACTGAACGTGATAGGTGCTTACCCGGTGATTCTAGAGCATTGCAGGGAATACTGCGGTCGAGAACATTGTGCACTTCGCTGGTTGGTTGTACACCTTTGCGGAAGATACGGTCAGCGAGGGCAGGCGCTGACCGGGGCTGTGCTCGATCGCGTATGGATCAAAGAATGAACCGCTAGGTTTGAAAATAAACAGGGGGGAGGCGGGGTACCTGATTTATTTTTTTCCAGGGGCAGATGATCGCGATTTGCAATTCTCTGGGGTCCTCTGGCGGCATGGGTTGGCTGAATTGAGCAGCGGTTGGCTTTGCGGTTTTTCCCTCCTGCGGTCCTTTGGGTGCCGCAAGGCCGGTTGATCTGATTGTGCGCCTCAGGGGAATCATTGCCGGCAAAGGATGATGGCTGGGAAGGTTTGATGATGCGCCCTGCACTCATTCGTTTCGAGGCGATGCTTGACATTTTCAGAGGACGCCGGCCCCATGTCTGTGAAACAAAACCAGACATGGGACCGGGACGGCAAGGGACCGGGACGGCAAGGCGTTGCGACGGGCTACTGGGGCTTGGGGTGCTCGTTCTGGTTAGCTGGATTGTTCGACTGCGGCTTAGGGGCGGGGTGCGCGGCCTCTGGCTTGGCTGCGGGATGGGCTTGAGGAGCCGGGGCTGGCCGATTTTGAGGTTGGGTCTGGGGATGGGGCTGACTTTGAGGGTGTGGCTGAGGCGCAATTTGCGGGCGCGGCTGAGGTGCGGCTGGCTGGGAATGAGCCTGAGGTGCTGGCTGGGCGTGCTGTGGAGGTGAGTTTGGCTGGTTGGGGCGAACGACAGGCGCGGGATGCGGAGCCAGAGCAGGACGCAGGACAGGCGCCGGGGCCGGATGCGTGTTGTTCATGATTGGGTGATTATTGACCGGCGGAGGAATATTGCCCTGCGGATGAGGACCAGGCTGGGGACCAGGCTGAGGGCGGTTGATGACCGGCTGGGGCTGGTTGCCCGGCTGCGGCTGCGGACTGGGCTGCGGACTGGGCTGCGGTCGCGGCGCAAGCACGACCGGGCGCATGACAGGGGCGGGGCGAATGCCGCGATCGGCCTGCATCGGCTTGACTTCAACGACCTGGGCGGGACGGCCCTTATTGACGGCGACGAACTGGGCGCGGTTCGTAGAGGCGACGCGCGCCAGTTGCACCTGGGCTGTCATCGGCGGTGCATGAGGTGCGCGGTAGGCAGCCACTTCAGCAGCGATGGGCCTGGCCTGTACGCCTCGCGGACCGCCGTTATAGCTCACCCGGGTGTTGTTGTTGATGATGGTGGTGTTGGTGATGACGGTGCGGTTATAGACGGTGGTGATGCGGGTATCGCTGATGTTGTTGACGGCACGGTTGTAGTTGAAGTCATTGTCGTGCCAGTAGCCGCCCTGGTATCCGCGGCCTACATAGCCGAAGCCATAGTTGACGCCGCCGTAGAAGCCGACGTAGCGGCCCCAGTAGCCGTGAAAGAATCCGTATCGGCCAGAGGAGAAGGCCCAGTAGCCGGGGGTCCAGAGTGCTCCCTGATAGGGGGGAGCGGTCCACGCGCCGGGCACCCAATAGTAGCCTTGCTGGCTATAGCTCCAGTAACCGGGGGTCCAGAGGTAGCCGGGGCCGGGGATGGGTGGCTGCTGATACTGAGGCAACTCGGGGGGCGGCTCGGAGGCATAGTAGGCAGGGGCCGGATTGTAGCTGGCTTCGCTGTAATCCTGATTGGGGTACTGGTTCCCCTGATCGTAATTCTGGCCGCTGTATTGACCGCCGCTGCGGTCGTAGTTGGCAGGGGGAGGATTGTCGCGGTACCGGGAGTCGCGATATTCAGTATCGCGGGGACGGCTGTTGCCACGGGGCTCTTCTCGGGGTGTGGAGGAGCTGGGAGCATATTGGGGTTGAGCCTGAGGCTGCGATGGGGCGGGCGCGGTGGAAGCCTGTCCTGAGCCGGCGACTGGAGCCAGATTGGCGTTGGCGGGGTCATTGGGGTCAGTGCCGGTAGGATTCTGCGTTGTGGAGAGCTGATTGGGATCTTGCGGGTTCGCGGGATTGGCCGCGTCTGTGGCTTTTTTACAGCCGGCAGCGGCGAGGAGCAGGATGAAGACGAGCAGGTGGAAGATCGAAGGCATTTTCTGAGGTCGATTGGGGATGGTCATTGGGTAGTTTCTCCGGGGTTGTGGCGAGTGAGAGCGGTGTGCGGCAATGCGGCTGGAGCGAAGGTGCGTTATGCCTCTGCCTGCATAGAATTGAAAGGACACTGACAGGCTCTCACCGGGAGGGAGATTTCGCTGGGCAGTTTTGCTCAGGGGATCCTGCGATGGCTGGCTGCAGGTTCCACGTTCAAATTTATACTTGAGGAGATATGGCTGACTTGATGAGTGGTAAGGATCGGTTTTTGAGTGTGGATGAGCAGATGGACCTGCTGCTGAAGGGTGCAGCGGAGATTATTCGTGTCGCTGATTTGCGTGAGCGACTGGAAGACTCGCGGAAGACGGGGCGACCGCTACGGGTGAAGGCGGGCTTTGACCCGACCGCGCCGGACCTGCATCTGGGGCATACGGTACTGATGCGGAAGCTGCGGCACTTTCAGCAGCTGGGGCACCAGGTGATTTTCCTGGTGGGCGACTTCACTTCGCTGATTGGCGACCCGACCGGGCGTAACATCACGCGGAAGCCACTGACGCGGGAGCAGATTGCCGAGAACGCTGAAACCTACCAGGCGCAAGTCTTCAAGATACTGGACAGGGATCGGACCGAGGTCAGGTTCAACTCGGAGTGGCTGGACAAGCTGGGCTTTGAGGGGACGATACGGCTGGCTGCGCGGTTTACGGTTTCGCAGATGCTTGAGCGGGACGATTTTCACAAGCGGTATGAGGCTGAGCAGCCGATTGGGCTGCACGAATTCCTGTACCCGGTGATGCAGGGCTACGACTCGGTGGCGCTGGAGTGTGACGTGGAGCTGGGCGGGACCGACCAGAAGTTTAACCTGCTGTGCGGGCGCGAACTGCAGCGGCACTATGGGCAGAAGCCACAGATCGTGCTGATGACCCCCATTCTGGAGGGTCTTGACGGCGTGCAGAAGATGTCAAAGTCGCTGGGCAATGCGATTGGCATCAACGAGGCTCCAGGCGAAATGTACGGCAAGCTGATGAGCATCTCTGATGAGGTGATGTGGAAGTACTGGACTTACCTGACGGACCTGAAGCAGTCGGAAGTGGACGGGCTGCGGGCCGAGGTCGCCGGGGGGACGCTGCATCCGATGGAGGCCAAGAAGCGGCTGGCGCGCGGGATTGTCGCAGATTTTCATTCGCAGGAAGAGGCGGCACGGGCGGACGAGAATTGGGCACGCATGTTCCAACAGAAGTCAGCAAGCGAGGATCTGGAAGAGGTCGCCCTGGCCTATGCCGACCTGGTGGGGCCGTCGGGGTTGCCG
Organism: Acidobacteriota bacterium; assembly: GCA_025359885.1. GTDB lineage: Bacteria > Acidobacteriota > Terriglobia > Terriglobales > Acidobacteriaceae > Acidicapsa. Next base: position 41,449 of record JANYDG010000083.1, read on the forward strand.
GGATTGCTTGCGGTCCGGCTGCCGAAGCTGCTGGTGCAACTGGGGTTGGCTGCTTCAGGAGCTGAGGCAAGCCGCAAAATCGCCGAAAAAGCCGTAAAGCTGGATGGCGAGACGGCGACGCAGGCGCTGATTTCGCTGGAGAAGCTGCCGGCGCAGATGACCGTCCGGTTGGGCAAACGTGCCAAGGTGGCCGTGATCAGCTAGCCCTGAGGCTATGCGTGATGCGCGGCACCAGTCAGCTGGCGGTCGCCAGGCGGCTGAGAGTAAGCACAGTGACATCGTCGTCCTGGCCAAAGTCGGCGGCAGCCTGAGCGGCTTGTGAGGCATTGGGGCGAAAGGCGAAGAGCGTCTGGATGCGTTCGAAGCCGAACAGCTCGCCTTTATGGTTGCGTGCCTCGAGGAGGCCGTCTGTGTAGAGGGCCAGAGTATCGTGATGGCCGAGTTGGAGGCTGGTTTCGTCGTAGGTAGCGATCGGTTCAAGGCCGAGGGGAAAGGCACCGGGCAAGGCTATTTCTGCGCCGTTCAGGAACGGGGCAGGGTGCCCGGCCGTCGCGAGAATGCAGCTGCCATCGGCAGCGACGAGCAGAGCGATTGCGGTGGTAAATCCACCGGGAGAGCGGTCGTAGAGCCGGCGGTTGAGGCCGGCGAGTATCTCGGCGGGTCGGGAAGTTGTTTCTGCAAGGGTACGAATCGCCCCGATGATGAGGGAGACGGACATGGCCGCTTTCAATCCTTTGCCGCTCACGTCGCCTAGAACGATCAGGGTCTCGCCCTCTCCAATCTGCATGATCTGGAAGAAGTCTCCGCCGACCTCGTCAGCGGGTCGATAGGCGCTGGTGACAGCGTAGCCGGGAATCACGGGCGGCGTCTCTGGAATCATCGCCTGCTGCATCTGCTGGGCGTGCTTGAGTTCCACCATCAGAACCCGCTGGCGATGGATGGATATCAGAAGCCTGCGCAGCAGCAGCACGGTAAGGGCAATGACCAGCAACAGGTCGGCAATTTGCCCGACGAATATGTCGTATCCAAAGGGATGCCAGAGTACCGGCAGGTGCAGGACGATGAGCTCCGAAGTAAACATCGCAAGTCCCAGGGGCACGATGACGGTGAAAACCAGCCAGCCTTCCCTGCCCTGCTTGCGAATGCCTGCGGTAACAATCAGCACGGTAAAAACGAGCAGAACCAGGCGCACGATGGCCGGGGTAAAGCGGAAGACGAAGCCGAGCGACGACGGAACAGGCCCGTAGAAAAGAAAGTTTTCGCGCAGTGCCTCTGATGTCATGTAAGCCACGGTCAGCGCTGCGACGGCAGCCGGCACCCAGGTTGGGCGCTTGAGACGGAACCACCTCCACCAGACCATGACCCAGCCAGCGAGATAAGTGGGGATGATGAAGACTTCCCAGATGGTAAAGTAGGCGCGGCTGCTGAGGACGAAGGTGAGCGCTGCCAGCACGAGGGCGATGTCGGCGCAGGCGGCGATGAACAGGATGGCGGCAGCCCACAAGTAGACGGGGTCAGAGCGATCAAAGAAGAAGAGACTGGCAAGCAGAAGGGACAGCAGGAGGAGCAGCGCCGCCTCGATGGGGGGGTAGGTGAGTTCGCGGAGGCGGACCTGCCACTGAAGCTGAAACTGGCTGTGGATGGCTTGGGCGTCGCCAAACAGCGGAGCAAAGTTGAGTCCGCCGGCGTCCGGCTGATGCAGCAATCCTTCTGGCCCCATCCAGACTCGGATAGCGATCGTCTGGGGGACAGGGGTGGGGCTGAGGATGGCCGTGTTTTGGAGTGGGAACTCTGCCGGATGGGTGAAGTAGGCGACGGGTGTGCCAGCGTCGGCAGGAAAGTCGCCAAAGCTGCCTACAAGATGCCCATTGACGTAGAACTGGTAGGCATCAGTCATGCGCATAGGGCCGAGTAGGGCGAGTTTCTGGCCTGGCAGAACGGCCAGCGGCACTTGCATCCGATACCAGGCCCAGCCGATGTAGTCAGGATGGGCGGAAACAGTCCAGCCGGGAACGAAGGCGGGGTCGCCGTTGTAGGGGTCAGAGAGGCCGGGCCGCGGCGTCAGGTCGACGGTCTCCCAGGCACTGTCGTTGAAGTTCGGATCAGTCCAGAGCAGGTTGCCCTGCGTCCGGGGCGAGTCGCCCAGGCTGAAGCGCCACGGGCCATTGAGTGGAATGTAGCCGGGGCCTGACAGTCCGTTGAACTGGGCAGGTTTCACACCGGACGCCTCGGTGGACGTAGCTGCGCTCAGCGCGGTCTGCTCCAGGCAGCCGGCTGCAAGACACAACCCCAGCACAGCGGGAACGAGGTTGCGCAGCCCTCGTGACCCAGCCATTTCTCTCTTCGGATCAGTCATATCTTGCACTACTATACCCACCTGGGCCGCAGGGCGTCGGCACTGATTTGGCTCCGGAACAGAACCTATACGGCCATTGCTGCGAGGCGGGTCAGGGTCAGCACAGTGATGTCATCATCCTGCCCGAAGGCAACGGCGGCGGCGGTGGCCTGCTCAGCGCTGGGTTTGGAAGCGAAGAGCAACTTGAGACGGTCGAAACTGTAGAGTTCGCCAGATGGGTTGCGGGCCTCGAGCAGGCCGTCGGTGTAGAGCGAGAGCTGATCGGTGGCGCCGATGTGCGTAGTCAGTTCTTCATAAAGGATTCCGGTGGTGAGCCCGAGTGGTAGTGAGCCTGGCAGGTCAAATTCGCTGCCATTGATAAACGGCGGGGTGTGGCCGGCACTGGCCATGGTGCATCGGCCGTCCGCGTCGATGAGAATCGCAATGGCGGTGGCGAACCCGCCCTGGAGGCGGCCAAGCAGTTGCTCATTGAGGGCAGTCAGCAGTTCTCCGGGACCAGACACGGACATGGCAAGAGTGCGCACGGTGCCTACGATAAGAGACACGGCCATGGATGCCTTCAAGCCCTTGCCACTGACATCGCCGAGGATAGTCAGGGTCTGTTTTTGGTCGATTGCAATGACCTGGAAGAAGTCACCACCGACTTCAAGGGCGGGCTTATACGCGCTGGTAAGGGTGAAGCCGGGGATGGTGGGCAGGGCGTCGGGGATGAGGACGTGCTGGAGCTCGCGGGCGTGGGCAAACTCCTGCTCAAGCTGGAGGCGGCGGGTGTTGGACTCCTGCTGAAAGCGGAAGACCGAGTAGATGATGGTCAGCAGAAGCAGGGTATTGGCTAGAATTTCGACCGTGAATGAGTTGCCGTTGATGGTGAAAAGGGATGCGTCGAGGCTGTTGCCAAAAGTCCAGTTAGTGAATCTGGAACCCTGGATGCTGGCCACGCGAACGGCCTGAATCATGCCGGTAAGGAAGGCAGCGACGGCGACCGGCCAGCGCGTCGCGTCAAGGCGCTTGCGCAGGGCAAATCCGACGAGGACGAGGGGGAATATCTCGAGGGTGGTTGAAACGGTCGTGAGAAGGGCATCGGTCCCCGACACCCAGGCTTTGCTGGCGTCAAAGGTGTTGACCAACCCGTCGAGGCAAGTGGTGACGAACTGGACGCTGGAGAGGATACGTGTCCAGCGGGCAAGACCACGCCGCTCATTGAGCATGAGGAGGTAGAGGAGCAGGAACCAGACAGAAATATCCTGGAGACCGAGCCATGGCTGCATCCACGCGAGTGCGCCGTCGTACGAGATGGGCAAGCGGCTTTCGGCCAGAATTTTTACCGCCACTGCACTCAAGGAGAAAATCGCCATCCAGAACGGCACGGGTTGGGTGCGATTGCGCAGCCACGTGAGCAGGCTGAGCACCATGACAAGGGCGTACAGGGCCTGTAATCCATAGTTGAATTGATTGCGGCGCAGCCAGCTGTAGTTCAGCTCTGCCTGACGGCTGGCAATGGCAGAGGGGCTGCCGACAACAGGCGCATCGTAGAGCCCGCCCATTTCAGAGGAATCAAACGAGTTGAGCGGTCCCTTCCAGACGCGAATGGCGAGTACGCCGTCGCGGACAGGCCCGAGGCCGAAGGTCTGCGGCGGCTGCGGATAGTAGAAGACAGGGTGAGGCGGCAACTTGCCATTTCTTCCGACGAGGATGCCGTTCCAGTAGAGCTCGTAGGCATCGTCGATGCGGAGGATGAGAAGCGAGGTGTCGGGCGAGGCTCCCGGTGCCTGTTCAATATGCAGGCGGCGGCGGTACCAGGCGTAGCCGGTGTAGGAGGGATGCCCCTGCGCGCCCCAGGGGTCCGTGGGGCGGATTGTCTCCCAGCCGGCCTGCCCTGCCGTGTCATGGATGTTGGGTGCGGCCCACGCCAGATCGTCCCCGATGTGAAATTGCCAGGGACCATCGAGGGGAGCCAGCCCTTTGCCCAGGCCGGTGATCGACAGAACGGGTGGGGGCGACGGGGCAGTCGCAAAAGACACGCTCGCGCCGACGATCCACAGCAACAGGAGGAGGCGGACACGACGCAAAGGCATGCGGCAAGCATACCTTGCTCCCTGTCATGCCAAGCAAGAGCATTCTGCCGGAGTAGTTGGTAGGATTGCTAGTTGGGAGTGGGAGATTTCGATGAGCAGAATTCTGGACGGAGCGGCCATTGCGGCGGAGATCAAGGCTGAGGTTGCCGCGGAGGTGAGTCAGCTTGCGGCGCAGGGCATTCGGCCCGGCCTGGCAGCGGTGCTGGTGGGCAACGTGGCGGCCTCTCAGATTTATGTCCGCAGCAAGGTGAAGACCTGCGCCGACCTCGGCATCTACAGCGAAATGATCACTCCCCCTGAAACCGTGACCACAGAAGAGATGCTGGCGCTGATTGCGGATTTGAATGCGCGCGACGACATCGACGGCATCCTGATCCAGTTGCCGCTGCCAGGGCATGTCGATACCAAGCGACTGCTCGATGCCGTCAGCCCGGATAAAGATGTCGATGGTTTTCATCCCGTAAATGCGGGTCGTTTGCAGGCTGGTCGACTTTCCGGAAAAGACTCGGCTCTGGCTCCGTGCACGCCGGCCGGGGTGATCGAGATTCTCAAGCGCAGCGGCATCGCGATCGCAGGGAAACACGCAGTCGTTGTGGGGCGCAGCGATATTGTGGGCAAGCCGGCGGCGATGCTGCTGCTGCACGAGAACGCGACGGTGACCATTTGCCACTCCAAAACGCAGGACCTGCCCTCGATCACGCGTCAGGCCGATATCCTGGTGGCGGCGATCGGGCGGGCGGGCTTTATTACGCCGGAGATGATCAAGACTGAAAAGACGGGGCCGGGCGCGACGGTGATTGATGTGGGCATCAACCGAATCACGGAGCCTGCGGAATTTGAGCGCTTCTTTGCCGGGGACAGCAAGCGGGCGGAGAGTTTTGCAAAGCGCGGCTCGACGCTTGTGGGCGACGTGCATCCGAAGGCTTTTGCGGTAGCGGGGGCGTATACGCCGGTGCCGGGGGGTGTGGGTCCGCTGACGATTGCGATGCTGATGGCCAATACCGTGCGGGCAGCCCGCATGCGGCGGGGGCAATAGGCAGATGCTGCGCGTTGGCTTGACAGGCGGTTTAGGGAGCGGCAAGAGCACAGTGGTGAAGATGCTGCGCAAGCTCGGCGCCGATGTAATCGAGGCTGATGAGCTGGGCCGCGCGGTCATGGAGCCGGGACAGCATGTCTACGAAGAGATTGTGGCGGATTTCGGCCCAGAGGTGGTGCGCGCTGACGGCACTTTGGACCGCGCGCGCCTGGCAGAAATGGCTTTTCGCGGCGGGCGACTGGATGAACTGAACGCGATTGTGCATCCGGCGGTGATTGCGGCCCAGGGGGACTGGATGCGGCAGATTTTCGCACGTAATCACGAGGCGATTGCCGTCGTCGAGTCGGCCTTGATCTTTGAAGTGGAGCGGGATGCGATACAGCGAGGCGATTCAGAGGGGCTGCTGACCTATTGGCGGCGCCGGTTTGACCGGGTAATCGTGGTGACAGCTCCGGATGAACTGAAAATTGCGCGGTATGTGGCTCGCCTATCGCCCTCGGGTTGGAGTGAGGCGATTGCTGCCGATGCGCGATCCCGACTATCACGGCAGATGACGGACGCAGAAAAGGTGGCCCGTGCCGACGATGTGCTTGAAAATGCCGGTTCTCTCGCAGAATTGCAGAAAAAAGTTGACGTAGTGTGGGCGCAACTGCTGGCGGTCGGCAACAAATCCTGAGCGAAAGAGTTATTACAATACAGTCAGGAAAATCCGCTTTTGGGCAGAAAATTTGCGCTCAGGAGATGCAGGCGGATTTCATGCAGGAACGGAAAGGTAAATGGAGCCTATGAGATTTCGTCGGTTTTTATTGATTGTTTTGCTGGTTGGTGGATTCTGGCTGGTGACGACTCATTTGCCGGAGGGGCTGAGCCACCTGCATTTCATGGGCGCGAGTGGAGTCAAGTCGCCGCTGGATTTGACGGAGGCACAGGCGGCTCCCGAATATGACGCCGAGGAACAAAACAATATCGCGGTCTACAAGAAGGCTCTGCCTTCGGTGGTGAATATCACCTCGACGGCGATGACCTTTAACTTTTTTTATGGGCAGGTGCCGCAGCAAGGTCAGGGGTCAGGATTCATTCTCGACAAGGCGGGGCACGTGCTGACCAATTTTCATGTGATTGCCGACGCCAACCGGATTGAAGTGATGACCAGCGACAAGCATCACTACAAGGCCACAATCGTGGGCAAGGATACGGTGCACGACCTGGCGCTGTTGCAGATCAACGCGCCAAATCTGCAGCCGGTGACGCTTTCTGATTCGACGGGGCTGGTAGTGGGGCAAAAGGTGTATGCGATCGGGAACCCGTTTGGGCTGAGCGGAACGATGACGCGGGGCATCATCAGCTCGATCCGGTCGATTCGAGGGCCGGAGGGAGCGCCGATTGAGGACGCGATCCAAACGGACGCGGCGATCAACCCGGGAAACTCAGGCGGGCCGCTGCTCAATTCTCGCGGCGAAGTGATTGGCATCAACACGCTCATCGCGTCGAACGGGGCTGAGCAGAGCTCGGGAATTGGGTTTGCGATTCCAGTGAACACGGCGAAAGCGGTGCTGGGCGATCTGACCAAATATGGGCGCGTGCGGCGGCCTTCGCTCGGCATTGTGTCGCTGGCCATCAGCCCTGAACTTGCAGACCAGATGGGTTTGCCGGCGGAGTCTGGGGTGCTGGTGCAAAAGGTGGTTCCGGGAGGGGCGGCGGATCGGGCAGGGCTGAAAGGCGGCAACCAGCAGGCGTATCTGGGCAATGAGCCCATCATGCTGGGTGGCGACCTGATCGTCGACATCGACGGCAAAGAGGTCACCGATACCTCTGACATCACCGTGATTACCGACAAGCACCAGCCCGGCGATACGGTAAGCGTGACCGTGTATCGAGGCCGCAAAAAGCTTACGGTGCGGTTGACCCTTGGGGATACGAAGGAAGTGAATACATAAAATCCGAATGCCGGGCGGCTCCTGGTTTGAAGCGGCCCGGCAGTTCCCTGCCCCCTTAGAACTTGACGCCGAGGGACTCAAGGAATTTCTTGACGTCGGGCCAGACGACTTTGAGGTCGTTGGCGGTTTGAATATCCAGTGCGATATTCAGTGGGTTTGTGATCACGCCCGAGAGCTCCACCAGCGGCCTCTCGGCGGCCGAAACCAGCGTAGCCAGTGCGGCGACCACGGCGGGTGCTGCGTTCAGCGCACCGTGCGCATTGCCCAGCCACTTGAGCATGTCAGATGCGGCAATTTCAATTCCCTTTTCAACATTCACCAGGATGTTGGCCATCGCGATTTGTACCTCATTCTGCCGAAGCGAACCCTCTTGGAGTTGTTCCGGCCTTCATTTCAAGTTTTGATTTCCTGCCTTGTTTCCCGCCTTGATTTGGCCGTGGACACACGCACGTCAGTCGGCTCTTCAGCTCCTGGTGTCGCACACCGATTCAAGCACTTTTGGGGGAGGGCTCAGGAGCTGCCAGCTTGCGGCTAGGATTGTGTGTCGCCGGCCAGTTCCTAGAGTAGGCTGAACGCGAATATAATCGGCAACGTCACGCAATCAATTTAAGTCTATTGCTTTGTTCTATTTAAGTGACAATTCGAGGGACTCTCAGCTTGACAAGAAAGCCTATGCTTCGGGATTGAGGACGTAGCGACGTCCCGCAAAACCATATTTGCCGGAGACGACCCTGAGAATGGCCTCAGGATAGGCCTGGTGTTCTTCGATGAGGATGCGTTCGGCGAGGGTATGCGCGTCGTCGGTTTCGTGTACATGGATGACGCGCTGGAGGATGATGACGCCGTGGTCGAGATGCTCATCGACGAAGTGAACGGTACATCCGGCGACCTTGCAGCCGTAGTCAAAGGCCTGGGTCTGGGCGTCGAGGCCGGGAAAGGCGGGCAGCAGCGAAGGATGGATATTGAGGATTTTGTTGGGGAAGGCAGCAATAAACTCCGGCGAGAGCAGGCGCATATAGCCGGCGAGAATCACGAAATCGACTCCATGGTGGCGGAGGCGGGCCGCAACGTCGGCGTCATGGTCTACCCGCCTGCGGCCTTTGGAGACAAGAAGCTCGGTAGGCAGCCCCAGTGAGCGGGCAGCGGCGAGACCGGGGGCATCTTCAACGTTGGCGATGACAACGGCAATTTCAGCCAGTCCGTGGAGGCTGCCGATTTCGATGCTGCGGGCGATGGCCAGGAAGTTGGAGCCGCGGCCAGAGAGCAGGATGCCCAGCTTATGCACTGCGGCCCGGCTCATGGAAGCGGAAGCGCTCATGCGAAGTGGACCTTGGGGCCAGCCTTGTCGGTTTTGTCGCCCCTGGTGACGCGGCCGATGACATGGAATTTCTCTTCGGCACGGTTAAGCAGCGCCTTTGCCTTGGCAAACTTGTCGGCGGGCACGACGACGATGAGGCCGATGCCCATGTTAAACGTGCGGAGCATTTCATCCTGCGGGACCTGGCCGAGTGCCTGGAGATGTTCAAAGAGGGGAAGAACAGGCCACGAACCCAGCTCAACCTGGGCCGAAGTGCCCTTGGGCAGGATGCGAGGCAGATTTTCTGTGATGCCGCCGCCTGTGATGTGCGCCATGCCAGCAGCGAGGCCGGCATTGACCAGCTTTTGGGTGATGGCGAGATAGCTGCGATGCACCTTCATCAGGGCGGCACCAGCCTTGTCACCGATGGGTCCAACATAAGAGCTGGCCTTGTATCCAGCGACCTCAAAGAAGAGCTTGCGGGCGAGCGAATAGCCGTTGGTGTGCAGGCCGGTCGAGGGCAGGCCGATGAGCACGTCCCCGGGGACAATGGTCGAGCCGGTGATGAGTTTAGCCTTGTCGACTGCACCGACGATGAAGCCCGCCAGATCATACTCGCCATCCTGATAGAAGCCGGGCATCTGCGCGGTTTCGCCGCCGATGAGGGCGCAGCCGTTGGCCTTGCAGCCCTCAGCGAGGCCGGTAACGACCTGTTCGATGACCGAGGGGTCGAGCTTGCCAGTGGCGAGATAGTCGAGAAAGAAGAGCGGAGTTGCGCCCTGCACGGCGATGTCATTGACACAATGGTTCACCAGGTCTTGCCCGACCGTGTTGTGAACGCCGAGATCGAATGCCAGCTTGAGCTTGGTTCCGACACCGTCGGCTGAGCTCACCAGGATGGGTTCAGCCCATTTCTTCAGGTCGAGCTGAAAGAGGGCTCCGAAGCCGCCGATGCCGCCAAGGACGCTGCGGTTGAAGGTGCGCTTGGCGAGGTACTTGATGCGGTCTTTCGTACGGTCGCCCGAGGAGATATCGACCCCGGCATCGGCGTAAGTGATGGGCTTGGCGGAGGCAACAGAAGTTTTGGCAGGGACGCCGGATTTCGGGGTGGCTTTGGGCAAGGCGGGCCTTCAGAAAACGGAGTGGATTGCGGCGCGGCAGAGCAGGCCGGAAACACTGATTCTAGCAGGTGCCTCAGTTGTAACGATGGGACGAGTGGCGCTTGAATCTAGAGAAAATGCCGTCGTTCAGCGGGTGTAGGCAGAGGGCAACTGGCGTATTTTCCCCAGATGCGGTAGCGGATCCTCGCGACGAAGCGGTAGACAAGATCGCGTAATGGGCGCGGAACAATCCGCAGGAGCACACTGATGGTCGGCCAGGGTCTCGGCAGTTCGCGCAGCATGGCAACGATGCCTGTGGTACGAACGAGAAGTCGCTCATCCGGCAGACCGGGGTGGAGAACGACGAGCAGGGTGTTGGGGCTGAGTGCGCCAAAGTTGAAGCGAGCGAGCAGCGCCGCGACCAGGGGTGATTCTGAAGGGGTAAAACGCAGGCGGTCATTCTTGTCGCGCTGAATGAACCAACGAATGGAGCGATTGCAGAAGCCGCAATAGCCGTCATAGATCACGAGTAGGCGGTCTTCGAGACCGGGGAACTCGGGCGGCTTCGGTTGGCGGGTTGGCTGCGCAATCACCATCACTTGATTGATGGTAGCCGAGTTGCTCAGGATTCAGCATGGCAAGCTTTTATAGTGATGAAAGGTGAATCGAGAATGAGCGAAATGAATCGAGAGCAGTCACGGGCGTTGCAGACGCGGGCCGAGGGGTTGTTTCCGGGCGGAGTCAATTCGCCGGTGCGGGGATTCCGGTCAGTTGGAGGGGAGCCGCCCTTTGTGGCGCGGGCCGAAGGGGCCTATCTCTTTGATGCTGACGGCAATCGTTACATTGACTACTTCGGGTCGTGGGGACCGATGATTCTGGGTCACGCGTTTCCAGCGGCGGTTGAAGCGATCGAGCTTGCGGCGCGGCATTCGGCGAGTTTTGGGGCTTCGACAGCCGCTGAGGGCGATTTGGCTGAGCTGGTCATGGCATGTTACCCGGCGATTGAGCGAATGCGCTTTGTCAGCTCGGGAACCGAGGCAACGATGTCGGCTATCCGGCTGGCGCGGGCTGCGACGGGGCGCAAGCTGATTTTGAAATTTGAAGGCTGCTATCACGGGCACTCTGACGGGCTGCTGGTCAAGGCCGGTTCGGGAGTGGCGACCCTGGGAATTCCCGGCTCGGCGGGGGTGCCGGAAGAGATTGCGCAACTGACGCTGGCCTTGCCGTACAACGATCTCGCGGTTGTGGAGACGGCTTTCGCCGAGCATCCCGACGAAATTGCCTGCATTATTCTGGAGCCGGTCGTGGGCAACGCTGGATGCATTGCACCCGCAGATGGGTACCTCCAGGGCTTGCGGCGGATTACTGCCGAAAATGGCGCGCTGTTGATTGTGGACGAAGTGATGACCGGCTTCCGCCTCGCTCTCGGCGGCGCACTGGAGCTGTATGGCGTGGACGCCGATCTGGTTACGCTGGGCAAAATCATCGGTGGTGGGTTGCCCTGCGGCGCATTTGGCGGCAAACGCCAGTTCATGGAGCTGCTGGCGCCACTCGGCCCGGTCTATCAGGCCGGAACACTGAGCGGTAACCCGCTGGCTATGGCTGCCGGGCTGGCCACGGTTGGCTATTTGCAGACAAACGCAATTTCGATTTATCCACGGCTGGATGCAGTTTCAAAGGCGGTAGCCGAGGGGGTCGCAGCAGAGGCGGCGCGGGCCGGGGTGCCGATCACTCTCAATCGCGTGGGCTCGATGTGGACATGGTTTTTCACCGGATCGCCGGTCGAGAATTACGACGACGCAGCGAAAAGCGATACGGCGGCCTTTGGGCGCTTTCACCGGGCGATGCTCGATGCGGGAGTTTGGCTGCCGCCATCGCAGTTTGAAGCGATGTTTCTGGGGACGGCGCATGGGTCGGCTGAGGTGGAGGCGACACTTGCGGCGGCGCGGGGGGCGTTTGCAACGCTCTGAGTCCCAAATCGAGTCCCAGATCGAGTCCCCGATCCAAGCCGAGCAACGGGCGATCTGTACTCAATAGGCGGCGGAATTCACGCCCGCAATCGCAGTTACCAGGACTGGGTTCGCAATCTCAACAAAGGGATTGCTCCCGATCAACGGCCGACGCCATCGGCCTACTTCAGAGACAACAGGATGGTACATCGGGTGTGGAGAGTCGTTTTCAGCAAGAGGTCAGGAAGACTGGAGGCACTATTCCGACCAGGCATCGAGGTTGACGAACTTGTGGTTAGCGTGGAGGCGATCGATGAGCTGCTGAGCAGTAGCAATGGAAGCAGCCCGGTTCACGTCCAGCGATAGGTGGCCGCCGTCATGGAGCACGAGATTGGTGGCCTGGCCCTGCCGCTGATGGCTCTCAATGAGGCGAGTAAACTGTGGCACCAGTTGCGCAGGATCGGTCGCCGTCCAGTCGGAGGTAATTGCGTTCCATAGCACGGGTGTCAACCCTAGTTCGCGAGCTATGCGCAGGGTTGCAGGGCGGCGAGCGCCAAACGGAGGACGAAAGTAGCGGACAGGCGCGCCGGTAATCTGCTCCAACTCCAGACTGGTGCGGGCGAGTTCTTCGCGGGTTTTTTCCGCGCCGGAAAAGGCGAGATTGGGGTGATTCCAGGTGTGGTTGCCGACCAGGTGGCCTTCACCGTGCATGCGCTGGATCAAGGGGTGCTGGGTCGCGGCGTAGCGGCCGACGAGAAAGAACGTGGCCTTGACGTTGTGGTCTGCGAGGATGTCGAGCAACTCCGGAGTCCAGCGGGGATTGGGACCATCGTCAAAAGTGAGGGCAATTTCGCCGGGTCGTTTGGGTGCTCGCAATGCCGGTCCAAAGAGCCGCGCTGGCGGCCACATGGCCTGGTACATGTATCCGCCAAAGCCAAGGCCGGCGACGAGTGCGGCACCAAGGCTGGCTTCCACGATTTGGGACGGCGTCAACATCATCCCCATCATTGTCGCTTGCAGCCTTTGCTTTGCGGAAGTGCCCGAGCGTAGACTTGTGAAGGAACGGGCCGCATTCTGAGCAAACGGAGCGGCACTGGAGACAACCATGAGCGTTACCCTGCCACCCGAAGGCCGCCAAGCAGCCGCGCCTACTTCCCAACTCAGAACCAAGGTCACCATGCCCGCGCTGGCAGGAATGAAGCGCGAAGGCAAACCCATTACAGCGCTAACGGCGTACGATTACGCCACTTCGCGCCTGGTGGATGAAGCTGGAATCGACCTGATTCTGGTTGGCGATTCGCTGGCCATGGTGGTGCTGGGCCATGACAACACCCTGGCCGTCACCGTCGACGAAATGCTGCATCACACCCGCGCGGTGCGCCGTGCAGTGCGCCGCGCGCTGGTTGTCGCCGATATGCCCTTTGGCAGCTACCACGGCAGGGTTTCTGAGGGTGTTGCCAATGCCGTTCGCTTCGTGAAGGAAGCCGGAGCCGAAGCGGTCAAGATTGAAGGGCCGCGTGTGGAGTTGGTGCGCGCCCTGGTGGCAGCAGAGATTCCCGTCGTGGGCCACCTGGGCCTGACGCCGCAGAGCGTGCATCGCATGGGCGGTTACCGCGTTCAGGCCAGGACCATTGAGGCAGCAGTGCAACTTCGCAACGATGCTGCAGCCCTGGCCGAAGCGGGCGCGGGGGCCCTGGTGCTTGAAGGTGTGCCGCGCGAGGTGGCGGCGGCCATTACTGCTGAGTTGGAAATCCCTGTGATTGGTATTGGAGCGGGGCCAGAGTGCGACGGCCAGATTCTCGTGTTTCACGACATTCTGAACATGACTTTCGCGCCCCACGCAAAGTTTGTACGGCAGTATGCCGATGTTTCGGCGGTCATCCGGGGTGCGGTGGAGCAGTACCGCGAGGACGTAGAGCAAAGGGCCTTCCCTACCGACGAGGAAAGCTACCATCTGCCTGCTCCTGAACGTGCCATCACCCAAGCCGCTTTGGCTTCAAAAGCCTGAAGTGCGCATCATCCAGACAATCGCGGAGCTTCGCCAGTGGTCGCGGGAGGCTCGTCGTGCCGGGAATCTCATTGGCCTCGTGCCGACGATGGGAGCACTGCATGCGGGGCATCTTTCGCTGGTGCATGCGGCAAAAGCTCAGTGCGGCCGGGTGGCTGTGAGCATTTTTGTGAATCCGACGCAGTTTGGCCCGACCGAGGACCTGGCGAAATACCCGCGCACCTGGGACGCGGACTGCGCCGCTCTCGAAGCAGAGGGCGTGGATGTAGTTTTTGCGCCTGTTCCAGAGGAAATCTACAGGCCCGGTTCAAGCACCTTCGTTGAGGTCGAGGGGTTAGGGAGTCGCCTGGACGGCCAGTCCCGGCCGGGGCACTTTCGCGGCGTGGCGACGGTGGTTGCCAAGCTGTTGATTGCGGCGGAACCGGATCGCGCTTACTTTGGCCAGAAGGACGCGGCGCAGGTGGCAGTGCTGCGACGGATGGTGGCGGACCTGGGGCTGCCTGTTGAACTGAAGATCTGCCCCATTGTCCGGGAGCCGGACGGGCTGGCAATGAGTTCGCGAAACCGCTATTTGAGCGCAGAAGAGCGACAGCGCGCGCTGGTACTCAGGCAGGCGATCGATGCTGTAGCAGCCTCGATCGCTGGGGGCGAGCGGGATTCCGAGGTGCTGAAGGCGGTAGCCAGGGCCAATTTTGCCGACCAGCCCTCGGTCCAAATCGACTACATCGCTGCCGTCGATTGGGCGACGCTTTTGCCGGTCGCAATCGTTGCGCCGGGAACTCTCTTTGCGGTGGCGGCGTGGGTGGGCGAAACGAGACTGCTGGACAATTTCATCGCGCCGTAAGGAAAAGCCCACAAACCAAACCGGCCTTGTGGACTTTTATCTTCTTTGCATCGATGGCTAGAGCATTTTCAGGAATACTGTGAAGTGTCCAGCTTTCGCGAGGATGGATTTTTCTTGATGAAAAATCCAGTCAGCAGTGCGGCCTCGCTTTATACGAATCCTGAAAATGCTTTAGCAGAATTACTTCGCCGGGGGCGCAGGCGGGTGATCGTGATCATCCTTCTCTGGCTTTGGTACGAAGGGTTCCGGGCCCAGATGGCCGCGATGGCAGGTCCCGCAGGTGACCGGGTCGCCTGAACTGTCGATTTTCGAGACATAGTTGACATTGATGCTCTCAACCATCTGGACCATCTTGCGCGCAGTCTGCTTTTCTTCCTTGGAGTCATCGGCAAAGTTGAGGCGGGGCTTGCCATTGGGCCCGATATTTTTGGGATCGACGGCGTGACAGGTCTTGCAGCCAGTGCCAAGTTCGCCTTCCCATTTCTCCATGATTTCGTGTACCTGCTCGCCGGTCAGGTTGCGGGGCAGCACTTTGAGGTTGGTGGGCGCGGGCGGCTTGAATCCCGGCGGCGGTCCACCGGGTCCACCGGAAGGTGGCGGCGGTGGTTGCTGAGAGATTGGCGCGGGCGTTACGGGAGCGTGAGCGGCAGCAAAAACGGAAGTAAAGCCAGTCGATAAAACAACGGACGCAACTGCGAGCATAGAGGCGGCAGCGAGCGTGAGGCGGGAAAATCTCATGCGCAGGAATTCCTTTCAGCGATCAGGTTTATAAACAAGGACGGTCAGAGGAGTAGACGGCAGCGGCTGGGTCAAGTTTACACAGTCGTCTTTTTTGTTTTGAAATGTGAAACGCAGGAATGATTGGAAAGCGCAAAGCGTAGCGGTAAATGAGCGGCGTGACGGATGCCGATCCTGGGAGTGACCTCGATTGGCGCAGCCTCAAAACCGTCCTCGCGGAGTTGCAGCGGCGAGGCGGGGTCGAGCAGGTCTAAACCGTTATGTGCCGCGCGGGTCAGCCCCAGAGCCTGGCAGAGAATGCCGGGGCCGGCCGTTAGTCTTGGATGGGGCACTGGGGCTGGGAGCTTGCGATGGGCGGCCATCGTGCTGAGGCCGAGCAGAGGTTCGAGTGCCCGAATGAGGATGCAACCGGCCCGGCCCTCGGGTTCACAGGTGACGTTGACGCAGTAGTGCATCCCGTAGATGAAGTAGACATAGGCATGGCCGGCTGGGCCGAACATGACCCGATTACGGTCAGTAATGCCGCGAAAACTGTGCGCGGCGGGGTCAGGCGGATGTGTCATGTGGGGGCCAAGGTAGGCCTCCACCTCCACGATGCGCCCGGCCAGCCAGCCTGACTCGGTTTGATGCGCGAGAATCTTGCCGAGCAGTTGCGGAGCAACGGATTCGGGCGGCTCCACGAAGAGCCGTCTGGAAAGAATCCGCCACTCCTTTGGCAGCTTCGCTGAGTTGGCCACCTTAGCCCTTGTGAGCCTGAATCGCCGCCAGAACTTCCTCAGCGTGGCCCTCGGGCTTCACCTTGGGGAAGACTTGCAGCAGGCTCTGGTCCCCGCCGATCACAAACGTAGTCCGCTCGATGCCGATGACTTTTTTGCCGTACATATTCTTTTCCTTGAGTACGCCAAACTGATTGCAGACAACTTCGTCTACATCTGCAAGGAGCGGATAGGGAAGGCTGTATTTTTCGCGAAACTTGCGCTGCGCCTTTGGTGTGTCGCGGGAAATACCGAGGACGATGGCACCAGCGGCTTGCAGCTTCTCAAAGGTATCGCGAAAGCCGCATGCCTCAATGGTGCAGCCAGGGGTGTCGGCCTTGGGATAAAAGAAGAGTACGACGGGTTTTCCGGCAAAGTCGGTGAGGTTGACGGTGTTTTCCTGGTCGTCCTGGAGGGTGAAGTTGGCGACTTTTTCGTTCAGTTCCATGGAATGGTCCTTTGGGAATGCTGGGCTGGGTGCGGGATGTGAGATGTGGGATGAAGCTTGAATGCAAGCATGTAGAAGTTGATCTGGTAACACTTTGGATTATTCCCGACCAGGGGTGCCTGTGTCATGGTGGAAGCGGTGAGGAATTTTGATGGGCTGGAGAATTTTTACAGTTTGGGTCGGTCTGGCGGTCTGCACCGGTGCTGGTGCGCAGTATCCGGGACACGTTGCGAAGAAGAGTGACACAGCCCCGGTGCTGCGTGCGGTGTCGGTGTTGGAATGGGTGGGCGAGCCGGGAAGGCCCTCCTCCAGCCGCCTCGTGCCTGTGGCTGTTTATGACGGCGAGCAGTTGAACGATGGCACCATTTACATGACCAGGCCTGAGCCTCTCGCAGTGAGCGGCGGGGTGGAGTATGAGTTGCAGACCGCTGGCAGGGCAACGGGCATCTACGACGTCTTTGGCTCCGCTCAGGTTGGCGGGTTTTGGCGGGGGTTTGGCATCTGGAAGCCGCTTTCGACTTCGGCAAAGGCGGAGCAGGCTGGGGTGAATACGAGTTCGCTCTATGCCCCGGTTGACTTGAATGACGAGGACACACCGACTCTCAAACGGAAGCATCCCAAGGGCACCGACCTCGATGAAGACGACCCGGCCAAGCCGAAGGTTACTTCGGAGAGCGGGAAAGATGCCGAGGCGCAGAAGCCGGAAGCGGCGAACGTAGACCCAGACCGCCCGACGCTGAAGCGAAAGGCTTCAGACGACGCTACAGGCGCAAAATCCGATCAAGCAAAACCAGCTCCGGTGGCGGATACGGACCCGGAACGGCCGACGATTCGTCGCAGCCGAAAGGCGGTGGATGCGGGGATGCTGGAAACCTCAGCGGCTGCTCCCGACCCGGATCGTCCTCGCTTGAAGCGCGGCAAGCCGGCCGAGTTGGAGGTAACGGAAACGCCGCGACTCTTTGGCATGCCACCCTCCATGCAGC
This sequence comes from Acidobacteriota bacterium, assembly GCA_025359885.1. Taxonomy (GTDB): domain Bacteria; phylum Acidobacteriota; class Terriglobia; order Terriglobales; family Acidobacteriaceae; genus Acidicapsa. Next base: position 58,975 of record JANYDG010000083.1, read on the forward strand.
AGGCAGTTGCGGTGTCAGACACTCGCAATCGTCCTGAGCATCCGTGGAAATACAGCTGGGCGGACCCGGTGGATGAAGAAAAAATGAAGAGCCTGCTTGAGGCCATTGCGCGCACGGAGCTGGGACTGAATGGATCCGTCGCGCCCGTTGCGCCTGCGAAGCCGGTGCGCAGGACGGCTGGCAAACGCGCAGCAAGGCCGGCCCCGGATCAATCAGAAGAACCGGTTGCCCTGGCCGAGGAAAAATTCCGCGTCTTTGAGCTGGCCTATGGATCAACTGCCACGCTGGTACTGACCGCAGCCACTCCAAAACCAGACCCGGTCGCAAGCGCAGCGACCATGCCAGATGAAACACCGACGATCAAGCGTGGCAAGCCGACTGCCCGCGCCGCAAAGGCTGAGGCCCAAACGGAGCTGCCGCCGAAGCCCGTCGCGCAGAAATTTGTGACCCTGATCGCTCAGCCTGACTTGTATGGGGGTATCCTGGTGCTCTTCAAAAGCACGACCGATGCCGCCCATCTGGATGAAACTCCGCGGATGCGCCTGGTCGATGCAGTTGACGTGATGGGCGACAACCGCGGCGAGTTGCTCTTTGAACTGCGAGCAGATCAGCAGCGTCAATTTGCGCTGTATCGAGTGCTGCGCGGTTCAGCCGAGCCAATTTTTACGACGGTGGCGGTGCCTTGAATCCTGCGAGTCAGACGGAATGCTCCTGGCAAGCCCGAGGCACTCCGTTCTCTTCGCTACTTCGCTTCTTCTGCAAAAGCTTTCTGCAGAAACTGAACGATCCGCTGGCGGGCATCAAAGCCGTGCCAAGGTTCAGGGCTGGGATATCCGAAGATGCCGCGGGCGAGGGGTCCGTGATCTTCGCGAGGGTAGGTGACCAGGTCTACCGGTACGCCGGCCTGGCGCAAAGCGCGGTACATTTCGAGCGACTGGCCAAGTGGGTCGGTCTTATCCGATTCCCCCTGCAGCAGCAGAAACGGTGTCTTGGCTTTGCCGATGCCTGCGAGCGGACTCTGACGCCAGGCGTCCTCAATGTGTTCCCACGGCTTGCCAAAATACCAGCGGTCGTACCACGATTGGTCTTCAGTGCCGTATTCACTGAACTGATCAATGACCGGAGCACCGCTGATAATGGCTTTGAAACGGTCAGTTTTACCCTCTGCAAAGCCGGCCATTTCGCCGCCATAGCTGTAGCCCATGAGGGCAAGCTTCTCCGCATCAAGGGGATAGCTCTTCAGAACCGAGTCGAGCCCGGCCATGATATCGCGGAAGTCGCCGCCGCCCAAATCATTCTTGTTGGCGGCTGCGAACGGTATGCCATACGCACTTGACCCGCGCGGGTTGGGTCGCAGGATGGCCCAGCCCTGGCTCAGCAGAAAATCAGCCCAGGGCTCGTAGCGGTCTTCCCATGCACCGAGCGGCCCCCCGTGAATATCCAGCAGCAGGGGCACCTTCTTTGTAGCAGCCGCTACCGGCAGATATAGCAAACCCTCGATGGTGAGACCATCGCTTTTCCATTGCACGACCTGCGCCTTGATGCTGCGCAGGGGCTGCGGCACGATTGCCGGTATAGGCAGCGGCGAGCAGGGCGCGCCCAACGTTCGGGCGTAGCAGAGAGATGTCGGCAGACCACTGCTCTCAGCCAGCCAGACCCAGCCCGTCTGCTGCCGGTTGGAGCTGAGGCCGGCCACGATCGAGGTAGATTGAGGCAGCAATTCCGGAGCAGATTTGCCGTTCAGGTCGAGCTTCACCGCGGCGACGCGCGTACCCATCGAGGCCTGGAGCAGCAGCTTGCCCTCGGGCAGAAAAGTCGGCTGACTGAAACCAATCGTCCCTTTGAAACCCTCCAAAAGCCGCTTCACCCCGGCTTTTGACGCCGAGTTGGCGCTCGGCAGCGGCAGGACAAAAACTTCAGAATATCCAGGGGGCGCGTCCTCAGGGGTCTGCGCGCCGAAGGCGATTTTTGTTCCATCGTCACTCCACGCGATGTTTCCACCGACTGTCGGCGGAATTTCAGCGAGAGCGACTGGCTTGTCCAGACTGGCTGTGCTCACGAGCCATGCCGCTCCGGCCGGGCCAAGATCACCGGCACCGTTGGGCTGTTCGGTGACGGCGACGAGGCGGTCGCTTTGCGGAGACCACCATGCCCCGCGCACATCCGGCACCAGGCTGACAGGCTTCAGCGCACCATCCAGTGAACCATCGGGCTTGAGTGCGACGAGGTAAAGACGGTCGCCGTGACGCTCGTGATTGATCCAGACTGCATCTGCCTTCGCTTCATGAGCCTCCTTTTCGCCGGGCGTTTCGGGGTCGGCTGCCCATAAAGCGAGCCAATGGTTGTCCAGCGAGGGCGCGTAGCCACTTACATCAATGGCGAGCAGTTCAGGCATTCCCTGGGCTTTCGCAGCATCCTCGGCCTTGGCAGGCGGCAATGCACCCTTTTCCCTGGAATCGTCTACCGCTGGGAGCACCTTCAGATCGTACGGACTGGCTTCGCCCCCTGCCATCGGCAGACGGAAGAGCTGCATATTCTCACCGCGTTTGGCCAGAAAAAGCACTGCGCTGCCGTCGGGTGCCCAGGTTACGTCGCGTTCACCGCGCTTATCAGCCTCGGGGGAATAGGTGAGTTGCCGCGCCGGGCCGCCGCTCGCCGGAACCACCCAGAGATGGGTCCTGGCTCCGTCTGCGGTGGCTTCAGTCAAGGTGAACACGACCAGCTTGCCATCAGGCGAGAGAACGGGTGCGCCGAGCGTTTTCAGGTGGCGTAGGTCTTCACTGGTGGGGAAGTGCGTCACAGCAGCAGGAGTGGAGGTTACGCCGGCTTGGCCCGAAGCAGGTAAAACGCGGGTTGAGCAGACCAGGAAGACGAGCAAAACAAGACGAAGCGATGACGGCATGGAGTCAGCATATATCAAGACCACCACGCCTTTGTTTGGGGTTGTGAGCGCGGCGGGTGGTCTAAAGTCTAGGGGACTTTGGACCACGTGCCGGCGGTGGAATTGAGAGCCCACCGGTCGTACCATGCAAGCGAAACAGACTTGCCGGAGATCGTCAGCGGAAGCCAAATGTAAGTGGAATTGGACAGGTTGCTCGGAACCCAGCGGTCACCCAAATAGATATAGGTGGTTCCTCCGGAGCCGGAGACAGGCAACACATAGGTCGTTTGCGAGTTGAAAGTATTCGATCCGGCTGGGGCGAAGTTGGCCAAAGTGGACCAGGGACCCGCGAGCGAGACAGCGGTGGCGTATTGATTGTCGTTGGTATTCCAGCCCGAGAGATGAGAGCTGAAGAGGAAATAAACGCCGCCGGAATGGATGAGGGCAGGAGCCTCCATGTCGGGAAGGATCGCAATCGCGCGGGTTACGCTGAGGTAGTCGGCTGAAAGCGCATCGATGCGGAGTCCGTTGACACGATCTTCACTGAGCAGGTACGCGGAGCCATCTGAGTCCTGAAAGAGACCGATGTCCCGGCTCTGAAAGCCGAGTGGCCGGAAGCTCCCCACATAGCTGTAGTTCCCGCAGACGGTGGGACTGGTGGCAACACCCACCTTGGCCTCAGCATAGGTGGGGTCGTCGATGTGCATGTACATGACGTACAAACGCGTCGTGGAGTTGTAGAGAATCTTGGGCCGCTCGACAACGCGGTTTGGGCCCAGGTCGCCAGATGCCTGCAGCGTAAGCGTGTTATTCACGAAGGCCCAATGAACGAGGTCAGTCGAACTGTAACAGGAGTTGGCATAAAACGACCCGCCGTTGGTCTTGTTTTCGCCAATCCAGTACCAGGTTTTGCCCGACTGGATGATGCCACCTCCATGGGCCTGCAAACTGGAGCCGCCCACGGACCACGGCACACCGGGAAAGATGACCGAAGGAGACGGTGTGGGCTTAGGACCCGTGGCTGCGGCGCCCGCGCCACAGGCAACAAGTATGGCTAGCGCTAAGAATACAAGGCCGGATTTGATGAGAGAACCTGCTCGCATACGGGTGCGCGGCTGCCGCTTTGTGCAACGACCAAAGACTACCACGAAGCTATCCACAAAAAGGCCGCCCGACTTGGGCGGCCCTTGCGTTCCACCATAAACTGGCAGTTTCACTGTGGTTGGGTAACAGGCACCTTGGGTGCGGCGGGCTGTGGCGGCGGAGCGGCAGGTTTGGGCTTCGGCGCTTCCTGCTTCTTTGACGGGGCGACGATGGCGTGAAGAATCGTGCCTTCCATGCGCGGCATGAATTCAACGAGGCCAGCCTCGCCAATATCCTGAATAAGCCGGTTGATGATGGCGTAGCCCAGTTCGCGGTGAGCCATCTGGCGGCCACGGAAGCGCAGACTTGCCTTGACCTTGTCGCCGTCGTTGAGGAAGCGAACAGCCTGATTCTTCTTGGTCTGGTAGTCGTGCTCGTCAACGGTCACAGAGAACTTGACCTCCTTGACGACGATCACCTTCTGCTTCTTGCGGGCGGCACTTTCGCTCTTGTCCTTCTCGTAGAGAAAGCGGCCGTAATCCTGAATGCGGCAGACCGGCGGGATGGCATTGGGTGAAACCTCAACCAGGTCGAGGCCACGCTCGCGGGCAATCTTCAACGCCTCAAACGGCGGAAGGATGCCCATTTGCTCCCCATTTTCGTCAATGACACGAATTTCGCGTGCGCGGATTCTTTCGTTGATGCGGATAAATGATTTTGCTGAACGCTTATCGAGTGCGATGGTTCTCCTCCGTGATGCAGCGGCGTCCTGTCTGAACGCAGGCTTGCGCTCCGAGTATACCATTGCTTCGATGCAACCTGCTTGCCCGGGGATGCGCGGATCAACTCCCCAAATCAGCCAATTGCCATCGTTGAATCCAATTTGAAAACAGATTCCAGAATGGTGGCTATTGAAATCTCAGCCAGATCCCTGTCCATCGCAGCATCGGCACGGGCGTACACGCCCATCAGCACCCCACGAACTCCCTGCCCAACAACGCAATCCGGGTGAGGCGCATTCCGATGCAGCTTGACCGTTTCACCCTCATTCACCGCCTGCCGTATTAAATCCAACGTGATCTGGGCAGGCGAATGGGCGAGTTTCCATCCCCCACCACCAGCAGACTTGGAACTCACCAGCCCTGCCCGGCGCAGCGTAGCCAGCAGTCTTCGCAAAACCACCGCATTCGCGCCAATGCTCAGCGCCAGGTATTCCGACGTAAGCCGACCCTCTTGTTCCTCCGCAAGGAGGCACAGAAGATGCACCGCAAGTGAGAATCGCGCATTCATCGCTCAATAAGAGATGCGGACTGAGCCGCTTACGGACCAGACTAACGCATTCATTTTCTATTCGTAACTTTTTTTGCGACGAATATCCTCGCGCACCATCTCTTCTGTATTGGCAAACTTTGCCTCGGAGAATTGAACATGCACATTGCACTTTACGGAGCTACAGGCAACGCAGGCAGCCGCATTCTTACTGAACTCTTGTCCCGCGGCCATCATGTGACAGCTGTGGTTCGCGACCCGGCAAAACTCGCCGCGCAGTCTGGCCTCACCCTTGTGAAGGGTGATGTTGATTCAGCGGAGGCCATTGCGGCCAACATCAAAGGTGCCGATGCACTCGTAAGCGCATACGCTCCCCCGCATGAAGACACCGACCAGTTGCTTCCGGTCACGGCGCGGTTCATTGCAGCGGTCAAACAGGCCGGGGTCGGACGGTTCATTTTGGTTGGCGGCGCAGGCAGCCTGGAAGTTGCGCCCGGAGTCACCCTCATCGCCAGCGGCCACTTGCCAGAGGCATGGCTGTCGATTGCCGTCTCCCACGCCAAAGTACTCGATTTGATGAAGGCCTCTGACATCAACTGGACCAATTTCAGCCCTTCGGCCTTCTTTGAACCAGGTGTGCGCACCGGAAAATTCCGAATCGCAGCCGACACGCTGATCGCAGACGAGCAGCACCAAAGTCGCATTTCAATGGAAGACTACGCGATTGCCCTGGTCGATGAACTGGAAACACCCCAGTTTGAGCGGGCGCGTTTTACCGCTGGCTACTAATTCTTCAGAAGAGAACAGCGGGGAGGCCGATATGAACCCGGTCTCCCCCATTGCAGTTAGAGGCCTTTGAGGAGCGTGGTCAGGCGTTTGAAGCCCTCATCGCGGGCCTTCTTGTTCTCTGGAGAAGCGTCGGGAGCCTCGCCCGCGCGCATGAACCCGTGTCCTGCTCCGTCATACGTAACTGGCTCATACTTCTTTCCGGCAGCCTTCATGGCTTCCGTCGTCGCCGGTAGAGTGGCCCCGATGCGTGAGTCATTGCCCGCATAGAACCCGTAGACGGGCGCGTGAATGTTCGCAATTGCAGCCGCATCCGGACCGGAACCGTAGAACACGAACGCTGCGTTCAGGTCTTTGCGGTGGGTGGCAAATGCAAAGGAATTGCTTCCCCCCCAACAGAATCCTGCTACGGCCAGCTTGCCGTTGGCTGCAGGCAGCTTTTTGGCGTAGTCAGCTGTCGCGTCCAGGTCAGCTGTCACCACCGCTGGGTCAAGCTTGAAAACACCCTTTACCGTTGAATCCTGGTCAGGGAAATCACTGCTGCCACCGCCCTTGGGGCCGAAACCAGAGAGCAGATCGGGTGCAACGGCGATGTAGCCAGCGGCGGCGATTTCGTCTGCTTCCGAGCGCATCCAGTCGCTCAGGCCAAAGATTTCATGAATCATCAGCACAACTGTCGCCTTTTCCTTCACTTCCGGGTAGACCACCCAAGCCTGCACTGAGCGGTTGCCGTACTTGATGGTGACCCATTCGCGATGGCGCGGAGATTTTTCCAGGCTTTGCTTGGCCCAGTCCTGTGCATGCACTTCAGGCGTTGAAGTTGAAACGAGAGCAAGCAGCAGGGCGCCGCAGAAAAGTGCAATTGACCGACGAATTCTCATGGCCGCGATTCTATTTGACCCGAGCACCATCGGCAACCGCCTCTGCCTGCGTTATTGATATCGCAGGGCGAACCAGGCTGATTTGTCCCAAAAGCGTTCCTGCGGCGTTGATTGCGTGAAAATCGATGTTGATCAGCTCATTTGCCGGCAACTCGCCAACCACTTCAACTGGCAGGTAGTTATCCGTGAGGGCGCTGCTGCGACCCTGCCTGGAAAGTGCGTCCGGCGAATGAAGCGTGATTGCAGGCAGCCTCTGGCCGACGAAGCTGGCACGAAATCGATCTGACTTCGCACCGATCAGCTTTCGCAGTGCCGCCATGCGCTCGCTGACCGCTGCAGCAGGCACCGGTGATTGGCGGTGCAGTTCCCAGCCGTGTGTCGCGGGGCGAGGCGAAAACGGAAAGAGATGCAGGTAGGTGAAAGGGAGGCGATCGATCAAGTCCCAGGTCTCGCGAAATTCGGCGTCGGTTTCGCCGGGGAAACCGACCATCACATCTGCGCCAATGGCCAGCGACGGGCCGACGGATTCAGAGAGCATTGCGATCTTTTGCTGATAGTGCCATGGCCGGTAGCGGCGGTGCATCCGGCGCAGCACCGCGTCCGAGCCGGATTGCAGCGGCAGATGGGCATGGCGGGCGATACGTGAATCCCTGAAGAGAGCAACCAGTTCTGCGGTCCAGTCCATCGGCTCAATCGAACTAAGCCGCAGACGGCGCAGGTCGGTTTCGCTCAGGATCTGCCTGAGCAAACCTGCGAGTGACTGCTTTGGTGTGAAGTCACGCCCCCACTGCCCGAGATTGATGCCCGAGACCACCAGTTCCCTGCCCCCTGCCACCAAAAAGCCGCGCACCTGGGCCAACACCTTTTCCGCTGTCAGGCTCCGCGAAGCCCCGCGCGTCGTCGGAATGATGCAGAAAGTACAGCGGTTGGCGCAGCCCTCCTGGATCTTGAGGTTGGGCCGCGTCTGCAGGCCCGGCATCACCTGCGCGTCTTCGATGTAGGAGTGAGCAAACCGATCGTCGGCCCAGATGCTGGTTGTGCCCTGCAACAGGTTGGCGGCAGGCAGCAGAGTCGGCTTCTCTTCAATTGCCGGAAGCGCAAGGCCGTGAACAATCTCTGGAACCAGGCCCTTGTGGCTGTTTCCGACAACGGCAGAAACCCCTTCGAGCGCGGCCAGTTCTTCCGGAGCGCGTTGAGCATAGCAGCCGGTGACGACAACTTTTGCCGCAGGGTTGAGTCGCATCGTCTTGCGGACAAAGGCGCGCGCATCCCGGTCAGCCTCCGCCGTGACGCTGCACGTGTTCAGAATGACGACAGTGGCGTCGGCGACCGTCGCCTCGGCGAGACCAGCAGCGTTGAGGCGCGCGGAGATAGCTTCTCCATCGGCGCGGGCCGCTCGGCAACCAAAGTTCTCAACGTAGTAGCTCGCCATCTCAATCGCTCCCATTCAGGATAGCAATGCCTGGGTGTGGCTGCTTTGGAGCGACCCGCATCTCGATGAATCGTATACTGAGGATTGCCGCTGAGTTCCATGGGCGGCTGTCTTATTCCTCTCCTACTGGACCAGGCATGAAAGCGATCACCGCCGCGAAGTCTCCCATGCGGGAACTCTCGGCGCATATTCTTCCGTATGTCTTCTTCACCTTTGTCTGCTATCTCGCCATCGGCGTGCAGTTGGCGATTCTGCCCTCGTACGTGCACTTGAATCTTGGTTACAGCACAGTTCTCGCTGGACTGATCATCAGCATTGAATATGTGGCGACCGTGATCTCCCGGCCACGCGTGGGATGGATGGTAGACCGTCTCGGTGCACAGAAGACGGTGGTGTACGGGTTGGCGACGACGGGCGTGAGCGGGCTGTTTCTGCTGGCCTCGGCGTTTGCTCTGCGGCTGCCCTGGCTCGCGTTGGGGCTGTTGGTGACAAGCCGGCTGATCATGGGCGCCTGCGAGAGCATGGTGGGAACCGGCGCAACTGTCTGGGGAATATTGCGGGTGGGGTCGGAACATACGGCAATCGTCATTAGCTGGAATGGCATTTGCACGTATGGCGCGCTGGCGGTAGGGGCCCCGCTGGGCGTATATCTTGAGCGCGTCTTCGGCTTCTGGTCAATCGGAACCGTGGTGCTGTTGCTGGGCCTGGTGCCGCTGGCAATCGCTGTCCGCCTGCCGGCCGCGCCGGTTACGCATGGCGAGAAATTGCCCTTCCATCATGTGCTCAAACGAGTGGCGCCGTTTGGCATGGGGCTGGCGCTGGGCAGCGTGGGATTTGGTGTTCTGGCCACGTTCATTACATTGGACTTTGCCCATCGCCACTGGACCGGCGCGGCATACGCTCTCACGCTGTTTGGGGCCTTCTTCATCCTGTCGCGGCTGCTGTTTGCGCACGCGATCAACCGCCTGGGCGGGTTTACCGTGGCCTCGGTCTGCTTTGGCACGGAGTTCCTGGGTCTGATGCTGCTGTGGCTGACCAATACCGAGCCGCTGGCCTTTGCTGGGGCGGCGCTGACTGGATTCGGCTTTTCGCTGGTCTTCCCGTCGCTGGGGGTTGAGGCGGTCCGGCATATTCCGCCGCAGGATCGCGGCACTGCTCTCGGCGCTTACGGCGTCTTCATGGATTTTGCGCTGATGGTCGTCGGCCCCGGCGCAGGGGCGATCATCTCGGGCTTCGGTTATCCACCGATTTATTTCTGCGCGGCCTGCTCGGTACTGGTGGCGCTGGGGCTCACGCGCTGGCTGGCGGCCCACGAGGCTGTTACCGCGAGCGCCTGAGTATCCGAAGAAGTGCCGGAGAAAAAGTGGTAACAAACGCAACTGCCAACACAATCGCCAACGTAAGCGGCACATGCGAAATGGAAAAAACTGACCAGGATGCCAGAATCCAGAACGCCATGTTCGAAGAGGCTGCCAGATAAACCCAATCAGAAAACCGATGCTGGTCGCGGAAGAAATCCATCTGGCTGAGTTTTGGAATAGGGTCCGCATTGAACGAGATCACCCTCAGCAGCGCGACCGGCAACAGATTCAAGAACAACACCACGGCAATCCAAATCCCAGGAGCGAAAACCTGCGGATAGTGCGGTACCAGGTACCAGGTGATGGTCAAAGTGATCAGGATGTTTACTGTCGCCCCGGCATTGACGAGCACTGGAAAATGGGTCAGATCGGCAAGACGATCCATCCGGTCAATTGGCTTATCGGCGTGCTTATCGGCGCTCGAACTTCTGGGGCTCTGCCCTGGTTTGGTCATTGGTTTGGTCATTGGGCTGGTCTTCGGGCTTTTCATCCTGCGCACTGGAACCTCGATTGTGGGGCTGAACCGCACACGGTAAAAGTTTACAGTTGAATCGAAAGGGGTGGGCAATGCTCGAAAAGGAAGGGTCCAGTGAAGATTCGCGAGATCAAATCTCCCGGCAGTCGGAGCGCTCTACACCTGAGTCGGTTTGGGACTATCCCCGGCCTCCACGCCTGGAGCCAACCCGTAGCCATCTGTGCATGATCCACGCGGGACAGAAGATCGCCGAGACCCATCGCGGGCTGCGCATCCTCGAGACCAGCCACCCACCGGTATACTACTTTCCCCCGGAAGATGTTGCGATGCACCTGCTCAAGCCCTCACCGCGACAAGGCAGCTTCTGTGAATTCAAAGGTATCGCCAGCTACTGGGACCTGATTGTCGAAGGCCGCTCTCGTCTCACCGGTGTTGCCTGGAGCTACGCTTCTCCATCGAAGAAATACGCCTCCCTTAAGGATCATCTGGCGTTCTACGCGAGCAAAGTCGATGAGTGCTGGGTCGACGGCGAGCCCGTCGTTGCGCAGCCAGGCGACTTCTACGGCGGTTGGATTACGTCCCGTGTGAAGGGACCATTCAAGGGCGCACCCGGAACGCTCGGTTGGTAGGGCGGTGTCTGTTGATGCAGCTCAGTTCTTTCAAAATCCAGATGTGGGGCATTCGACGAGCGGAAGGGACACAGAACCCAAACCCTCAACCCGGATACCAGACAATCCGTGGATCGTCCGCAGCCCGCTCATACGCCCACGCCGCGTCGGCAAGCTTTTTCAAGTCATACCGTGGACGCCAGCCAAGCAGAAACTTTGCCTTGGTATTATCCAGCCAGGTGGAGTGGTACGGCGTCTTGACCGGAACCGAAGGCAGCCCGCGCGACTCCGCAAGATAGGCGGCAAGCTCTCCGTAGTCCACTGGCTCATTCATGCAGATGTTAAAGGTCTGCTGGCGCGCTTTGGGGTGGTCGATCGCCGAGAAAATCGCGCTGATTAAATCGTCCACATGCACAAAGTTCCGCTTCACCGGCTGCCCGTCAGGATCAAGCATCTCGGGAACTGCGCGGGACTGAAAATATTCGTCGGCCTTTTCCGCGCCCACCAGGTCACGCCACCGAGGGCCACCAAACACATCTTCGCCAAACGAAAGCGTGTAGCGGAAGTCATCCTTTTCCATGATCCAGGGCGCACGCAGGCAGCAGCCGTTGAGGTTGTACTGGATGTAATACTGGCCGAGAATGACCTCATCCAGCACTTTGGAGAGCGCATAGCACCCGGCATACGCAGTATGCGGCTGTGTCTCCGTCACGGGAATGGGGTGCGGATACACAAAGTGCCCCACGCTGTTATCCCCGCCGATGAGGATGAACTGCTGAAAGCTGGAGCTTTGGCGGCAGGCCTCCAGCAGCCAGAAAATGCCCTTTACGGCTACGTCCATGACACTTTCCGGCGTTTCCTTGGAAGTAGCCAGATGCAGCACATGCGTAACACCGGCAACGGCATCTGTGGCTACCTGACGGTGTTCGAGTGAACCTTTCACCACTTCCAGCCGGTCCCGCGGCTCCAGGGTCCGGTTGTGGCACAGTGCCCGCACTGTGAATGCTTCGAACTTTGGGTCGGCCAGAAACTGGTCAATGAATGCCTGGCCAACCTTGCCTGTCGCGCCGGTGACAAGAATGCGCTTCGCAGTCATGGATACCTCTTCCGATTCACAGCCACGTCCGGCCGGAGAGCTGATTCTATCGTTCACCGATTGCCCCGCGCTGTTTCACGGTCAAATAAAAAGGCCACCCCTCGGGGGATGGCCTTTTCTTTGGTTATTGAAGCCAGGCTTAGCGCTTGAACTTATCCCAGTTGACCAGATCACCCAGAGTGGTCGTGGAACCGCTCTGTGAGGATGAGGAGGAAGAGCTGTGGCCGTGGTCGCGGTCGCCGCGGTCACGTGAAGGAGCCTTGTAGCTCTCGACCTCTGCACGGCTGGCTTCTTCACCAACAGCGCGGATGCTCAAGCCCACCTTCTTCTCCTCAACGTTCATCTTGATGATCTTGAACTCGTGCTCCTGATCCTGTTCGAGGGTCAGGGGCTGGCCATGAGCATCCACTGCTTCTGAGACGTGGCAAAGGCCTTCGACGCCCTCGGCAATCTCAACAAACGCGCCAAACTGGGCGGTCCGCAGAACCTTGCCGTGGACAACATCGCCAACGCGGTGCTGGGTAAAGAAGGTCTCCCAGACGTCGGGCTGCAGCTGCTTGACGCCCAGCGAAAGGCGACGGTTCTCGGGTTCGACGCCGAGAACGACTGCCTTGACCTTTTCGCCCTTCTTCAGCACTTCAGAGGGGTGCTTGACGCGCTTGGTCCAGCTCAGGTTCGAGACGTGAACGAGGCCGTCAATGCCATCCTCGATTTCAATGAAAGCGCCAAAGTCGGTAAGGTTTCGCACGCGGCCCTCGACGATCTGCCCGGTCGGATAACGCTCAGAGAGGTTTTCCCAGGGGTTTTCGAGGAGCTGCTTCATGCCGAGCGAGATGCGACGGTCAGAAGGATTGACGCTGATGACGACCGTCTCGACTTCGTCGCCCGGCTTTACCAGCTTCGACGGATGCTTCATCCGCTTGGACCAGGTCATTTCGGAGACATGCACGAGGCCTTCGATGCCCTGCTCCAGCTCGACAAACGCGCCGTAGTCAGTCACCGAAAGGATGCGGCCCTGAACGCGCGCGCCTACCGGGTAACGCTCGACGGCATCAAGCCACGGATCAGGCGTAAGCTGCTTGAATCCAAGCGAAACGCGCTGCTTGTCCTTGTCAAACTTGAGCACCTTGACCTGGATTTCGTCGGAGACGTTAACCAGATCGCGGGGATGGGTGAGACGACCCCAGCTCATGTCGGTGATGTGAAGCAGGCCGTCAATTCCGCCCAGGTCAACAAACGCACCGTAGTCGGTGAGGTTCTTGACGGTGCCGGTGAGAATGACACCCTCTTCGAGGTGCTCGAGTGTGGTCGAACGCTTGGCGTTCTGCTCCTCTTCGAGAATCTCTTTGCGACTGACAACGACGTTGCCACGCTTCTTGTTCAGCTTGATGACGCGCACTTCGATCTGCGTGCCGAGGTAGCCGTCGAGATTGCGGACTGGACGAACCTCAAGCTGCGAACCGGGCAGGAACGCCTTCAGGCCAATATCGACGGTGAGACCGCCCTTGACGCGGCTGACAACAGTGCCGATCACGGGAGTCTTGTCGTTGGCTGCCTTTTCGATCACGTCCCACACGCGAAGGCGCTGTGCCTTGTCATAGCTGACCAGGTAGCCGCCCTCGGGCTCTTCGCGCTCGATGACCACCTCGATCACGTCGCCAGCCTTGAACTTCGGCTCGCCGGTGTGATCCAGAACCTGGTCGATCGGCAGGAGACCTTCCGACTTGAGACCCACGTCAATGACTGCATGCTTGTCGGTCAGCTTGATGACCGTTCCCGAAACAATCGAGTCGCCATAGGCTTCAACGGCTGCCGCTTCAGCTGCCTGCTCGCGCTCAAAGGCTTCGAGCTGGGCAGAGAAGTCCTCGCCACCGTCAAAGTCATGATCGTGCGACGGAGCAACATTGGCCACCACCGGCACGAGCGTTTTGCGCTCCTGCGGCTTCTGATGAGCAACGGGCCGGACGAAAGGTGCCTTGACGAACGGCGCCGAAACTACAGGTGCTGCAGCGACAGGTGCAACGGCAACGGGTGCCTCTGCGACTGGGGCTTCAACAGCGGCGGTCTCAACAACTGCGGCGACGGGAGACTCAACGACAGCGACGTCCGGTTCAGCTGCGGTTTCGCTGATGACGGTTTCGCCGATGACGGGCTCGCTCACGGCAGGCTCAGTCACGACAGGCCCAGTCACGACAGGCTCAGTCACAAGGGCAGCTTCGACCACCGCTTCAGGCTCGGCCACCGCAACAGCGGCTTCGGCAATCACCGGTGTTGACGCTTCTGGCTCAGCTTCGGGAGCAACTTCGACAGGGGCGACAACCTCAGCGAGCACTTCCGGTTCAGTGGCTGCGATGACTTCTGCAACCGCTTCTTCGGTGACTGTGACTTCGGGAGCCGATGTCTCTGCGACAAGGGGGTTAGACGTGGATTCGAGCGACG
>JANYDG010000087.1 GCA_025359885.1 Acidobacteriota bacterium
CCGAGGCAGACCAGTGGGTGATTCGTGGGAATCATCATGACGCGTGGGTGAATGGAGCTGAGGATCCGATATCTGGATTGGTTGCGGAGCTCGAAGAGGCGCGTGCGCTCGGCCAGCTCGTGAAACAGGGATGGAAGCCGAAGCGCACCGTTATTTACGCTGCATGGGATGGCGAGGAGCCCGGTCTTCTCGGATCGACCGAGTGGGTCGAGACCCACGTGGCCGAGTTGCGGCAGAAGGCAGTGATGTATCTGAATTCTGACTCGAACGGGCGCGGATTCTACGGCGCTGAGGGTTCGCACGGTCTTGAGCATTTCATCAACGGCGTGGCCGCAGAGGTGACCGACCCCGAAAAGGGCGGCACCGTGCTGGAACGCAGCCGCAAGGCGCAGATTGCCATGGGTGACAGCAGCGAGAAGGCTGATGCGCGCAGCCGGGCAGATTTGCGGATTGGAGCGCTCGGCGACGGTTCCGATTACGTTTCGTTTCTTGACTTTGCAGGAATTCCGTCGCTCGACCTGGGCTTTGGCGGCGAGGGCCGCGGCAGCGAGTATCACTCGATTTACGACGATTTCTACTGGTACACCCACTTTGCCGACACGGAATTTGTGTATGGGCGCGCATTGGCTCAGGTGGCCGGAACGGCCGTGATGCGGATGGCCGATGCCGAACTGCTGCCGTACAACTTTGCCAATTCAGCCGAGACCGTGGGCACGTATGTCGACGAGGTCAAGAAGCTGCTGAAGACCGAGCAGGACGAGATTGCCGAGAAGAACAAGTCAATCGATGAGGGCGCGTTTGAGGCGGTCAGCGATCCTCAGGAACCGCTGGGCGCCCCGAAACACGAAGATGCACCACCGTTTTTGAATTTCGCGCCTCTGGAGAACGGGTCAGCAGCCCTGACGGCCAGCGCCAAGGCCTACCAGGACGCGGTAAAGGCGGCGGAGGCAAAGGATGCTGTGCTCGATGGGCCGGGAATTGACGCGGTAAACCAGTTGCTGATGCAGACGGAGCGGGCGTATTTCCGCAAAGAAGGGCTGCCGGGGCGGAGCTACTTCAAGCACCAGCTCTATGCGCCGGGCGCGTACACGGGCTATGGGGTAAAGACTCTGCCAGCGGTCCGGGAAGCCATTGAGCAGCGCAAGTGGGCTGTGGCAGATGCGTCAACGGTGACCGTGGGCGGCGTGCTCCTGGAGGAGTCCAAGGCGATTCAGGCAGCTACTGAAAAGTTGAAAGCGCTGGGTAACTAAAACATTCGAGGGAATGCGATGGTCCCGGATGTTCGACGGAGAGTGGCTTTTCCCTGATCGAAAAGCCACGCAGTCCTTAGCGGGTCCCAAAATGCCTTTCCCTGAAATGCTGTGGTGCTTTCTGGGGATGGGGCTGGCGCAAAATTGGGAGAGCGCAATTGTAGGTTAGGGTACTAAGGTTCTGACTGCGCGGTACTTAGGTTTCCGGTGAGCCGGAAAAGAGGACGTACCGCAGAGGAGAAACCGATGAGTATCCATTCGTACAGCCCCGCTTTTCAACCGCAGAGATCCTTTGTGCTTCGCATGCTGATGAAGCGCGCGCTTGCCGTCGTGGGGTTTGGCGTGGCGCTGATTGTGGCGGTCATGCTGCACCTCGTTTAGGCGCACTTTATCGTGGCTCAGCAGAGGAACGGGTTGCGCCGCTTCTCGTGGCCGATGGTGGTGGCGGGGCCGTGGCCCGGCAGCACGGGTGTCTGTTCAGGCAGCACGAGCAGACGGTTGTGGATGGAACTGAGAATCTGACGGCTGTTGCCGCCGGGGAGGTCGGTTCTGCCGATGCTGCCGGCAAAGAGCGTGTCTCCGGCGACGAGCAGGCCGCCGGGGAGTTGAGGGCCGGGCTCGAAGTAGAGGCAGACGCTGCCCTGCGTGTGCCCAGGGGTGCGGATAACATGCGCAGGGAGCGAGCCGAGGCCGACCTGCATGGCTTCAGCGAGGCTGGCGTCCGGCGTGGCCACCTCTGGCGTCGGGATGCCGAGCCATCCGGCTTGCATCTCCATCATCTGAAGGAGTGGCAAATCATCTTCGTTCAACAGGATGGGTGCACCGGTTAGGCGCTTGAGGCGCAGCGCGCCGCCGATGTGGTCGATATGCGCATGAGTGATGAGGATCTGGGTAAGCTTGAGGCCGAGCTCAGTGAGCCGCTTGTGGATGCGGGTGATCTCTTCGCCGGGGTCGATGACGATTGCTTCGCCAGTCGTGGGGTCACCGAGGATGGTGCAGTTGCACTGGAGGGGGCCGACGGAGAAGCTCTCGAGAATAATTGGCCTGGGTGAGGCGGCAGTCGAAGCGGTGGAGTCCATAGCTTCATTCTATGATGTGCCCGCCTCAGCGAGCGGGCATGCAAAAGGCCCACATCCCGAGCCCTAGTTCGAGTTCGAACTCGTGGCGCGGGAACGTGAGCCTCGCTGAAGCTTGAACTAACCTACTTGCCCGGCTTGGCAGGGGCAGAGATGGGGGCGGAGCCCTTCATACCCGAGAAGACCGAAGTGCTGCTGCCAGAGGAGCGCAGGTAGAGCACCGTGAGCGAGAGCGACGTAATCATGAAGAGCGCTGCTGCGTAGCCAGTCATGCGGGTGAGCAGGTTGGCTGCGGCGCGGGGGCCAAAAGCAGTCTGCGAACCCTGGCCGCCAAAGGTGCCGGCGAGGTCGGCGCTCTTGCCCTGCTGCAGCAGAACAACGCCGATAAGGAAGAGACAAACGATGACGTGAACAACGATTACCGCGTAGAGCAGAAAATGCATTCGGGATACTGCTTTCTTGGGCCACGTCTGCGGGTCTTCGTTCAGAAGCCCAGGACGGGAAAATTTTGGTGCGGAGGAGGGGACTTGAACCCCTATGCCTTGCGGCGCAAGCACCTCAAGCTTGTGCGTCTGCCAATTTCGCCACCTCCGCATGGGGGCAACTCACGAAGTATACCAAAGTGGCGGGGCTGGGGGAAGTTTGTGAGCGTCGATGTTGGGCTGAGTTCACAGGCTGGTATCAGGAAGTATCCAGATGGTGAACGATGATGGAACGCAACTGCGCGAATCGCAGATTCAAAGCATGGGCTAGTCCGGCTGGGATGACTCCTGTGTCAGGGGAATGATTCGCTGCATCCATACTGCAAGCGCCTGCTGGTCCGGGGTGCCGGCAGCGTGGGCGGCTTGCACCGTCTGGCGGTCGATTTCGGGGCGGTTTTGGCTGAGTTTGAATTTGCCCTCAAGCTTTGCAATGGGAATGCGGAAGCCGACGATGCCGCTGGTCATCGAGATGCGGTAGGCGATCGGCAGTTCGTTCCACTGGGCGGCGTAGGCCGGCTCGTAGGCGGCGATCAGGCGCTTGAGCAGGGCGTCTTTGCGGGCATGGGTAGCGGCGGGGTCGTTCGGGTCGTCTTCGACAATTTCCAGCGTGCCGGTGGCATGGATGGCGATGTAGTTCCAGGTGGGCACGGATTTTAGGCTGGCGTAGAGGCTCGGTGAAACATAGCTGTGCGGGCCAGAAAAGACGACCAGGGTTTCGCGGTTGGCGAGGGATTTCCAGTGGGAGTTAGCGAGGGCAAAGTGGCCCTCCAGGACGCCAAATTCCCCCTCGTCGTGCACTACCAGCGGCAGATTCGTCGCAACCGGATGCCCCGCGGCATCGGGGCCAAAGAGAATGGCAAAGGAATAAAGGCGCATCGCTTCGATCAGCAGGGCGCGGTCGTCAATCTTGTTGAAATCTGGGGTATACATATGTAAGAACGGTATCAGCGCGGTGCAAAGTCAGCAACGAGCAGGAGTGTGCCCCACGCGACATAGGAGGTAGGATGATCAGCAAAGCGACCGATGTTGACGGCTACATGGCAGAGTTGACCGAAGAGCGGCGGCCGGTGATGGAAAAGCTGCGGGCACTCTATCTGCGGATGCTTCCAGGCTATGAAGAGACGATAGAATACGGCATGCCATGTTACAAGCTCGATGGCGTGTTGCAGGTATCAATCGCCAGCCAGAAGCAATATATCTCGTTCTATGGAATGGGCTTTCTGGTGGAGGAGTTTCGCGAAGAGTTGACGGGCGCGAATCTCGGCAAAGGTTGTATCCGGTTCACCAGGGCGGGGAAGATAGATCTTGGTTTGATTGAACGGATGCTGGTGCAGGTGAGATTAAGGCCGAAACAGGCTCTCTGAGTGTGAAGTGTGAGTGTGAAAAGCATGTCCTTCGCTTTGCTCAGGATGACGACGCGAAGGGGGATCACTGTTGAGCCAATCCTTACCAGGCGATTTTGGCAGGGAAGAACTCTGCGAATAACTCGTCGTAGTAGGGCTTCAGCGCCTTTATGTCGGGCTTGGTGTGGCCCTTGGAGTAGAGGTCGTACTTGTTGAATTCGTGCACCCACTTGAACATCGTGCGGTCCTTCTCGTTCATGAGATAGTCGTAAGCGCCGTGTTTGTGTGCGGGGTAGAAGGAGTGGTAGCGCAGCGGATAGAGCGCTTCTTCAGGTAGATAGCTCTTCATAACCTCATAGATATAACCGTCATGACCAAAAGACATGTGCACCTTGTCGAGTCCGCAGTTTGGCTCGTAGATACCGTATTTCGTGGAGTAGACGGGGTGATGCAGGTCAGGATTTTTGGCGACATATTCAGGGAAGACGATGTCGTTGGAGTAAGCGCAACCCACAGGGAAAGTATCACCTACGACGCCCCACTGGGGTTCGCCATACAGACAGAGAACCTTGCCAAGATCATGCACAAACCCGGTGAGGATGAACCAGCGGGGCTGGCCATCGGCGCGCATCGCCTCTGAGGTTTGCAGCAGGTGTTCAAGCTGGGTGAGATCGGTGTCGGGGTCGCTGTCATCGACGAGCGTATTGAGGAAATCGGCAGCCTCCCAGATGGTCTTTTCGCCTCTGGTGAGGCCAAAGTACGCGCGCTCCTTTTGCATCACATAGTCAAAGGTCTGGTTCTCGTGATTCAGCCGGTAAAACTCGGCAACGCCAGGGTTGGCCTGGGCGTCATAGACGCGGAACTCTTCCTCGCTCTTGCCCTCTTGGTAGCGGCCTTTGAGGAACTCATCCCACTCTTCCATGTCGGCGCTAAGAGGCGTTGCGTGGGCGGGCGAGAGCAAAGTGGACATAAGAGAGTCTCCTGGAGCAAGAAAACAGTTTCTCGCAGGTTGGAATACGCCAACAATACCGGAGCGATTGCTCTCATTGCAACGAACTTCGGTGAATTTACGATGACGAGTGCTTTAAGAGAAATGAGTGCGGCGGGCCAGGCTGACGCCACCCAGAATGAGGCTGATGAAGAGGACCGCGGTGAGGGCGATAATCCAGCCAAAATTCATGTGCAGGGCCGGAACGTGCGTGCGCAGGCCGAGGAAGATGAAGACGGAAGCGGCGGCGAGGACAATTGCGTAATCCCACCAGCGGCGCTTGAAGTCGGGATTGTCGTCTTCGCCAGCCATCGTGGCGAGAGTTGCCCGGTAGTTCAGGCCGTAGCGATCGCATTCACGCAGCAAGGCCAGGTTACGCGAAGTTTCTTCCTTGCCCGATGCGGCAGCAGAGCTGATCAGCGCCGCGCCCAGAATCATGACCAGTGACCCGGCCAGAACAAGCAGCTTGTGGGTCAGGTCGGCGGAGGTAAGTTCGCCAAAGACCAGCGCGCCCCAGGCCAGTCCCCAGAGCTGGTTGGTGTTGGAGAGCGGAATCCCGCGTCCGATGCCGAGGTATTTCGCCGCAAACTGCTGGAAGAGATCGCCGACGACCCAAACAAATCCGCCGAGGAAGAGCCAGAAGAGCACGCCCTGCGACCGGCGAAGTTCGCCAAGAATCGCCTGCGATCCGCCGCCCAGCGTCAGCGCCAGCGTGCCCACGGTGACCAGCTCGCCAACCGTAAACGCGGTCACAAACGAGAGAGGATTCATGCCGCTCAGATATGCCTTGCGGTAGGGCACGTACATCGTCCCCCACATCAGGCTCGCGCCAAACGCAGCCAGAATGCCCTGCACCGCGCGGTGCGTATGCGCGGCGTCGCTGGCCATGCCGCTCGGCAGGCTGCTGTACCCAAGCAGGATCGCGGCAACCACGATCGCCAGCGACCCAAAGAGCACCCGCGCCAGGATTTTAGGCCCCGCGCCCTCCAGTTCGCGAAACAGGACCCGCGCCCAGAAGAGGCCGATGAGCGCGTTGGCATTCCAAAGAGGGAAGGCGATGGCCAGCCCCACATCGCGGATGGCGAAGACGGTCAGGGTATTGGCGACAGCCCACAACCCTCCGGCAAGCAGCGCCCAGAGGATGAGGTGTTTTTTGCTGGCGAGGTCAGCGAAGACAAAGCTGGTGCCTTTGATCAGAGTCGGAAACGTCCAGCGCGCCGTAAAGACGCCGGCCACCATGCACAGCGAAATGGTGTAGGGCGAGAGGCCGATATCGACCAGCTTGGTCGGGGCCTCAGCCGCACCCAGCCACACTCCGGCGGTGAGGCCAGCGATGACGCCGAGCTGGTGCAGCGAGATGCCAGAACGCTGCCTGAGAACGCGGGCCATCAGTGCAACCCGATCAGCAGCGCGATGCCAAACAGCAGCACGAAAAAGGGCACGAGAAAGTGGCTGTCAGTAACGATAAGCCGGGCGGAGTTGCGCAGGGACATGGCTGCCTTGGAAATGGTTTTGGCGACTGAAGAGATGACCCTAGTGGCTGCGGGTTGCCCATGTCAATCGCCGGTAGGGGTGGCGCTAGAAAAACTCAGCCAATGCCGAAAAGGAGCTGATTTCGAGCAGTTTCTGGTTCGCTGGCGGCGGGTCAATTTCGGCGTGCTCAAGCACCCATGTGTCTTTGTGAAAGATGAAAACTGCGTGGAGCCCGGCGGCAAGCGCGGGGTTGATATCAGATTTTGGGCTGTTGCCGATCATCCACGTGCTGTCGGGCTGGCACTCGTGGCGGGCCGTGACCTCACGGTAGGCATCGGGGTGCTTTTCGGCGACGATCTCCACGCCAGAGAAATGGTGCGCAATGCCGCTGCGGGCCAGCTTGTCTGCCTGCTCGGCCTGCGACCCTTTGGTCATCAGAATGAGGCGGTGGCGCTCAGCCAGCGCAGGCAGCAGCTCAGCCACGCCGGGCAGCAGCTCAATCTCCTGCTCAGCGATGGAGCGCGCAAAGCGCCGTATCTGATCATGCTGGACCTCGCGCATGTGCTCCGAGTTCGCAGGATTGGTCAGGCGTTCGAAGCACGTAATCAGCGACTGGGTAAAGCTGCCCAGGCCATAGCCGTGCGAAAGGATGGTTTCGCGCTCGGCCTGGTTGAGCGCCTGGCGCACCTGCTCCGGCGTATGCGTCTGGTGGTCAAGGTAGCTGATGAAGGCGGCAATCGCGCGTTCAAAGTAAATGTTGTTTTCCCACAGCGTGTCGTCGGCGTCGATAAGAAGGGTCTGGCCATCCAGTCTGGGCATGTAGAGATGATAAACAAAGCTGGCGAATGTCTCTTGCGGCGCAGCCTGAGCCGCGCCCTCATTCGCAATGCATGCAGCGATCGGATTAGTTCACAGTCTCCATGAGTTTCACCGGCCCAAGCAGACCGCTGGGCAGCAGCGGCGAGTCGGCCTTGTACGGGTGGATGATGGTAAAGGTAACTTTGCTGGCGTTCGGCTGCTGGTCCCCAATGAGGCGGTTAACCCAGGCGTTGGCCACCTTGATTTCGATCGTGTTTGTCCCCGGCTTCAGCGCGCTCGTGGCGTCAACGCGGTAAGGCGTATGCCAGACAATGCCAACAGATTTGCCATTGACCGTGACTTCCGCAAGGTTCTTGACTTCGCCGAGGTCGATGATGAATCTCGTTCCCGGCTTCATCTTTTTGAACCACGCCGCCGAGGCCTCAAAGTTCTTGGTGTACGTGCCCACGCCACTGAAGTACTTCACGCCAGGATCAGCGTTTTCGCTCCAGCTGGTGAGCGTTGGCAGGGTCGCGGTCGGGGGTGCTCCGCGATTGGGCTGGAAGCTCACCGGCCACGGGCCAGGGATCTCGGTCAGCGGGGTTTCGCTGGGCGTTTTCACCGCAAACGAAGTGCTGTGCGTCGATTTGCCAAACACCACAAACACCGTTCCCCACGGATCAAGCTTGAGCGGAATGGTGGTTTTGCCGTCGGCCACGGTGTAGCTCACCGGCTCGCTCAGGCCGGTTTCAGCGTGCCAGAGTTCAGGCTGTCGGCCTGTGATGCGGTAGCTGGTTGAGAGCGTCTGAGGCTGGTCGCTGCGGTTGTCAACGTAGTAGATGTCAGTATCATCGGTATGGCGGTGAACGAACAGCACATCGAGGCTCGGTTCCGGCTTGGTGTAGTCAAAGTCAGGCGCAAGCGAAAGCTTGGGCAGCACCTGCGCCAGCGGCTCTCCGGCATAGACTTTGCCCTTGCCAACCGAGTGTTCTCCAGAACCGTCGCCAAAGAGCTCTGTGGTGAGCTTGGCAAATTCAGCTGCGTCATCAGAATTGCTGACATCGGTGCTGGGCTTCGGTCCGGCAACCGTGGCGCCTTCTGAGACGAGCTTGCGCAGCGCCTTCAACACCGGCAAAGACATCCGCTGGCTGTATGGGTCCAGACCAAGCACGCGATAGCTCATGCCGCTCGGCGTAACCACGCGGCCATCCTTCACCGAAAGCACATGGATGAGCCCGTCAGCATTGATATAGTCAAAGCCGTAGCCCTCCGGCACGTCGGGATTCTTGTTGGCAAAGATGGCGGTCAGATTTGAATCTTCACCGTAGTAATAGATCACGTCCGCGGCAAAGTGGCCCTGCTGCAGCATGTAGCTGGAGCGTGCCAGGTAGTTGACCCAGGCGGGGGCGAGTTCGGCCCAGGTTTCGTTGCGTGTGAACCATTGCCCAAAGGGTCCAAGGCCCAGCGCGGGAACCTTGTCCGTCAGCGGCTGGTGCACTGAGCAGTGGATGACGAAGCGGTTGATGCCCTCGGCCATCTCCTTGTCGGCGGTGGGCTTGAGCGTCGCCGGGGACCACGCCCACGGCGCGACCTGGGCAGTCATCGACTCTGCCGCGGCAATATTTTGCCCGTAGATGTGGGCCACCGAGGCCGATTCGCGGTCGTCGGCATTGTAGCTGTAGAGTTCCTTGTTGACCCCGGGAGTCTGGGTCCACATCGCCGACATCGGGATTTCGTTGAGCTTTTTCACTTCCATGCCGTCGCCCACAAAGGCCCTGCCGGATTCATGCGATTCGCCATAGTGCCCCAGGCCAAAGTCGTGGATGGAGGCCTCCACCTGGCCGTAGTGCTCGTCCGCAATCAGATCAGAGATGGTCTTGCGAAGGTCCCAGAGAAACCGGTCGCTGGCCTCGGTAGATTCAACCACGTGGCCGGTGAGCACCGGCATCCAGGGCAGGGGGCTGTAGCCGCGGCGCTTGGTGAACTGGTCAATCATGTTGTCGGTCCAGTTCTGCGACCCGGCTTCCCAACTGTCGGTGATCACGTACTTCAGGCCCTTTTTGCCCATGAATTCAGCGCCCAGCGTGTCTTTGTACTGGGTCAGGTAGCGCTCCATGTAGCTCTTCACATAGGTGTGGTTGAGCTTATCGACTTCAAGGCCGGTGGCCTCCTTGCTGGCCGGGTGGTTGGTGATACCGATAAGCGAGTAGCCAAATCGGACGATTTTCCACTTCCCCGCAGGCGGAGTCCAGTTGAGATTGCCTTCAGCAGTCATCTTGCTGGTCAAATCGACGACCGAGGATTTGTCCACAACATCAGCGGCGGCAACGGCAGGCGAGGTCAAGCCGCCAACGTCAGCCTTGGGAAAGAAGGCAGCCTTGTCTTCAAAGCGGTTGACGCGCGCGCCGGGGTGCAGCACCAGTTCAGCAACCCGGACCGGGGGCAGGCCGGTTTCAGCGGGAGCGGCTCCGAGGCCCATGTCGGCAAAGGGATTGGGCTGTGGCGCGGAAATTTTGAACGTGACGCGGAAGTATTTCGCGGTGACGGGAGCAAAGGCAGTAGTCGTACCCACCGCGCCCGCTTCAAGGTGCGTGACCGGGCGGAAGGTCTGACCGTCGTCGCTCGCCAGCAGATCGCGGCCGCTCTCGCCAAAGCCCA
The DNA here is from genome assembly GCA_025359885.1 of Acidobacteriota bacterium. Taxonomy (GTDB): domain Bacteria; phylum Acidobacteriota; class Terriglobia; order Terriglobales; family Acidobacteriaceae; genus Acidicapsa. The sequence goes on from JANYDG010000087.1 coordinate 10,069, forward strand.
TGAAGATCGACATGACATTGAAGGGCGCGCCGTCAACCAGCGTGATCGCCTGGATCGTCGTCGGCTGAGGGAATTCGTACTGAATCCAGGAGTTTTCGCCCACTTCGGCCGACCGGAAAGCGACGCCGTTCGTGTAGTCGCCGTCCGACAGCTCGACCGGGTCGATGGGGCGGTCAGGGTCAGCTGAGGTGATGACCTTGGGGTGCAGGCTGGCTGCCGAAACGTCGCTCGCGGGCAGGCGGTAGGCGATGACGGCGCTGTCCGCGTAGTATTCCATGCCTTTGACCGGGTCGCCTTCCGAGGGCATGTCGTGGTTTCCCATGTTCTGGAACGCGCCGGTGTTGGCAGGCGGATGGGGCAGGGAACCGGAGAAGGGCTTGCCGCCGTCGACTTCAATCTCGCTCCAGACATACTTCTTCATACCCTCGCTGGGCTTCACCCAGGGGCCGCCGGTTTCGCTCCAGCCTGGTGAGCCGGCAATGGCTTCTTCCAGGCCAAGCTGGTCGGCGAGCTTGGTCGCGTAGAGAAAGGTTTCCTTCCACTCCGGGGTCATGTACGGCAGGCGTTTTTCCACGACTTGAGGAGTGCCAAGTGCAGCGTCGAAGTTCTGAAAACCGGCAATGCCAATGCGGTGCATCCATTCAAGATCGAGCTTGATGCCCTCCTTGGTGATGTTGCCGTTAAGCCAGTGCCACCAGACGCGAGGGCGCGCGCCGTTGGGCGGATTTTCAAAGCCAGAGCGCAGATCGACCGTGGTTTGGGCGGGCAGAGCCGCAGTCGAGAGCAGCACGGCCAGAGTCGCTGCGGCCAGCTTTTTTACGGTGCTTGGATTGCGGTGAATGCGCGGGTTAAAGCTGAACATTGGGCTGTGCTCCGGAACGGCGGTTTACTGGCGTTGAATTCTGAAAGGTTGAAGAGTGCGCAGGTTAAGTGACCGCAAGCATATGCCAGAAAGCGCCTTTGGAGCTAGCTGGTCGCGACAGGTTCCTTCATTGTCGAGTCCTGGGTGGCCAGTCGGGTGGCCCACTTGCGGACCAGTGCTGGATCGGGTGGCAGCGCTGGGTTCGAATTTTCAGCGGAAGCAAGCTGCACCGCAAAGTTGCCCAGCGTCGAGCCTTCTGCCTCGCCGGCAAAGACAGGCAGGCCGGTGGATTCTCCCGTAAGGCGGCTGAGCAACGTGTTGCGGCTCCCCCCGCCGAGGATCGTGATGCGCTCAAAGGTGCGTCCAGTCTGTGCGGAAAGATTACGCAGGGTGACGGCGTAGCGTTGGGCGAGGCTGGCAAAGATGAGGCGGGCAAAGATGGGTTCATTGCCGGGGATGTCCGCAATCGGTTCCAGGCCCTCTTCGATCAGCTCCTGGTTGATGCGCGCAGGCATTTCTCCGGCCAGCATGAGGCGAGGCGCGTCCACATTGATGAGGCCGGGGATGGAGGTGGCTTCAGCGGCTTCGGCGACCAGCGTGGGCAGGTCGATTGCGCGCCCCTGGATGGCCCAGTCGTCCATCGATTGCTTGAGCACCCACATGCCGTTGATGTTGGTGTGGAAGCAGTAACCGCCCGATGCTGCGCCCTGGTTGGTGAAGCCGGTATGCAGCGCCTCTGCGGTATTTACAGGCTGCGTCACGACGGTGCCGACCAGCGACCATGTGCCAGAGACAATGTAGGCCGTGTGCGCCATGTCGGCGGTAATCGCTGCAATCGCCGACGCCGTATCATGGCAGGCGGGCGCAATAAGGTTCGTGTCAGCAAAAGCAGGCAACCTGGCCAGTGGTCCCTTGACCTTGCCGAGAACGCTCCCAGGTGGGACGATTTCAGGCGCAGCCTCAAGGGAAAGGCTGAGTTTTTTGAAGATGGGTTCAGACCACGTGCCGGTTTGTAGATCGACCAGTCCGGTATGCGTAGCGTTGGTATATTCCGCCACGCGGCGGCCACCAAGCCAATGCAGCACATACTCCGGCAGCAGCAGCCACGGCGTTTCAGGTCCAATGCCAGCATGATTGTCGGCGAGAAGCTGGTAGACCGTATTGATGCGTAGCGGTTGTGCACCGGTCTGGCTAAAGAAGTCTTCCGGGGAGAGAATGCCTTCCGCTGCGTCCTTTGCAGCAACATTGCGCTCATCGCGGTAACAGTAAGGTTCCTGAAGCGGCCTGCCTTCGAAGCCCAGGCGGACATAATCCACCGCCCAGCCATCTACTGCGATGGAAGCAATGCCCTCCGGCGCAGCCTCAGCCGCGAGCCGCAAACCCTCTTCAATGCCGGTGAGTATGCGAGAAAGCGGCCAATGAAGATGCTCCCCAACGGTGATCGGCCCGTTGGGAATGCGATGCAGCATCTGGATTTCCGCTTCTCCGTTGACCCAGCGCAGCAGCGAAACGCGGCAGCTCTCCGCGCCTAAATCGATTGCGACGAGAGCCCGATGGTCGTGGGGGAGAGTAGAGCCGCTCATCGCAGAAACGCCTCAGGCAGACCGCCGTCCACCGGGATGAGATGGCCCGAGGTGCAGCGGCTCCGTTCCCCCGCCAGAAAGAGAATCGCCTCAGCGCAATCAACCGGGTCAATCGGCTGGTGAGTAAGCGTCCGCTTGGCGTAAAAAGCAGCAAGCAGATCGCGCAGTCCATCATCTGAAAGCGAGTCTTCAAACGCGATGTTGTACTTCGCAAGCGAGGCGCGCACCCGGTCGCGGGGGAACATCGTGCTTCCCTTGACGACCGTAGCCGGGCTGATGCCGTTCACGCGAATCTTCGGCGAAAGGCCAATCGCCAGTTCGCGAACCAGGTGGCTAAGAGCAGCCTTGCTCACGTCGTAGGCCTCGCTGCCGCGCTTGCTCACCACCGCGTTGGCCGAACTCGTGAGCACCACTGAGACGTTCAAGTCCTGCTCTTTGAAGACCTTCGCTGCCTCATCCGTAAGCAGGTAGTTGGCCGTCACATTCACGTTGAGCGTAACCGCCCACATCGCGTCTGAGATGATGCCATCCGGCGAAGAAGGGAACATCGCCGCTGTATTGATTAGGATATCGACTCCGCCAAAGGCGTTCACCGCAGCATCGAGCGCGCCGCGAATCGTTTCGCGATTGGTAATATCAACCGGCGACCATGCAGTGAATTCAGCAGGGACAATGTGCTTCAGTTCGCCAATAACCCGCTCCGCCCCAGCCGTATCGCGGTCTGCAACCACAACGTGAGCGCCGCGCTCAGCGGCCAGACGGGCCACTTCGCGGCCAATCCCACTGCCGCCGCCGACAACAAGCACCACCTTGCGGCTCAGTTCCTTCTCCGGCGGCTGACGGCGGATTTTCGCCTCCTCAAGCGCCCAGTATTCGATGCGGAATGCCTCAGAAGGCGGCAGCGCCACATAGTTCGTGCACACCGAGAAAGCAGACGAAGGCGCCGCCGGCCCTGCCTGCGGCACTTCATCACCCGTCTTGATCTCCGGCGCCCCATGGCCAAGCGCGCTCGCGCCCTCCATCACGTGAATCGCGTTCGTGTAGAACTCGCCCGTAATCCGCGCCTCCGTCTTGTTCTTGCCAAAACTGAACATCCCCACGCCAGGAATCAGCACCACCGTCGGGCTCGGGTCCCGCAGCGCCGGCGAGTCCGGCAGCGCGTGGTTTGAATAATAGACTTTGTAGTCTTCGCGATAAACCTTCAGTGACTCCACAATCTGCGCCTTCAGCGTGGCCAGATCCGCATTCTCCGCCCAAGGCACAAACATCGGCCGAATCTTCGTCCGGATAAAGTGGTCCGGGCAGCTTGTTCCCAGGTACGCCAGGTCCCGCGCGTTCGCCGAATTCACAAATCCCAGCACGTCTTCCGCATCAGAAAAGCTGGCAATCGCCCGCCGCTGCGTCCCCAGCCGTCCCCGCAAAAACGGCAAAATCGCCGTCGCAATCGCCCTGCGGTCCCCACGCACCTGCTGCACCTGCCCGCCAAACTGCCCCGTTCCCACCAGCCTGCCGTGCCGATTCAGGAACTGCCCAAGCTGATCAATAATCGTAATTGTGTTCACATACGACTCGCGCTGCGTCATGCCCCACGTAAACAGCCCGTGGCCCCCAAGCACAATCCCGTCGCAGCCAGGATTCGCAGCCACCGCCCGCTTCAGCATCATGGCCAGCTCAAACCCCGGCCGCTGCCACGGCAGCCACACCAGCTTGTGCCCAAATTCCGTGTTGAACTCTTCCATCTTCGCCGCGCCATTGGCCGCCGCAGCCAGCGCAATGCCCCAATCCGGGTGCAGATGGTCCACATGCGGAAACGGCAGAAACCCGTGCAGCGGCGTGTCAATCGAAGCCGCCACCGGGTTCGCGCGAAAAGCCGCAATTGGGTACATCCCCACGATTTCGTCCTCAAACGCCACGCCGCGGTAGCTCTTCTCAAGCGCCAGCACCTTATCCAGATACAGTGTCGCGAAGCCAGACCGCTTGATGCTCCCCACGTCGCCGCCCGAGCCCTTGATCCACAGCACCTCAACCGGCTCGCCCGTCAGCGGGTCAATCTCAGTCAGCTTCGAGCTGGTATTGCCACCACCAAAATTGGTGATGCGCAGGTCAGAGCCGAGCAGGTTTGACCGGTAGCGAAGCAGCTCCGGCGGGTCAAGCGTGGCAGCAATGGCATCATCCCAGCGGTCTTCAAGGTACTTCAAAACAGGCGCAACAGTCGTAGCAGGGTTCACGGTCGGCATCCTTTACTTCGTTGGTGGGGACAGATTTTTGAGCAATCTTGCGAACCCAACCACAATACCACGCCGAAAAACAATAGGGGAAGTATTTCTTATTCGAATTGGCAAACGAAAAGTCGCCGTGCCCAAAACTCTCCCTTGCCCCAGCCCCCGCTTTCGCCGGTGAAAACGTGGTCCCGTCCGGAAATTCAGCAGATCGTTCAAAAGAAGCCTCGACGACTCCGAGCACCTTTGCTGCCCCTGCTCCCAAAATTCCACGAATCGCGTGTACCGGGATCAATCTGCCGGGTTCCAACCGCCGTGGGTGCCCCATCCTTTCGACGCATTTTGTCGAATGGGTGGGAACCACAAAAGTCCATGAGCCGTTGCCCCTGCTTTTGCCCTTGCTTTTTTTGTCATTCCCCGCAGGGGAACCTGCTTCCACAGGTGCCTCTCCCATCCATCACCCCAAATACACTCAGCAATGCAACCGCCGACCCCGACCACAAAACAGCCCGTCAAACATCTGCCTTGGAATAGGGCAAGGATTTATCCGTGCCAACACCAAACCTCCCCAAATCCCCAACGAGAAGCCTCGACGTCTCCGAGCGCCTTTGCTGCCCCTGCTCCCAAAATTCCACGAATCGCGTGTACCGGGATCAATCTGCCAGGTTCCAACCGCCGTGGGTGCCCCATCCTTTCGACGCATTTTGTCGAATGGGTGGGAACCACAAATGTCCATGAGTCGTTGCCCTTGCTCTTGCCCTTGCCTTTTTGGGTAATTCCCCTGAGGGGAAATCTGCTTCTACCCCTGCCTCTCCCATCCATCACCCCAAAGGCAATCAGCAACGCAACCGCCACCCCAGACCACAAAACGCCCCATCGAACATCTGCCTTGGAACAGAGCAAGGATTCATCCGTGCCAACACTATTCCAGACCAAATCCCCCAACGAGATGCCTCCATGACTCCGAGCGCCTCGCTGTCACCTTGACCAATTGAGCCACCGACATGGGGGTTGTGACCAACACTGCCATACACCCTCGCCATCTACCACCACATCCGCAACAGCCAGCTCGCCATCTTTCCTGACGCCACGCATCTGGTCCCCTACGACCACCCCGACCTCTTCAACGCCACCGTCGAGCGCTTCCTAAGCACCCCGTACGGGCCCAAGAGACCGCGTGCAGGATGCGCTCAAGTCGCTCGAATCCATGAAGACCGCAAAGAATTAAGGTCACGGGTATTGGGCTCGCGCCAGCTTCAACCCCCCGGTCTTTAAAGATTCGCAATCAGCCTATATTCCTGAGCCACCGACTCCACCACCTTCAGCCTTCCATGCCCAGGATTCGACTCGTAGCGGGTACGCAGCAGCCCGATTTTCTCCAACAACGTCACATCTCGACTCACAGCCCGAACATCTCGATTCAATCCACCCGCAAGCGCCGAGATTTGCAGTGTATTCCCCTTCACTGAGCGCAAAAGACGCACCCGCTCCGAAGTCAGAACCTTCAAAAGGTCCGCAGGGTCTTCAAAGCTGACCGTGACTTGGGGAAGGAGCGTTTCGCCCTTGTCGAGCTTTCTCGCATTCGCACGAAGCCGGTTGAAGAAGCCTTCCGTGCTGTCCGTCATAAGCGTTACTTTAGTCTTGGGCATCTTCGATCCTCCAGAGTTCATGAACTTCTCGAATGAACTGCTCGACCAGTTCGGCATAAGAGGTAAAAGGCATCGGTTCAACCTTTCCCATAAAGTGGCGATGATGGTAACCGTGGCTATTGTCGTAACCAAGTACGCGCCCATGGTCCGCCGAACAGCGTTTCAAATTGACGTAAACTAGACTGTAGTGGCTAAGTTTTCCATCTTCAAACCAAACCTGCTCCTTGAGGACCGCTCCCCGCCGTTTGCCTTTGAGCCTATGCTCCTCAATCTTGGTCGTAAGGATTGGCGGCTTTTTCGGGCTCACGTTCTTAAAATATCACAGAAAGGATTTTTCATGTCCGGCCTGAATCGAGTTCTCGCTGAGAGTCCGCGGATTGTTTGGAAAACAGCGGGACAAGAATAACTCCCTTGTGCGGTGGGGCGCGCATCGTACTTCAGTGCAGTGGTCAATTGCCCGTCAGCATTTCTATCTAGGTTTAATTGTGGCCAAGAACGCTCCTACGTCGTTTTTTACGAGAGTGTTAAACGGTCGAGGGCCACCAATAACTTGGTCATGAACTATATTTACAAATTCTTTGAGAGCCTCGAAGTACCTATTATCCGCTCCTTTTGCAAACTCTCCCAGAGTAGTTCCTGCCACGATTGTTGCGAGGTCGTTGTGTGACAGAGATTTGTTGCGAACTTCCCGCAATTGTGAAGCAAAATCATTCAGTTCTTTGGTCAGTTTCTCAAGGCTATTGCGCACGGAATCAGACCACCCTCCATATTTGAGCACGTAGTCAATTCCGAGGGTAACCTTGCCGTTCATAACGGCTTTGTCATGGAGTTTAACGATTTGAAGTAATGAATATTCCTGGGTGATGATAGAAAGGCGTGCCAATTCGTCTCCGGCAAACGAATTCATAAGTTCAGCCACTCGCGGGTTATTGTCAAATAATTCTAGATGATTAAGCCAAGCCTCATGCGCCAAGTCGCATAGCTTACAGAACTCCTCAACGACGGAGGGTGAAAGAGCCTGCATTGATCCATCCTTCCTTGTATTGCTACTCCCCCTGTGGCTCGTTGGCTAAGTCTTCCGGCGTCACAACCCGATGCTTCACATAGTTATACGGCGGCACCGAGTTTCCCCGCACAATCGTGATCCCCAACTGAATCAGCCGCGGCCCATACGTCTGTGCCTCGTGGCTGATGGAGCCGATAATCGCGCTCCGGTCAGACCGCAGCTCTTCCAGCACCTCGGGAATGCAGTCCTGTCCCACAATCGCAAAGTCCTGCTCCCGCCCGGCATTCCTCGCCGCATCCAGCACACCCAGCGCGCTTGAGTCGGTAGCCGTCGCCACCAGGAATCGCTCGCCCTTGCGATGGTTCCCTAGAAACTCCTGGATCGCGAGGTTGCTCGGCTGCCGCATCCCCCGGCCCTCCAGCCGTAGAAACCGCTCCGGAGCAATCTGCATGTCCGCCTCCGCCAGTCGCGTCCGTATGCCTTCAAACGCTCCCGTAATCCGACTCTGCACAAAGCTGCCTGCCTCCGCCAGTCCCACACCCAAAACCCAGTCCGCCTTGCCCTTCCACTTGCGCAGCGCATGTTGCGCCAGCAAAACTCCCGCCTCGTAGCCCACTTCAAAATTGTCCACGCCAAAGTACGTTGCATTCGGGTGAGGCACATCGATGGCGATCAGCGGGACGCCGGCATTCTTGAAAATATAGGCCACGTGCGGCGCAACGTGCTCCTCAGCCTGGAATTCAAGGACGAGATCAACCCGCTTGGTGACGAATTCTTCCGCATTGCGGATCGCTGTGTCAGCGTCAAAGTGGTTGTCGAGGATGATGAGCTCAACGCCAGAGCTGGCAGCCGCTGCCGTGACGGAGGCCGCGACCTGTTGCGAAAAGGGCAGCTCAGCAGACTGCACCGCGAGGCCAAAGCGCAGGCGCTTGGGGCGGGAGATGAGGCGGTATTCGCCGCTCTCCCCGTGGGCAACATAGTCGCGATGGACAAGAGTCTTGAGGATGCGGTAGACAGAGGTCTTGGAGATCTGGGTGCGCTGGTAGACGTCTTCGAGCGTCATCGACGAGTTTTGCTCTTCGAGCATTTCGAGGACATCGAGGGCCTTCGACAGGATGGGGATGAGGTAGAGGCGCTTGATTTTACCGCGAGCCAAAGTCGTTCTCCTTGAAAACGCACCGGTAGGGCGAGGATGCTAAGCTGATGCCCAGCATTGAGTTAAAAGCCTTGCGCGAACCTTATCGGCTATCTTCGCAGAAAAGTGTGAGTTCGTGGTTGAAACTTTTTAGGGAGATTATTCAGTTGGGAAACATGCTGCGCCAATGACTCGAAAAGTGATGACAGGAATTGGTTGACAAGGGTTTGCAACGTGCCCTAGGATTCGCTGGTATTTCATTAAGCACAATGTTTGCCAATGTAAAAGGAGACTTCCCCTCTTGATGCCCAACCCGTATCTTGGCGTGTTTCTGCACTGGCTTGGCGGCCTGGCCTCCGCCAGTTTTTATGTCCCCTACCGCAAAGTCACAGGCTGGTCATGGGAGACCTACTGGCTCGCAGGCGGCGTGGTGAGCTGGATTATCGCTCCCTGGGTAATGGCCGCGCTCTTCAGCCGCGACCTGCTGACAGTGCTCAGCCAGACGCCGGTTTCAGTGCTCGGTTGGTGCTTCCTCTTCGGACTGATGTGGGGCTTCGGCGGCCTCACATTTGGTCTTACAATGCGGTACTTGGGTTTATCCCTTGGGATGGCCGTAGCGCTGGGCTACACAGCAGTTTTTGGAACACTCATTCCACCAATCTTCCGCGGACAATTTATGGGCCTGCTGCAAACCAGGTCGGGCATCGTAATTCTCTGCGGCGTTGGCGTGTGCGTGCTGGGAATCTTGTTTGCCGGCGCAGCGGGTATTTCAAAGGAAAAGGAACTCTCGGTCGAGCAGCAGAAAGAAGATATTCCCGAGTTCAATCTGCGCCTGGGACTGGCGGTGGCGACGTTTTGCGGGATTATGAGCGCATGCTTTGCGTTTGGTCTGGCGGCCGGCGACCCGATCAAGGTGCTGTCGCTGGCGCATGGAACGCCGGTGATGTTTCAGGGATTTCCTGTCCTGATCGTGGTGCTGACGGGCGGGTTTGTGACCAACTGCGTCTGGTGTTTGATTCTGAGCACGCGGAACAAGTCGTTTGCGGAGTATGTGGGGATACCGGCGGGGCGGGAGAAGGGCGCTTCGATTGCTCGGAATTACATTCTTTCAGCGGTGGCTGGGTTTACGTGGTATTTGCAGTTCTTCTTCTATTCGATGGGGGAGACGCAGATGGGGAAGAAGTATGGGTTTTCGAGCTGGACTTTGCATATGGCGAGCATCATTATTTTCAGCACGCTTTGGGGCATTGCGCTGCATGAGTGGCGCGGAGTGGGCACGCGGACGAAGTTACTGGTGTTTTTGACGCTGCTGGTGCTGGTGGGTTCTACGGCGATTGTGGGCTATGGAAACCTTTTGAGCACCCTGTAGGACGCTGATGTTCGACGGAATGTTCCACGTGTAACATTCCGTTTGGGCGTACTTCGGGGGCATCCGTGTCAAGCGAATTTGTTGGAAGTGGTGTGGATTCTGCGAAATGGATTTGCGGGTAATTCCGGTGTTTTGTGTCATAGGGACCGGGATGCTTGTGGAACATAGCCAATTTGCTATGTTCCACGGGGAATGTTCCACGCTTTGGGAGGGGAGTTCCATCTCCTAAAAGGAGGACATGGGGCACCATTTTTGCCTTGGGTCCCCACTTTTACTGGATGGGGAGGGTGGAGAGTTCGCGGACAAGGTGGACGGTTTCTAAGGAGATACTTATTACCTGGCCGATGAGGCGGACGATGTATTCGGGGTCGTCTTCGCGGTTGGGGTCGTTGGTGATGCCGCTTCGTTTGTCGGTGGAGACCTGGTATTGGTCGATCACCCATTCGAGGGCGCTGCGGTTACCTAGCTTGTATTCGTAAACTTCTGGTGGGATACCGGTGAGGGTGAGGAAGCTGTTGTAGGTGAGTTGGGT
>JANYDG010000099.1 GCA_025359885.1 Acidobacteriota bacterium
ATGTTACACGTGTAACATTCGCTGCCAGCCACCCGCAAAAGACGTGTCAGATCCCCAGGTCTGCCGGCTTCCCATCAAACTGCGCCGCCGCCACCGCCGGCCCAGCGGCCAGCACCGTCGCCTCCACCAGTTCCGCCGACCACACATACACCGCCAGATGCCGCGAATAATGCAGCAGAGGCGCCGTCTCCGGCAACGTCAACCCCACCTGCGCTGCCAGGTCATTCTGCTCGATCTCCGCCTCTGCATCCTCCAGCGGCCACGGCACATGATGGATATTCGCTCGCAACAGCCGCCCTAGCGGGTCACGTGTAAAAAGGCAGTATCGCTCGGTCAAAAAATACTCAATCGTGCCCGGCCTGCTTTGCGCCAGCTTGTGCGATGGCCCCAATCCGCGATACCGGGCCTTGAACCGCACCGGCCTCCGGCTCAGCAAACGGCGGCTGTAAAACTCAAATTCCCGCTCGCCCCGCGGCTTCAAACCCATTTGCGCCCAGTAGTAAGGCAGGTGAAAGAAGCTCCGCGCTACCATCACCGCAAAGAGGTTTCCCGCATCCAGCGAAAGAAAATATACCCCGGGCGTCCCCGTCCGGCGGTCCCGGACGTAGGTGCGCAAATTCAATTCAGGAAACTGCCGCACGCCCGGGATCGGCGGCAGACCGTTCAGACGTACCCGGTCCATCCAGAACGGCACCACCCCAAGCCAGGCCGAGCCTTGAAATGTATCTGCTTCCAGATCCTCCGGCAGCAGCGCCTCAATCTCAGCAACCCGCATGGGCCAGTGAGCAAACAGCAAGTCGTTCCATCGCTGCGCCATCACCCAGCGCCCCGACGGCAGCGGCCACGGTCGATGCGACGTCTTTTCCAGGATTCCGCTCATCGGCTCAGCAAACACCCCGTCTTCCCAAAGCCCAAGTCTTCGCGTTCAACCCCGCGTTGAGCGCTCTTTAGTCATGCTAGTTCAACCCCGCGGCAAGAGGCGTTCGCACACTGTAAATTCCGCAGCTCATTGCTGCCTGATTTCCAACAGCCCTATGCCGTATTCTGGTCCCCGGAGATTCCTTTGTCTACATCTGCCTCATCCCCTGCCATCCCCGCCAACGCAAACAACGCGACGGACGTATTCGCAGTCCACGGGGCCGACCCCGAGGTCCTGGCGTATGCCATGGCAAAGTATTCCCGTTCCTCGCTGTCGATGCGCCAGTCGCTCAAGGAGATCAGCTCCCAGCGTGCCGAGCAGTTCCTCAATACGTTCTACTTCCAGTACGGCCACCGCTCCATTGCTGATCTCGCCCACGTTGCTTTTGCGATCGAGCGACTCTCCCTGCTTGCTGCCATTGTCCTCGTCGATGAACAGCGTTGGGATGGCCAGGAGCGCTCGACGCGCTATCAGAACTTCCTCAAGTCGGGCTGGTACCTGCCCGGTTTTGGTGAGGACGTTGCGGCGAAGCAGATTTACATTCAGACGGTTGAAGAGCTTTTCAACAGCTACGCCCACACCTCCGCCGCCGTTTTTGAAGCCCTCAAACTCAAAGTCGCCTGCCCGCCTGAAATGAAGCAGGACGGGTACGAACGCACTCTTAAAGCAAGGGCATTTGACGTAGCCCGCTATCTTTTGCCGCTTGCTACCAATACTTCGCTGGGGCAGATCGTGAACGCCCGCACGCTGGAAACGCAGGTTTCGCGCCTGCTTTCGCATCCTGCGGCGGAGATTCGCGATCTTGGTGAAAAGCTCAAGCAAGCTGCCACCGGCCCGGCCTGGAACCTCCACGCCGAGGATCAAGCCGCGCTCCAGGCCAGGATCGCAGCCCTCAGCCCGGAGCTGGCAGCCGAATCGGAGGCACTTTTGACCCGCGAAGTCCACGCCTCGCCCACCCTGGTCAAATACGCCCAACCGAATCCTTACGAGCTTCAAACCAAAGCCGATCTTGCCCACGCGGCTGCGGAACTGCTGGCTGCCGTTCCGATAGCCCCTGCGCCGGTGGTCGACCTGGTTGAGCGCACAGAATCGATGGAGGTGGAGCTGGCTGCAACGCTTCTGTATTCCGCGAGCCATTACCCTTATCGCCAGCTTCGCGACCTGGTCGCCGCGTTGCCTGAGGCGCGGGTCAGCGAAGTGATTGAGATTGGCCTGCGGCATCGCGGCCGTCATGATGAGGCGCTGCGTGCATTCCACGCGGGCGCTGCACTACGCTTTGACATTCTCATGGACATTGGCGGATTCAGGGATATGCATCGGCATCGTCGCTGCACCCAGATCATTCAGGACTTCACCGCGCTGCATGGCTACGAAACCCCGGAATCGGGGGATGCAGCAGGGCTGGCTGAGGCGGGAATTCTGTCGCAATATCACGCGCAGATGGAGGCGGCGTTTACGGCGAGTCGCGCTATTGCTGCGAGCGGGGCTCCGGAGGCAGCACAGTCTTCGCTTTATGTTCTCCCGCTGGCAACCCGCATTCGGTCACTCTTCAAGATGGACTTTGCGGAGGCCCAGTACATCTCCGAATTGCGAAGCGGCCCAGCGGGCCACTTCAGCTACCGCAAGGTAGCGTGGGAAATGTATCGAGCGGTTGAACGCCAGCACCCCGCCCTGGCCCGATACTTCCGGGTCACGGACTTCACTGAACCGATCGACCTGCTGAAGCGTTAGGGAAGCTGTGAACAAGTCGCCGACATTCCCTCGGCGGCTGGAGCATTTTCAGGAATACTGTGAAATGTCCAGCTTTCGCGAGGATGGATTTTTATTGATGAAAAACCCAGTCAGCGGAGCGGCCTTCGTTTAAACCATTCCTGAAAATGCTTTAGAGCCGGGTTGATTTGTCTGGCTTTACGGCGTGGCTGAAGCCAGGCCCTTTCAAAACACCGACTTAAATCGACTTAAGTCGACTTAAATCGATGTTTTGAAAGGGTTCCTCAGGTGGCTATCAAAAAACTAACAGGCGCTGGTCCTGGCCGAGGCTTGCGCCTGTTAGTTTTTTTATGTTGTTGGGGAAGACTTACTGGAGCGGAACCAGACTTAGCAGGGAACTGTTGACATGAATCCTGTCAAGCCCGCTGTATTCAATGAAGCCAAGCTTCCTGAATCGGTTCATGAAGAAGCTTACGCGCGAGCGAGTGGTGCCAACCATCTCGGCAAGGGTGGTCTGACTTATCTTTGGCAGTGGAGCGAGAGGTTGGCCTTCCTTGCCGGTTTGTGAGAGCAGGAGCAAGGTACGTGCCAGCCGCTTTTCGCTGGAGTTGAATAACTGATCGACCAGGTCAGCCTGGATGCGTGAGTTGCGTGAGAGCAGATAGCGGATGAAGAGTCGCGACATTGCTTTTTCCTCAAGCAGGACACGAATCATCTCTTGCCTCCGAACCCTTAGCAGAGTGCACGGGGTGAGTGCTCGCGATGAGGAAGAGCGGACAAGTTGCTCACTGGTGATGCAATCCTCGCCGAGAAACTGGCCTGCGCCGAGTAACGCGATCGTTGCTTCCTTGCCGGAGGGTGAAACCACCGTGAGCATCACCTTACCCTTTTGTATGAAGAAGACCGTGTCGCCCGGTTCTCCCTGCGAGAAGATTCCATCGTTTTTCTTGTATTGAAGGATGGTTTTTCCAAACCCACCTTTTACAAGATATTCCTGGGGATTGAAGACTTCATTTGAAACAGCCATCGAGACAACCTTTCCGGGTAACCCAGAGATTTTGGTGTCGAGCATTTTTGCGCTCGTGTTTCTATTGGACGGCAGGACTTAAGACCGGGTTGTCTGTTGTGGCAGTAAGTCCGAGGATATTTTTGAAGTCACTGATTGCGCATGATCTGGATGCTATGACGAGACTCCATGCGTACAGGGGATGCGGCGAAAAATCGACTCAGGAAAGTAAGTAGCGTGGAGCCGAATTGATTAGTGCACTCTCAACATGAGTCTTTCTGAACAATAAGATGCGGCTACCGCTGGTAGGGTTGTATGGCGAAATGTTGAAGTACGCGTCCAAGCCCGCGATCGATGGGGTGACCGTGGTGGCGACGGTCGGGATCGAACCTTTCGAGTGCCCCTCCCTCTTCCATGCAAGCCGCAATGCGATAATCACACGAAGAGAGAACCCATGTTCGTCATCCTGTGGCAATTTGACATCGCTGAAGAGAAGGTTCCGGCGTTTGAGGCTGTTTACGGCTCGAATGGCTCGTGGGCGCGGCTTTTCGCCTCTTCCACTGATTACCTTGGCACAGAGTTGCTCAAGGACGCCTACGTCCCTGGCCGCTACCTGACAATTGACCGCTGGAACAGTGAGGATGCCTTTCGCGCTTTTCGGAAGGATCACGACGCAGATTATGAGGCGATTGACCGCGAGTGCGATGCATTGACGGCGGCTGAATCGCGTATCGGCGCATTCCTGGTCTGAGGCCACCGTAGTTGATCCATTCCCGGCCTACGTTGAGTCTCGGGTTTTTGGGAGCCTGCAACGCCCATCGTGATTGAGCCTGTCATGGAATCGCATTTCATGTAATCGCCTGTCATGTAATCGCCTGTCATGTAATCTGGTAGGCATCCGAACCTGTCTGCGAGGAAGCCCATGCCTGCCACTGCCCTGCCCACGCGTGCTGAAACGATTGCTACGGCCAGTTTAGCCAGCATGGAGACGATGGATCGCACCTCGGTGCTGCATCCCTCAACGCATGTTGGCGATTTCGCCTCCGGCAAGCTTCCCTCGACGATTGTGGAGAGTGCCAGCGGTGTGCGCATCCGTATTCGCGAAAACGGTGCCCCGGCAACGGAGCTTCTGGACGCTTTTGCGGGGCTGTACTGCGTCAATATCGGATATGGACGGACGGAGGTCGCGGACGCGATTAGCCGCCAGGCCCATCAACTCGCGTATTTTCATACCTATGCGGGGCACTCGACGGAAGAGTTGATCCGGCTGTCTGACCGCCTGGTGAGAATGGCCCCTGTGGGGAGTGCAGGGGAGCCGATGCAGCGGGTTTTTTATGGGACTTCAGGTTCAGACGCGAACGAAACCAACGCCAAACTGGTTTGGTATTACCACAACCTGATTGGCAAGCCGAGCAAGAAGCGCATCATCGCCCGCGAACGCGCGTATCACGGCAACAGCGTGATGGCGGGTTCAATGACGGGGCTGAATTTTTACCACAACTTTATGGATCTGCCGGTTGCGGCGATTTTGCGCACGGGGGCGCCGCACCATTATTGGGGAGCGAGCGGGGGCGAGAGTGAGGGAGATTTTTCTGCGCGCAGGGCACGCGAACTGGAGGCGCTGATTTTGCGGGAGGACCCGGAAACGATTGGTGCTTTCATTGGTGAGCCGGTGTTGGGCACAGGAGGCTTGATACCGCCCCCTGAGGGCTACTGGGCAGCTATCCAGGCGGTTCTGCGCAAGTATGAGATTCTGCTTATCGCGGACGAGGTGATTACGGGCTTTGGCCGGACGGGGCGGCTGTTTGGCTGTGATCGCTACGGCATGGAGCCGGACCTGATCACGATTGCGAAGGGACTGACCTCGGCATACGCCCCCCTGAGCGGGGTGATTGTAGGCCAGCGCGTGTATGAGGTGATGAAGGCAGGGTCGGCTGAGGCGGGTGTGTTTCCCCATGGGTACACCTATACAGGCCACCCGATAGGCGTGGCGGCGGCGAATGCGAATCTGGATATTCTGGAGCGCGAAAACCTGACTCAGAACGCGGAGGAAGTAGGCGGCTCGATGCTGACGGCGCTGCACGAGGCTTTTGACGGCCTGCCGATTACCGGAGAAGTGCGTGGCGTGGGACTGATGCTCGCTGTTGAATTTGTCGCGGACCCCGCCACCAAGCGCCGCCTGGACCCTGCGAATACGGTGGCCTACCGCATTTCAAAGCGTGCCCGGGAACTTGGTGTGATTACGCGCGCGATGCCGCAGAGCGAGGCACTAGGCTTTGCGCCGCCGCTGGTGCTTACCCGCGGGGATGCTGACCAGATTGTCGAGACGGCTGCTCGGGCGACGCGGGAAGTACTGGATGCGCTGACGCGCGAGGGAGTGCAGTTGTAGGCTGACGCGTGCTTACAGGCGCGAGGCTCGAGTGCGACCTGGAACTGGCGGCTGAAGCAGGCGGAAATGCCGGATGCCTCAGGGCTGGGCGTAGTAGCCGACGCGTGTGCGTACTTTGACTCCTGGACGGTTTACTTCGATTTTCAGGTCGCGGTATTCATCTTTTTGCGTGGCGGGAACGGAGTCGTAGAGCAGCACATATCCCTGAGAGTCGGTAGCGATGCACTCGGCGATCTGCTGGGCGAGCACGGCGTTGGGGGAGTTAATGGGTAATCCGCCGGATTGCTCGGCCAGCACCTGGGCAGCGAGGTGGCCGATGGCAGCTTCTTTCCAGGTGGTGAGGGGCTTTGCATAGGGGACGTATTGTACCCATGCGGAACGATCTTCCCCGGGCACTCTGGAGGGGTCAATGGCGTAGAGCGACATTCTGGCGAGCCGGAGTTCGGTGGAGAGGGTGACTGCGGTTCCGAAGAGGAGTTTGGACTGCTTGGCGTCGGTCTCAGCGTCAGTGCCCTGGAGCAGGGGCCAGCCGCGGCCGAGCCAGAGTACCAGCTTGCGGCCGGGCCGCTTGACGCCTTCGAGGGCGAGGGCACTCAGGGTCGTCGTGGAGAGTTGCATGCGTTCAAGGCCACCGTAGAAGCCCTGCGACTGACGAGCGGGGCGGAGGTTGGCATCAACTTTAGCGAGGGCATCGGCGAGTACATTTCCGTCAGCCGAAGCAGGAGCAATCGGTTTTGCACCATTTTCGTTGAAGAGCAGGATGGTGATGGGGTAATCGAGATGGGGATTGTCGCGGAGGTAGGCGCTGAGTTGTGCGCGGGCATAGGTCAGGTCGTCTGCTCCCTCATTGACGGTGAGGTAGACGCCGCCCAGTTGGCGGTCGGACGAGGACAGGTCGCTGACGGTATTTACGGTGTCGAGGACGATTGTGACTTCGGTGGGCACTTTGGCGGCTGCTTTGGCTCCGTTGATGGCTGCATTCACAGCCTGAAAACCGGCGAGGGGCATCGGTTTGCCTTTGTCGTAGAGGGTGAAGTCCTTTGGGCTCAGCCCAGCCACGGGCGCTCCTGCGGGGTCAGTCACGATGACATCGAGGATCGATCTCCGCCTGGGTGACTCTGTGGCGGCAGTGGTGGAAGCGGATGGGGCGGGGGACTGTGCGCTGGCGGAAACGACGATCACGGCGAAGATGAGCCAGGATAGAAAGACTGGTATTTTGAACTTTTTCGAGCGCATAGAGAGCCTTGCCTCCGGGGCGATGGCTCGTTCACCCTGGGGGAACGGGCCAAGCAGGACAGATGAATGGAATGAATTGGGCCAAACAACAGGCCGAGGATACACCCAGGCGGGCGACTTGTCACCTTAGTCGCCTGCAGCCGACGACCGTTGTGCGGGGAGGATGCGAGCCCCTGATGGCCTGCACGGGAATGGACTGGGCGGATGATGTGATGGGTGATGGGACGGGTTGAAGCTGTGACTTGCTTCTCATTGTTTGCTGATTGCTGAGTGACAGTTTGTGACTTGACTTTAGCCGAGCGTGCTACGATCGGGTCGCGATTCCTAGCAGTTTTGAAGTAGGTCTTACTAACTCCAAGCGAGGATCTTTTTGATTTTTCGCTAACTTGTCATCGAGGGGACAAAAGAATGCGGTCCTGCCATTCCGTTTTTTTTATCGCGATCACTGCGCTTTTCCTTGCGATTGATTGCAGTGCGCAGAAGTTTCAGGAGCCAACGAAGGAAGAGCTGCAGATGACTGCGGATCCCAAGGCTCCCGGCGCGCCTGCGGTAATTCTGTATCGCGAGGAGTCGACGGACAATCGCAGCCACTACATCAGCAGCTATGTGCGGATCAAGGTGCTTACGGAATCAGGCAAGGAATGGGCTACGGTGCAGGTGCCGTATGATGCGGGATCGACGGCTACTCCCATCATCGAGGGTCGCACCATACACTCGGATGGGACGGTGATTCGATTGACGGGTAAAGCCTCTGACCTGCTCGTCTTCAAGACGATTGGTGTCAACGTCAAGACCGCTGCTTTTAATCTGCCGAGCGTGGAAGTGGGAAGCATTCTGGAGTACAAATGGACGGTGCCATTGACGGGCGGATCGGTCTCCGGCGAAAGCGATGCGGATGAAGGCACGTATTCCGCGATGATGGCGAGCAGTATTCCGGTCTGGAATGTGCAGCATCGGCTTTTTGCGCACCGGGAGCATTTTTACTACAACCCGAAGACGGACATGGATTCGAACGTCGTCGGGAGCGGAGTGACCTACTTCGTGGATGGTGAACGTGCCAGTTACCTGCTTTACACGCCGCATCTTCCGGCCGGGGCGCAGGTTGTGCGGGGCGCAAAAGAGGACTTTACGCTCGACATCAAGGATGTGCCTGCGATTGAGAGCGAGAGTGACGCACCCCCATCGTCGAGCTTTTACTATCGGGTGCGTTTCTATTACACGCCTTACACCACGGCACTTGCCTACTGGGAGAACGAAATCAAGCGCTGGAGCGGCCGGCTTAACGACTTTGCTGGCCAGACCAACGCGATCAAGGATGCCGCCGAGCAGATGACTGCTGGCGCAGCCACTGCCGAGGGCAAAGCGCGGAAACTGTACGACGCGGTGGAGGCGTTTGAAAACACTGACTTTACGCGCCAAAAGTCGGACGCAGAGCGCGCCCAACTGCACATGAAGAAGCAGGTGAGGAAGGCGCAGGATGTGCTGGCGGAAAAGAGCGGTTCGGGCAATTCGCTGGCAGCGCTTTACCTGGCGCTGGCCCACGCGGCTGGTCTTGAAGCGTATGGGGTCCAGGTGGCAGATCGCGACCAGCGCATCTTTGACCCTAACTTTCTCTCGCTCGACCAGCTCGATTCGCTGGTGGTCCTGCTGAAGATGGACGGCAAAGATGTCTATCTCGACCCTGGCGAGAAGCTGTGCCCGTTTGGCCAGTGCTGGAGGGTTGGCGCAGAACGCCCTCATGCCCGTCTACACGCCGCCCAACCTGACCAAAGACGCGATTACGGCGCGCAGCGCAAACCTGACGCTGGACGCCGGGGGCAACGTGACTGGAACGGTTCAGATACTGATGAATGGCCCGGCCGCGCTGCGCTGGCGCCAGACTGCCCTGACGACGGATGCTGCCGAGGTGCAAAAGCAGTTCAACTCGGGCCTTCACAACCTGTTGCCGCAGGGCATTTCGGGCGAGGTGGATCATTTTCAGGGGCTCGACACCTCAGCGACCAACCTGCTGGCGGTGGTTAAAGTCACAGGGCCGCTGGCGACCGCCTCTGGCAAGCGGCTGCAGATGCCCGGCTTCTTCTTTTCAACGGGCGCGCGTACCCAGTTCTTCGCAGAAACCAACCGGACGGCACCGGTTGATCTTCACTATGCGGAGCAGGTGATTGACGACGTAATTTTGCATCTGCCTGCGGGCTATGCTGTCGAAAGCGCTCCGCAACCGGCACAGTTGCCCTGGCCGGAGCACGCTGCTCTTGTGGTCAAGACAACGTCTGCCCCTGGGGTGATCGACGTGAAACATATTTTCGCTCGCGCATTCATTTTGCCTGACTCGAAAGAGTACCCGGCGCTGCACGATTATTACCAGAAGCTCGCGACCAACGATCAGCAGCAGCTCGTACTTGCCCCGGCAACTGCGCCTGCCGCTGCCCCGGCAGGGGACTAGAATCAGTCACAGAATGAGTCTTGAACCGCACGATCTGCTGCTTGTCATAGACCTTCAGCGTGATTTCTGCGCGGGGGGCAGCCTGGCGGTCCCTGACGCCGACGCGGTCATTCCCGTGATCAACCGGCTTTGCCAACGATTTGCGCACGTCGTTGTCACGCAGGACTGGCACACCGCTGGGCACAGCTCCTTTGCCAGCAGTCACCCGGGCCGCACGGTCTACGAGACGATGCAGGCCCCGTACGGCCCCCAGACACTCTGGCCTGATCACTGCATTCAGGGCACTCGGGGCGCGGAGTTCCACCCTGACCTGCGGGTCACCAAGGCGGAACTGATCGTGCGCAAGGGCTTCCACCCCGCCATCGACAGCTACTCAGGCTTTTTTGAGAACGACAAGAGCACCCCGACCGGCCTTGCCAGCTACCTGCGCGAACGCGGCTTCGGGCGCATTTTCCTCGCTGGCCTGGCCTACGACTACTGCGTTCGCTTCTCAGCTGTTGACGCTGTGCGCTCTGGTTTCTCTGCATTTGTGATTGAAGACGCTTCACGCGCCATCAACCTTGCTGGCTCTGTGGAGGCAACCAACGCCGAGTTTGCTGCCCTCGGCGTGCAACGGGTTAGCTCAAGCATCTTTGGCTAGTCTGGTTTCTGCAGTCGAAACCACCGCGTCAGGCATCTTATGATTACGGAAGAGCCGCATTGCGGTCTAACCGACTCGAAACAGCAGCACTTGTAGGAACAACGGAGAAGAACTCAATGGCACAACTGATGCGAACTTCCAATCCTGCACTCCGCGACGATACCTTTCGGGGTGCCCGCGCCATTCCGTATGAAGAGCGTTTCGCCGAGCGATTTGGCGGAAGCTTCTCTGGCGAGCAGCGCGAGGCGATGACGCTGAACGGCACGGTGAACAAGACGGGAATCCTGCTGGTGCTGGCGATGGCCACGGCAGGCTGGACATGGCTTCAGTTCATGCAGACGCGGAACCCTGCGGACGTGGCGCCCTGGATGATGCTGGGGCTGATTGGCGGCTTTATCTGCGCGATGGTGACCATCTTCAAGAAGGAGTGGTCGCCGGTGACGGCGCCTGCCTATGCGCTGCTGGAGGGGCTGGTGCTGGGCGGTCTCTCGGCGATCTTTGAACTTCGCTATCCAGGCATCGCCATCCAGGCTGTTGGCCTGACGTTTGGCACGCTGTTTGTGCTGCTTTTTGTCTATCGGGCGGGAATCATCCGGGTCACGGACAAGTTTCGCCTGGGGGTGGTTGCAGCGACCGGCGGTGTGGCGCTGTTTTATCTGGGCGAAATGCTTCTCGGCTTTTTTGGCATTCACTTTACGTCGAATAACAGCGTGAATGGTTCGGGTGTCATCGGCATTGGTTTTTCGCTGGTTGTTGTCGGCATCGCCGCGCTCAACCTTGTGCTGGACTTTGACTTCATCGAAAAGGGTGTTCAATTTGGCGCGCCGAAGTACATGGAGTGGTACGGGGCGTTTGGCATCATGGTCACGCTGGTCTGGCTGTACCTGGAGATGCTGCGGCTGCTGGCGAAGATTAACCGGCGCAATTAAGACGCTTCAAACAGGGATCAAGAAATGGGGCAGTTGGTTTGAGCAGCATTGTCATGCTGACTGCCAACTGCCCCGTCTTACTTAGGAACTTCAATTCAAGAATCAATCCAAGAATCATTCCAGACTTTTGCAGTCTGGTTTGATGCAGGTTCTAGACTCCAGGCTGACCCGGCAGCTTCACCGGCCCGGCGGTCGCTTTCTGGCAAACGCTTGATCCGACAACCGACTGTTGAATCGCTGCTGAGGTTGCCGGCAGGTGCGAAGCGTCTCCTGCGTAGGTTGCTGTGAGGATGTGTTTACCTGAGCCGAGCTGGGGGACTGAGAGCAATGCTTTGCCACCAACGAGGCTGCCCTGCGCGAGGATTTTGCTGCCTTCTTTCAGTTGCACGGAGCCGCCTGGGATTCCTGCCTTGCTGGTGACGGAGACAGTGAAGGCGACTTGTTTGCAGGTGCCTGCGGGATTGGCGCTCGGGGTGAGGGTGGCTGCGGAAAGGACTTTTTTCGCGGCGGTGACGGTGATTGTGCGGGTAAGGGGTCCGACGGCTGCGTAGTTGGCATCGCCGTTGTAGGTGGCCGCGAGTGAGTGCCCGGCAACGGTGAGGCCAGAGAGGCTGATGGATGCGACTCCAGCGGTGGAGAGGGTTACCGGGCTGCCTTTGACCACGCCATCGACTGAAAACTTTACGGTTCCCGTGGGTGCAAGGGTGGTTGTGGAGGTGACCGTAACGCTGAAGTTGATCGGGGTTGCAGCGGTGAAGCTTGCGCCTGAGGCAGGTGAAGTGATGGTCATGGTGGGGTTAGGCAGCGCTCCCACGCCCGAAAGCATCACCGTGTTTGCGTTGTTGACGGTGTTGTCGGTCAGGTTTAACGTGGCAGAGCGCGTGCCGCCGGCGGCGGGGTTGAAGATGATGCCGACGGTGCAGCTTTGGCCGTTGTTGAGGGTGCTGCCGGGAGTGAGCGCACAACTGGTGTTGTTGGGATCGATGGTAAAATCGCTGGCGTTGATTCCGACGATGGCTGCATTGTTGATGGTCAGTAGGGCGTTGCCGGTGTTGGAGATGGTCACTTTCTTTGCGGCGCTTGCGGAGCCTTTGAGCTGGATGCCGAAAGAGAGTATGCCGTTTGGCCCCACCCTGCGAATGGCTTGCGCGGTTCCGACTGCCGGTACGTTGCTGATGATGTAGACCTGGCCTTGCGAATCCACGGATACGCCAGTTGGCGTGCTTAGAGTCGCTGCGGTGGCAGGGCCGCCATCCCCGGAATAGCCAGCGGTGCCGGTACCTGCGATGGTGTTGATGATGCCGGTAGAGGCGTCGATGCGGCGTACGCGCTGGTTGGATTGGTCGGTGAAGTAGAGATTTCCGGCGGCATCAAACGCTATCTGGCTGACGACAGTGCCGATCTCAGCATTGCGTGCCTGGCCGCCATCTCCGCTGAAGCCACAGGTGCGGCCTCCTGCGACCTTGAGAAAAGTTCCGGTGTTCGTCTCGGCGTTTGAAAGGGTTTGTTCTATGAGTGCACAAGTCGCTCCCAAGTTCCAGAAGGTATAGAGGTTGTCGCTGGCATCGACAGCAAAGGCATCGGGGTAGGTCTCCTGGTAAGCGAATGGATCATAAAGGCGCACAAGAGTCGGCGGGTACGGTTGAACCTGCGATAGAGCCGCGCCAAAATAGCTGTCTGTAAAGAAAAGCTGGTTGTAGGGGTCCATCGACATCTGTCCGGGAGAGGTGACACCCTCAGCTGTGAGTTTGCAGGGCGTCAAGTAATTGCATGCGTCAGTACCCGAGCCGTTGAAGCTCAATTGGGGTCCGTAACTGAAAATCTCCATTATTTTATTGAGTGACGGCTCAGTGAAGAAGACTTCGCCAAAACTATCGACGGCGATGCCGGTAGGCGCTGTGAGACCGCCTGATGAGATCGTGTTGAAGACACCGCTGGAATCGAGATAGCGGATCAGGTTGTTTCCGGTATCCGCAACATACAGGCTGTCGCCGCCATCGACGGTGAGATTGAGGGCGCTCGTCAGGAGCCCCTTACCGGCTATATTGGTGCCCGGCACGGTGGTAATCAGGGCTGGTGTAAAGCTGACGACTGGCACGTAGCCTGAGCCGCCGAGGCCGACGCTGAAGGGTGTGGAGGATGCGGAGTGGCTGACGGTGAGCCTGCCAAGGCGCTGACCTGCTCCCTGGGGCGTGAACCGCATCAGCACAGTGCAACTGGAGTCTTTCGGATAGGCGTTGCCTTCAACGCAACTGCTGCCCTGCTCCACGTGAAAGTCTGGAGTTGAATGGATGGCGGTCAGCCTGGTGGATTCGCTGAAATGCAAAGTGAGCTTCTGCAGATTGGTTACTTCGCCGACCCTGGTGTCACCGAAGCGGCGAAAATTGGCTGGAGTTGGCGGCAGAGGGTGTCCGTTTGCCGCTATGGCGGGATTTGCCAGCTCTGCGGCGCTCAGCGGTTCCAGCGAGATGACCGATTGCACTGCTTGTCCAGAGCTGCTGGTTGCGCAGATGCCAAGTGTCAGAAGGAAGGCCAGGGATGCGCTAATTCTGTTGAAGGAACGGTTCATCGTAACGACTCCTCGGGGTTGTGAATCAATTCAAAACTCTAGATGATGAGTGAACCGGAGTGTCGTACCGTGTCACCCGCAAGACGGATCAATGGAATGATTGGGTGCTCAGCGGAGAGCGGTGGCAGGGGATGATCTGGCGCAACCGGGTAACTCTGGTTGGTGGATTCTTGTGTAGCCCCTGGTAAAGGATGCAGCGAAACCTGGCAATGAGTCCAGCAATCTCACGCTGAAGATTGATTTCAGCGAACGCGACCTGTTGTCAGTAGCTTTGATGCAACCAGTCTGCGGCTCAACACCGGGATTATATCCGCACTCTGCGCTGATTGTCGCTGGTGAATTTTTTTGGGGGTGAGCGTTGAATTCGCGCCGACCGCGAGGGCTCGGCGGTCGTTGTCGAAGCCGACGAGGGTGAAGCGAGAATTCGATATGTGGCTTCCACTGGATAATTCTCCAGCCTGAAGAGACTTTCGCTTTTTCTTCTAGTTTTCCGATCGTCCTTCCTGCTACAATCCGTTCGAATAAGCGATTCATGTTTTGGCTTTTCTGAGGGCGAACGAGCCTTTGAATTCGATGCCGGGCAGGACATGAGTACGTGACAGGAGACTGACCCGATGGGCTACGCTGAAGACCGCGCCAAAGCAGTAGAAACCGCACTTTCGCAGATTGAAAAACAGTTTGGCAAAGGCTCGATCATGCGCCTCGGCGCAAAAGACGCCATCGTGCCGATTTCGGTGATTTCGACGGGCTCGATCAGTTTTGATGCGGCCCTTGGAGTTGGGGGCGTACCGCGTGGCCGGGTGATTGAGATTTTCGGGCCTGAGTCGTCTGGTAAAACTACGATCACTTTGCAGATTATTGCGGAGGCGCAAAAGGCCGGAGGGCTCGCCGCATTTGTGGATGCCGAGCATGCGCTGGACCCTGTTTACGCGCGCAAACTGGGCGTTGACACCGACAATCTGCTCATCTCGCAGCCCGACTACGGCGAGCAGGCTCTGGAAATTACTGAAGCGCTTGTCCGTTCCGGCGCAATCGACGTGCTGGTGGTTGACTCCGTAGCGGCGCTGGTGCCGAAGGCTGAGCTCGACGGCGAAATGGGCGACTCTCACGTGGGCCTGCAGGCGCGCCTGATGTCGCAGGCGCTGCGGAAACTGACCGGCACGGTGTCGAAATCGCGCACTTCGTTGATATTCATCAACCAGATTCGCGAGAAGATTGGCGTCATGTTTGGCAACCCTGAGACGACCACGGGCGGCCGTGCGCTCAAGTTCTACTCCTCGGTGCGCATCGATATTCGCCGCATTGCTGCGGTGAAAGAGGGCGATGTGGTCACTGGTTCGCGCACCAAGGTCAAAATCGTCAAGAACAAGGTTGCCGCTCCCTTCCGTGAGGCTGAATTCGACATTCTCTACGGCGAGGGCATCTCTCGCGAAGGCGATGTGCTGGACCTGGCGGTGTTGAACAACATCGTTGAAAAGTCGGGTGCGTGGTACAGCTACGACGGCGAGCGGATCGGCCAGGGACGGGAAAACGTGCGTACCTTCCTCAAGGAGCACAAGGACGTTTTCATCAAGCTCGACGCGCAGCTGCGGCAGAAACTTGGCGTGGGCGCGGCGAATAAGGCAGCCGAGCCTCTGCCTGAAATTCCGTCTGTGCCGACGGATGGCCCGGTGGCGGCGCAGCAGGCGATTCGGCGGAAGTGAACTTCCATTGGAGTGCTTACTTCATCAAAGCGGCGGCCTCAGGGTCGCCGCTTTTGCTGACTGCTAGAATCCATTAAGTTGTCGCCGCGAACCGAATTTCGGCTGCAAGTGAGAGTTTGCCCATGGGCGTAAAAGCGATCTATCCCGGCACCTTTGACCCGCCTACGAACGGGCACCTCGACCTCATTGCCCGGGGAGCTAAACTCTTTGAGCAGCTGACGGTTGCGATTCTGAATAACCCGGTGAAGAATGCACTTTTCACGGTCGAAGAGCGGGTGGAAATGCTCAAGGAGTCTACCCGCCAGTTGGGGAACGTCTCCGTTGCCACGTTTGACGGGCTGATGGTGGATTTTGCGCGGCAGCAGCAGGCGACCGCAGTGCTGCGGGGCATTCGGGCAATCAGCGATTATGAGTATGAATTTCAGATGGCCCTGATGAATCGCCGCCTCGCGCCGGAGGTTGAAACGGTTTTCCTGCAGCCGGCGGGGCGCTACTCTTTTGTCAGCTCGCGGATGGTGAAGGAAGTGTTCAGTTTTGGTGGTTCGGTGGAGGGCCTGGTTCCCCCGAATGTGCTTAAGCGGCTTCGCGGGCGCATCAAGAAGGTGTGACTCGACGGTGCCGATCTTCTGAAAAATCTATCCAATGGGATTGCTTGAAATCGAGGCTATACTGGCCTCGTGATCCTCAAAGCCTTTGCCACAATGCGACCTGCCAGTCGCTATCTTATGCTGTGGCTGCTGCTGCCGACCCTCGCTCTCGGAGCGTTTGAGGGCTATTTTGGCCGTGTGCGCTACTCCGCAGACGCCCTCAATTATCTGAACATTGCCCGTGCCCTGCACGCCGGGGATTGGCGGCTGGCACTGAATTCCTACTGGGGATTGGGTTACCCGGCAATTCTGTCGCTGGTCACGCCGCTTTTTCCGGCGACGGCTGCCGGGGAGTGGTACGCAGTTCACCTGGTTAACCTGGCCATCCTGGTCGCGACCTTCTTCAGTTTCTTTGCCCTGGTCTGGACATTTGCGACAGCCTCGACTTTTGCTGCCATGCTTGAGGACGCGGCTGCGGAGAGGCTCATCGTGCTTGGCGGGTTCGCGATTTATCTTTCGATCGAGCTGACGATGGACAATGTTTCTCGCGTGGGCCCGGACATGCTGGTGACGTGTCTGCTTTTCCTTGCTGTGCGGCTTCTGGTCCAACTAGAGCAGCAGGCCAGTGCTTCGCGGGCGATGGTGCTGGGGCTGATTCTTGGCGTTGGGTTTGTCGTGAAGGCGATTTTTCTTCCGCTGACACTTGTTTTTGCGGTGACCGGTGCGATTGCCTGCAGAAAGCAAAAGGGTGGTCTGACTGCCATCGTTTTGATGCTCGCTGCTGCAGGGGTATTTGCAATGCCGTACATTGCCGGGCTTTCGTGGTCGGCAGGACACTTCACCTACGGCGATGCGGGCCCGCTCAATTACGCCTGGACCGTGAACAAGCTGGAGCCAGGCGGCTTGTGGCAAGGTGGGGGGCAGTACGGAACTCCGATTCATCCGGCGAAACAAGTGCTGGAGAGCCCTCGGGTTTACATTTTTGACGGGCCATTTCCGGTGACGTTTGCGCCGTTTTACAACCCTCCGTACTACTACGAGGGCTACCGTCACTTCTTTAGCCTGCGGGCCCAGGTGCATGAGGCTGGCGGGAATGTGCTGCGGCTGGCGCGGATTCTGATGCTGCAGATTTTTGTCTATGTGCTGGTTTTCTGCGGATTGCTTGAATTCAAGAGCGTGCTTGAAAATCTGCGCAAAGCGCTGGTCTTCTGGCCGGCGATGCTGATCTGTTGGGCGGGCATTTGGATGTACGTGCTGGTGTTTGTGGAGGCGCGCTACGTTGCCGCATTTCTGGCTATTTTGTGCGTTCTTGTGCTGCTGGCTCTCGCCGCGAATGCTGCGAAGCGTCGGGGCTACGGGCTCATCGCGCTCTTGCTGCTCGGCTGCGTTGTCACATTGCTGGCCAACCAGCATGATGCGGACCGGGATATGATCGGCCACCTGCGCCACCACCAGCACTTTGACAACAATGACCAGTGGCTCGCTGGCCAGTACCTGCAACAAACGGGGATGCGGCCGGGGGACAAGGTCGCAGTGATTGCGGACCTGGTGACGGCTACGCGCAGCACGTGGGCCTATGTGGGCGGTCTGCGGATTGTTGGCATTCTCGGCGGCTCGCTGCTGGAGAGCCAGACGGTTGATTCCGATGCTTTCTGGCAAGCCGCTCCGGAGCGCCAGCGGCAGATTCTCGAAAGTTTTCAGAGTGTCGGGGTGCGCCTGGTGCTGGCAATTTCCAAACCAGAGACAGCGAATGCGCCCGGCTGGGAGCCGATTCCCGGCACTGCCTACTGGGTTTACCGCTTTGAAAAGTAGGGTGGCAAATCTCTACATCTTCTTTTTTGGTGTCTCAATTTCGGCGAGCCTTGCGGCCAGCAGCTTTTGAATGAGGGCGGCGGGCAAGGGCTGGTCGGAAGGGAAGCGAATTGCGCCGCTTGAAGTAGCGTAGTTTGCAAGCTCAGCCTTGAGCGCGGTGATGACTCGGCCGCTCATGGGGTAGTAACTGCAGTGTTCCTTCCAGGCTCCATACGCGGCTACTGGCTTTTTCAAAATGAATGCTGGCAGGCCGTAGCTGAATCCTTCGGTTGCCTGAGGCGGCAGATATTTTCTGATTTCAGAGCGAAGGGCCTGGAGCGTGCTTTTCTGAGGTTCGGTCAATCTGGCAAAGTAGGCATCGACCCGTGCCATGCCTTCTTCTGTGGGGGCTTCTACGCTGTTGGTTAACGATTGGTCAGACTTGCTGCTGGATGCCATTTCGACTCCTGAGACACTCCATCGATACGACGCACTTTATGCGCGAGCCATGGCGCTTTTCGGAATGGCTTGAGGCCAAATGCAAGAGCCTCTGAGTTTCCAGAGGCTCTTGCGAGTGAACATCTTACGGTGAGGCGAAGATTCAGGCCTGAGCAGGTTTGGCTGGTTCTACAACCGCTGTTCCGGGCGTAGCGGGGGCTCCGGGCTTGCTTTCAGGCTTGCGAATATCGATGCCGCCCTTGAAAAAGGCGCCATCTTCGATGCTGATGCGTGCGGCGGTTACATCGCCGGTGAGTGCGCCTTCGCTGCGGATGTCTACGCGGTCAGTCGCGGTGATGTTGCCTCGCACCTTACCGAGCACGATGATTTCGCGCGAAGTGATGTTGGCGGCTACCTGGCCATTGCGGCCGACGGTGACGCGGTTACCCGGCAGGTTGATTGTGCCCTCGACCTTGCCATCGATGAAGAGGGATTCGCTGCCACTGATCTCACCCTTGATGACGAGACCTTTGCCAATGGTGGCCTGGTCCCCGGTTGGGGCCGCGTTGCGCGTGGGCGGCTCATAGGTAGGGGCGGGGGTTGATGTTGGACGAACGGGCTCGGGTACTGGAGCCACGGAGGACGCTCCTGATTGACTTGGTTTCCACATAAGAATTCGAAGACTTCCTTTCCTGCTTAGTTCGAAATAAGGGCAGATGAAGCAGTTGGGCACCCAAACGAAACCAGCTCCCCGAAGTCTGATTTTTACCTGGGGCACATCTGAATCGCGCCTCTGACTTGGTTCGATTGTAGTCGCATGGGCGCGGGCCGGGCTTTCCACTCCGCAGCGATAAATTCTGCGGCTGACTCAAGGCCGCCAATGGCAAACGCAAAAAAACGGCTGTTTGCACCATGGACAGGGCTCATTTCATGTTTTCCATGGAAAAGCACTCTGGGTACCCGGACAGATTTTGGTGTGCTGAATTGCTCTCAAGGGGGAAATTTGCGATAGCCTTAGGCTTCCGGATCAAGGGAGAAACCATGCGCCGTATCGTCGCCGCTTCTGTTCTGTTTTTTGCTGCTTCCAGCTTTGGATATTCGCAGAACCTGCCCTCGCCGGCCGAGTCGTTTGACCTGGTGATTATCAATGGCCATATTCTGGACGGTACGGGCTCGCCCTGGTACTCGGGGGAAATTGGCATTCGCGCGGGGCATATCGCGGCGATTGGCAACCTGGAATCAGCGTCGCGCAAGCAGACAATTGACGCAGCCGGGAAGGTTGTGGCCCCCGGCTTCATCGACATGCTTGGCCAGTCTGAATCCACGATTCTCGTCGATCCTCGGCTACCATCGAAGATTTACCAGGGCATCACGACGGAGGTCACGGGCGAAGGCGGCTCGGCCGCGCCGCTGACCCCGGCCATGATTGCGGCTGACCACGCCGATTACGACCATCTGAAAATTACCCCGGACTGGACGACTTTTCGCGGATATTTTGGCCGTCTGGAAAAGCAGGGCATGGGCATCAACCTGGCCAGCTATGTGGGTGCGACATCGGTGCGTCGCGCTGTACTGGGTGAGGCAGACGTGCAGCCGACGGCGGTGCAACTGAAGGCGATGCAGGCTCTGGTGCGCGAGGGGATGCTGGATGGTGCGGTGGGCCTGTCTACGTCGCTGCAATATGCGCCTGCTCCTTATGCCAAGACTGAAGAAATCATTGCTCTGGCAAGCGAGGCGGGGAAATTTGGCGGCGTCTATGCGACGCACATGCGCAGCGAGGGTGATGCGGTGCTCGAATCGATTGACGAGGCTGCGCGCATTGGCCGTGAGGCACACATTCCCGTCGAGATATGGCATCTGAAGGCTGCGGGTAAATCCAACTGGGGCCGCATGCCCGACATCGTGGCCCGCATTGAAAAATACCGTGCCTCGGGCCTCGACATCAGCGCCAATACGTATGCCTATCCTGCGTGGTTCAACACTTTTTCAGCGTTTATTCCGCCGTGGGCCCACGACGGTGGCGACGCAGCGCTGATCACGCGGCTGAAAGATCCGGCAATTCGCGCCAAAATCCGGGCCGACATGCTTGATGCAAAATCTGACTGGGACAACGAATGGCAGGAGATTCCAGGGCCGGAGGCGATTCAAATCGCGGTGGTCCAGAACCCTGAACTGGTGCCGCTGCAGGGCAAGCGCCTCTCGGAGGTGGCGGCGCTGTGGCACGAAGACGCGATCGACACGCTTTGCGACATTCTCATCAAAGATCTGGCATTCACCGAGGTTGCAGTCTTTGGCATGGCGGAGCCAGATGTGAAGCTTGCATTGCAACAGCCGTGGGTCTCGATCGACAACGACTCGCAGGGGACTGCTGCTGAGGGCCTGCTTGGTTCAGAGCATCCCCATCCCCGGGCCTATGGTACGTTTCCGCGCATACTGCGCAAGTATGTTCGCGAAGAGCACGCGCTTACGCTGGAGGATGCGATACGGAAGTTCACCGCGCTGCCTGCGCAGCGCATGCGGCTGATAGATCGCGGTGTGCTTAAGCAGGGGATGTGGGCCGATCTTGTGATATTCGACCCGGCTGCGATCAGGGATTTAGCTACCTTTGAACAGCCCAACCAGCTTTCGCAAGGGATGGAATACGTGCTGGTCAACGGAGTTCCGGTCATCGCCGGGGGCAAGATGACCGGGTCACTCCCCGGCAAAGTGCTGCGCGGGGCTGGCTACATGCAGCACTAATACGCAACCAGATACTGCACGGAATAAGCCAGTACCGGCAACGAAGCGGCGACAAGCAAAACGATCAGGGCGAAGTAGGAAATCGACATGGCGTTGATGTGCTCGCGGAACATGTCGTGTTTGGCGAATTCGGCAGCCTGCAGGGGCGTTTGCTGCACGTCTTCGAGCAGGTCGCCGACGAAGGTGGCTACGGTGCCGGGCTTGGCGATCTTTTTTGCGCGTGGGGCTGGATGAAGCAGGCTGCTCAGCCCGTGGTGCGTGTGTGGTGTGGTGAATGTTGTTGCCATCGTTCTCCTCCAGTCGCGGGCAGGTCGTGGTGACTGCCAACACGATTTCTGAAATTGAATCTAAAGTCACTGCGGGGTGGAGCGATGTGCTCGCCGTCACATCATAAAGAGCTTCAGAAATGAGTGGGAAGTTTCTACTTTTGCTGCTTGTTGCGGCGGCTGGCGCGAGCAATGAGCAGAGAACCAATGAGCTAATGAGACTATTTCAAGTGGTGTGCGAAAACCGTGATTGCATTGATGGCAACGCCTATCACGAAGGCCACGAAAGCAAAGAGCGTAATCACGATGCCGATGAAATGCCTTTGAATCAGGATATCGCTTTGCCTGGCATCCACCCGCTCCCCGGAGTATTGAAAATGGTTGACTCCATGGCTGCCTTCGTCTGAAAGAGCCTCAAAGTAACGTTCATCCACTTTCTTTGGATTGCGCGACGGCTCCTGGTTCCCGTTCGGTTGCTTGTTCTGAAGAGAAGTAATCATGGTTATCCTCCAACCGTCAGGAAAATCGTTTGCTGTTCCGAAGCTGGCGCATGAGCCAAAAGAACCAGTCGCTGGGAGGGGTGGGCCCAGGTTTGGTTCACAGGAAGGGCGCGAAGTAGCCTAATCTGGATAGATGACCGATCGAGAACTTCTTCGCCACATCAGCCGCGCCGCAGGGCAGAAGGCCGGCTACAAGCAATTGGTTCGTGAGCTCGGCCTGGGCGGTGGAGCGCAGCGCCGCGAGCTGCTGGCCCAGCTTGACCAGATGACGACGCGCGGCGAACTCGCCAAAGTCGACCGCGAACACTGGGCCATCCCGGCAAAGGCAGTTGAGATGACCCGCGGTCCGGAAATCCGCCGCAGCGAGACTCGCGAAAACCTGGCCGCTGGGCGATTGGACCTGCACCGGGATGGCTTTGGCTTTGTGCGCCTTACTCCCGGCCAGGCTATCCCGTCGGACGAAGATGTTTTCATCCCGCCGGACGAGATCAACGGCGCGATGCAGGGCGACCAGGTGCTGGTCGAGGTGAGCCCGCCGAAGCGCGATGGCCGACGAATGGGCCGTATTGCCCGCATTCTCGAGCGCAAAAATCCAACCGTCGTGGGCGTTTTTCATTACGCTCGCAAGGGTCGCCGCGGGGTCTTTTTGCCGGGCGAACATCGCGGCAATCTGGTCACTCCCTTTGACTCGCGCATGGCTCAGGCGATCCTGATTCCTGAGGGCGCTGAAGTGCCTGAGATCGCCGACTCAAGCAGGCATCGTGTGCTTGGAGCAGAGGCGCAAGCAGCCGCAGCGCATCATGAACACTTGGACGATGCGGACGAGAACCTCGAAGGTCTGGTTGTTGATGTTGAAATCACCAGTTGGCCCACGCCCACCAAGCCGGCCTTTGGCCGGGTGATCGAAATACTCGGTGCGCCGGACGACTTTGGTGTGGATGTTGAAATGATCATCCGCAAGCACCAGTTGCCCCGGATATTCCCTGAAAACGTGTTGGCCGAGGCACGCGCGGTGGCCCAACTCGACCAGGAAGAAGTGAGCCGCCGCGTTGAGCACGGTGGCGACTTCCGCAGCCTGCCCATCGTCACCATCGACGGCGAAACCGCCAAGGACTTTGACGACGCGGTGCTGGCCAGGGAGCACGCGGATGGGTGCTGGGATCTGCAGGTGCATATCGCCGACGTGGCGCAGTACGTCCGCCCCGCCACCGATCTTGATCTTGAAGCGCGCCTCCGCGGTACCAGCGTTTATTTTCCCGACCGGGCTATCCCCATGTTGCCGAACGAGCTGTCGACCAACATATGCTCGCTGCGCCCTGATGAAGACCGCCTGGTGCTCAGCTGTGTCATGCGCCTCACCGCCGAGGCCCGCATCGAGTCGTTTGAAATTGTCGAAGGCGTGATCCGCTCCGCCGCCCGCATGACCTACACCGAGGTGCACAACATCCTCGAGGGCGACGCGGCAACCCGCGCGAAATACGCTGCGCTTGTGCCGGGATTTGAAAAGATGAGGGACCTTGCCGGCCGGCTCAACAAGCGCCGCAGCGCGCGCGGCAGCATCGACTTTGACCTGCCCGAGCCGATCATCGAATTTGATACGGAGGGGCAGATGCAGGGCGTTTCGCGCGCCGAACGCACGTGGGCCAACCGGCTTATTGAAGAGTTTATGCTGGCTGCGAACGAATGTGTGGCCACCTGGCTTGAAGACCTCGGCGTCCCCTCCATCTACCGGATCCACGAGAAACCTGATCCCCGCCGCGTCGTCGATTTTGAAGACGCTGCCGCTGCTTTTGGCTATTCGCTGGGCCTTGGCGCGCTGCCGGTGAAGACTTTCCAGCCGAAGGGCGACCGCCGCGAACAGCAGAGGGGCGGCCACAATCAGCGTGACGCCAAAAAGTTTGAAGTGCCGGAAGACATTGCTGTGACGCCGCGCATGTACCAGAAGCTATCGGCGCGGATTGCCGGCAAGCCGGAAGAGCGCATCCTCAGCTATCTGATGCTGCGTTCGCTCAAGCAGGCGCGCTACTCTGAGGTGAACGAGGGCCACTTTGCGCTGGCTGCGCCCAGCTACACGCATTTCACTTCGCCGATCCGCCGCTACCCTGACCTGATTGTCCACCGCATCACCAAGGCGCTGCTGCACGCGGGCGTTTCAGGCAAGGGAACGGTAGCAGAAGACCGTCACCAATCTCCGTGGACGCATAGGAACGAGGGCCTGGGCGCGAAATTTGGCATCCGCGATCTGCGCGCGCCGGTGGCAGCAAGGCCGGCCCTGGCCATCACGCCGCCTATGCCCGTGGCCGAACTTGCCTCCATCGCCGCTGAAACCAGCATCACCGAGCGCCGCGCTGCCGAGGCAGAACGCGAACTGGTCGAGTGGAAGAAGGTGCGGTTCATGCAGGACCGGGTCGGCGAAGAGTTTGAGGCGATGGTGCTCAACCCCGCCAAATACGGCCTTTTTGTCGAATTGAAAGACCTGTTTGTCGAGGGGCTGGTGCCGATTGAGACGCTGGTCACGGACCGCTTTACCTACCGCGAAAACACGCGCGAGATTGTCGGCGTCAACACTGGTCGCGTCTACCGGGCGGGAGACCAGGTGCGGGTGATTCTGGACCGGGTGCTGGCGCTGGAACGCAAGCTGCAGTTTGCCATGGTCGAAGACGTCCCACTGAAACTCAAGCAGGGGGGGACGAGGGCAGGCAAACCGCCAAAGAAAATCGCGGCGGTGAAGACCGGCAAAGCCAAAGCCAGTCGAAGACCTGCAACCCGGCCCAAGGGGAAGATCAAGTCTTCAAAGAAGGGCCGCCCGAGGAAGTGAGAATTCACGCAACACGATACCTTCGATACACTCAATGCATGTCTTTGACATACAAGGAATGCGAGGCTAGTCAATGCTGACGCGGCTCAAAGTAAATGGATTCAAGAATCTCGTCAATGTGGATGTTCGATTTGGCCCTTTCACTTGCATCGCCGGCGCAAATGGCGTGGGCAAGTCAAACCTCTTGGATGCGATTGCATTCATGAGTGCGCTGTCCGAGAAATCCCTGAATGAAGCCGCTCTTGGTGTCCGTGACGACGGCAGTAGAACTAGTGACTTGCGAGCAATTTTTCGTCGGATTGGAACGAGCTACGCTTCTGAAATGTCCTTTGAGGCGGAAATGATAATTCCCGCCACGGGTAAAGACGATCTTGGACAAGAAGCAAATGCGAGCATCCGATTTCTGCGCTATAGATTAGATCTCGCCTACAGAGAAGGCGATAGCGGCGGATTTGGACGAATCGAGTTGCTTCATGAGGAACTCTCTTACATTCTCGTGAGAGAAGCTAAGAAGCAAATTTTGTTTCCGATTTCTGAGGATTGGCGAAAGTCGACGATTATTGGAAAGCGCACCGCGCCATTCATATCCACCGAGAATGTAGAGGGCGGAAAAAGAATCAAAGTACACCAGGAAGGCAAAAGCGGAAGAGCAAGGGAGTTTCTGGCCTCCAGCCTCCCTCGTACAGTCGTCTCAGCTGCCGACGCAGCCGAGAGCCCCACCGCCGTGCTTGCAAAGCGGGAGATGCAATCCTGGAGGCGCTTACAGTTAGAACCCTCTGCACTTCGCCGACCCGACTCATTCACTGCGCCAACGGTCCTTGGCAGCGATGGTTCTCATCTCCCGGCCACGCTCTATTTTCTGGCCAAAATGCAAGGTTTTCCTTTGGGAGTTGATCCGTCCGGTCGAGGCTCCGACGTATACGCAAAAATTGCGAATCGTCTTTCAAGCCTTATCGATGATGTTAGGGAGGTCTACGTAGATCGCGATGAAAGACGAGAACTACTCACATTGATGGTCTCAGGAAAAGACAGAATACCCCACACGGCGCGGGCGTTATCTGATGGTACGCTGAGATTTTTGGCCTTGGGTGCTATTGAACTCGATCCTCGCTCGCACGGGGTACTGTGCTTGGAAGAGCCAGAAAATGGGATTCATCCCGCTCGAATCAAAGCTATCCTGGATTTATTACGAGATATCGCAACAGACACAAATTACGCAGTTGCGGAAGATAATCCCTTGCGACAGGTCATAATCAATACTCATTCCCCAGTTGTTGTCAACGAAGTACCGGACGACTGCCTCATTGTCGCGGAATCTCTTGCGACGATCGAGGATGGAATTCGATTCGAGCGTCTAGCTTTCAGCTACTTAGCAAAAACCTGGCGCGGCGACGATAGCATCGTCTTCAAGAGCAAACTTCTCACCTACTTGAATCCAGTGGGTCCGCCGATCGAGGCAGACACTCTCTCGCAGAATCCCAAGCAGATTCGACGCCCCAGAGTTTTCGATAGGGGAGACTTGCAAGACGTTTTCAAGTGGGGGGAAAACATCGCGTGACAAATGTCCGGTATACCCTCGTTTCCGACGGCAGCTCGGATAGAGTCCTGCTGCCGGTCCTCACATGGTTACTTGAATGTCATTGCAGGGATTCAGCCATTCAGCCGCAATGGGCCGATCTGCGCGGGCTCAAGAAGCCACCGACTACTCTTGCTCGAAAACTAACGTGCTCAACGGAGCTCTATCCTTGCGACCTTCTCTTCGTACATCGAGATGCGGAGTCTAGTAATCCTGAAGTGCGTATGAATGAGATCCGTGAGGCGCTTGCTGCATCTTCAGTACCGTGTCCTTCCATATTTGTTGTGCCGATTCGTATGTCCGAAGCATGGCTGCTTCTGGATGAGTCTGCTATTCGTACCGCAGTTGGAAGGCCAACTGGACAAACACGGCTTCAGCTCCCGCGTTTCGATCAAGTGGAAAACCTTCCAGATCCCAAGGAAGTTCTTTTTCAGGCTCTCAGGGATGCTTCTGGGTACGCCGGACGGCGCCTTAAGAATCTCAGGGAGCGGGAGCTTCGCTACCGTGTTGCAGAATTGATCGACGACTTTTCGAAACTTCGCCGGCTGTCTGCTTTCCAGCGACTGGAAGCCGACTTGGTTCTGAGATTGCGTGAGCTTGGATGGGTATCGTGACAGCCTCGCCAGCCTCCGCCATCGATCCCCTACAATAGTCACAGGAGCCCAAGCACAATGGCACACATGGTATTTTGCGTTCGCAACAAAAAGGAAATGGAAGGCCTCGACGAGCCTCCCTTCGACTCCGAATTTGGTCAGAAGATTTACAAGAGCGTTTCAAAGCAGGCGTGGGCCGAGTGGGCCGAACGGCAGAAGATGCTGCTTAACGAATACCGCCTGCAACCCTGGACCCCCCAGGCGCAGAGCTTTCTCGTCGAGCAGATGACGGAGTTCTTCTTCGGCGATGGCTCGGCACTTCCCGCGGAGTTCGTCGCACCCAAGGCATAACCCGTCTCAGTCGTGTAAACTGTGTTTGGAACCCCACGCCGACTCCTTCCCAGAGATGCGAGTCGGCTATTCCGTGTCGGGACGTGGCTCAGCCTGGTAGAGCACTCGCTTGGGGTGCGAGGGGTCGGCAGTTCGAATCTGCCCGTCCCGACCATTCATTACAAAAATCAATTCATATTGAACACGCGGCGGTCGAACTTTCGGCCGCGAGCATGTTGAATGGTTTCATCGCATCGGTGGTCTTCAGCGACCCTCAGTGATAAATGCTGTTTACAACTGATAGCTGAGCCAGCTACATTGATCCCCGTTCGCGTCTCTGGTAAATAAAGCGATTTAGGAGTCGAAAATGTCTAGCTTTTTCCGCAGTGGGTCAGCCCGCATTCCTTTTATCTTTTGCCTCGCCGCCGCCGCTGGCCTGCTGCTGGTGCCGCTGGCACAAGGCCAGCGGCCTGCCGCTGCAGAGGCCATGCAGGACGCCTCGAAGCTGCCCTACATGAATCCTGCGTTGCCGGTTGAGCAGCGTGTCAATGATCTGATTCAGCGTATGACGCTTGAAGAGAAGGCGACGCAGCTGGTGAACCAGGCCCGCTCCGTTCCCCGGCTCGGCGTTCCGGCGTATGACTGGTGGAGCGAGAGCCTGCATGGCGTCGCGGTGAACGGCACCACGGAGTTTCCCGAGCCGATTGGCCTGGGTGCGACGTTTGACCCGGAAACCATCCACCAGATGGCGATCGCGATCAGCACGGAGGCCCGCATCAAGCATGTGCAGGCGGTTCGCGCGGGGCATAGCAACATTTTTGAGGGGCTCGACTTCTGGGCGCCGAACATCAACATCTTTCGCGATCCGCGCTGGGGCCGTGGCCAGGAGACGTATGGCGAAGACCCGTTCCTCACCGGGCGCATGGGCGTGGCGTTTGTCACCGGCATGCAGGGCGACGATCAGAAATATTACCGCGTCATCTCGACCCCCAAGCACTATGCGGTGCACAGCGGACCCGAGCCGACGCGCCACTTTGCCGACGTTGATGTGAGCAAGCACGATGAGATTGACACCTACTTGCCGGCCTTTCGCGCTGCCGTGACGGAGGGCAAGGCGGGCTCTGTGATGTGCTCTTACAACTCGATCAATGGGCAGCCGGGCTGCGCGAATGAGTTCCTGCTGCAGGACCAGTTGCGCGCCAAGTGGGGATTCCAGGGATATGTTGTTTCAGATTGCGGGGCGGTCACGGATATTTTCAATGGACACCGTTTCAAGCCTTCGCAGGCGCAGGCCTCTGCTATCTCATTGCGGCGAGGCATGGACAACGAGTGCGCCGATTTCTTTTCGAAAGTGAACGATGATCACGACTACAAGCCCTACATCGACGCGGTGAAACAGGGTTATCTGACCGAGAGCGAAATCGACACGACGCTGCGCAGGCTGTTTACCGCGCGGATGAAGCTCGGCATGTTTGACCCACCGGAGATGGTTCCGTATTCGAAGATTGACGAAAAAGAGCTGGACTCTGCCGAGCACCGCGCCCTGGCCCGCAAGCTGGCGAATGAGTCGATGGTGCTGCTGAAGAACGACGGCGTACTGCCGCTGAAGTCCGGATCACTGAAGATTGCCGTAGTGGGCCCGCTGGCTGACCAGACCAAGGTGCTGCTGGGCAACTACAACGGCATTCCGACGCACTCGGTGAGCGTGCTTGAGGGTCTGAAAGCCGAATTTCCTACCGCCCAAATCACCTTTGTTCCTGGAACTCAGTT
The DNA here is from genome assembly GCA_025359885.1 of Acidobacteriota bacterium. Taxonomy (GTDB): domain Bacteria; phylum Acidobacteriota; class Terriglobia; order Terriglobales; family Acidobacteriaceae; genus Acidicapsa. The sequence goes on from JANYDG010000099.1 coordinate 28,953, forward strand.
TCTGCGCGCCGACGGGACATTGGTTCCAGCCAGTCTTTTCACCACACCGGACGGCAAACCCGGCCTTCGCGAAGACTTTGCTACAGGTGACCTGATGGGCGGCAAGCCCACTCCGCTGGCGAGCCGTGATACGGCAACGCCGGAGTACAACGGCGAGTCGATTCCCAAGGAGGCCGAAGAGAAGCAGCCGCTCTTCGTCAGCCTGACCGGCTTCCTTACACCGACTGAAACCGGTGACTACAACCTGGGCGTACTTGCAGACGGCTTTGCCAACCTGACGGCAGACGGCAAACAGCTTGCCCAGGAGTACCAGACCATTGGCCCCGAAGCCAAAATGGGCCGTATCCACATGGAGAAGGGCAAGAAGGTCGAAATCAAGGTCCAATACGGAGCCCTGAGCTTTTCCTCGGCAGTTACCCCCAAGCCAAAGCTCCAGATCATCTGGAACCAGGTAGACACGAAGCCCTCTCCTGCTGCCGTTGCAGCGGCCAAGAGCGCGGACGTGGTCGTTGCCGTTGTCGGCATCACCAGCCAGCTTGAAGGCGAAGAAATGCCGGTCAGCGAAGAGGGGTTCCAGGGTGGCGACCGCACGAGCCTTGATCTGCCTCGTCCGGAACAAGAGCTGCTGGAATCGGTGGCCGCTGCGGGTAAGCCGATGGTCGTTGTGCTGATGAACGGTAGCGCACTCAGCGTGAACTGGGCCAAGGAACATGCCAACGCCATCGTCGATGCCTGGTACTCGGGCGAAGAGGGAGGAGCGGCGGTTGCAGAGACGCTCAGCGGCAGGAATAATCCTTCCGGGCGGCTGCCTGTCACTTTCTACAAAGACGTGAGCCAGTTACCGCACTTTGAAGACTATTCGATGAGCGGACGCACCTATCGCTACTTTGCCGGCGAGCCGTTGTTTCCATTTGGCTACGGACTGAGCTATACGACCTTTACCTACAGTAACCTGAGTGTGCCAACAGCTGCGGTGGCTGCGGGCGAGCCAGTCAAGGCTGAAGTTACTGTGACCAACAAGGGATCGAAGGCAGGGGACGAAGTCGTTCAGCTTTATCTGAATTTTCCTGATGTCAAGGGGGCGCCGCTCAAGGCACTGCGCGGGTTCAAGCGAGTGCACCTGGAGGCTGGTGCGAGCCAGACTGTCTCTTTTGAGCTCAAGGATCGCGACATGGTGATGGTTACCGAAGATGGCGACCCGATTATCGCTGCGGGAACGTATACGGTCTCTGTTGGCGGCGGTCAGCCTAAAACCAGCGCATCAACTCTCTCCGCTCCGTTGAATATTACGGGGATGATCAAGCTTGCAGAATAGCCGAGGAACGGAGTAGTCCCGAGCCTGCGAGTTATGCAGGTAGAGGACTACTCCACCTCCTTCACTTTCACCACAAAGTAAGTCAATGTGGTTCCTTTTGGGATCAGCAGCTGGTGCGGAGTATTTGGCGGAATGTGGATGACATCGCCCTTGCCCAGTCGGGTTTCTGTTGCATGGATGATGGAAGTACCATGCAGTTCCCCGGGGCCGATGGTTGCCGGGTCCTTCATCTCTCCGCCTGAAAGCAGAGTTGCCTGGCCGTCAACAATGACAAAGATATCGGCGAATTTTTCGTGCACCTCGGCGCGGCCATCCCTGGTTCGAACGCTGAGCATGGTAAAGTCGACGCCGTATTTCTCTAACGTAACCGCGGCTGCGCCATTGGTGGCTCGCGCTTTTTCAATCAGGGATTGTGACTGCTCGATGAGGGACTGAGGCGTGTAGTGGTCTGCTTTTTGTGCCGGGCTTGAGGCACAGGCGAACAGGGTAGCGGCTGCGATCAGCAAGATGCTGCGTTGAGTCCCGGGTCTTATCATCGCTCTCCTTCTTTACTTCCAGCAACCATAGGATTTCCGCCGGGTCCGCGTCAATGACTGGAGCTTGATTGCAGCTTGATTGATGCCTGCTTTGTGTCAGCGGCATCGCCTGACCCAGGTAGGGTGAACTACACTCTGGACTGAGGATTATGCCGAGTTCCAACATTGCGCTGGCGACCGTGCTTGAAAGCGACGACCTGGACCTCGCCGGCGTGAAGACGCACGCTCCGGGGCCGCAGGGGCAGTTGCCGATCACTGCAGAAATGCTGGTGGCTGAGCCTTCGGGCAATCTTTTTGGGCTCAGCATGAATGTCGGCATGGGATGGGATCCAGCACGTTTGCTGGGCCCTGAGGTGCTCATTCTGAGTACTCATGGAGGGGTCCGCGCTGCGGATGGCACTCCGATAGCGCTTGGATTTCACAGCGGGCACTGGGAAGTAGGCCTGCTGGTTGCAGAGGCCGCCCGCCAGTTGAGTTCGATGGGCGCTGTGCCCTTTGCCGGGGCCTGCACTGACCCTTGCGATGGCCGTACCCAGGGCACGACCGGGATGTTCGATTCGCTTCCCTTCCGCAATGACGCGGCTATCGTTCTGCGACGCCTGATGCGTTCGCTGCCGACACGGGCCGGGGTGTTGGGGGTAGCGACCTGCGATAAAGGGCTGCCAGCGATGATGATGGCACTCGCCTCGGCGGCGGAAATCCCGACCGTGCTTATTCCTGGCGGCGTCACTTTACTGCCAGAAAACGGCGAAGACGCCGGCAAAGTGCAGACCATCGGCGCACGCTTTGCGCAGAAGCAGATCACGCTCGAATACGCCGCGGAAATGGGTTGCCGGGCATGCGCCACGCCGGGGGGCGGATGCCAGTTCCTGGGCACTGCGGCCACTTCGCAGGTCGTCGGGGAGGCGCTCGGAATGGCGCTGCCCCATAGTGCGCTGGCCCCATCGGGGCAGCCTGTCTGGCTGGATATGGCAAAGCGCTCTGCCCAGGCCATGCTGCGCCTGCACCATCTGCGCATGGGCACGCGCGACGTGTTAACCGATGCCGCGGTCAACAATGCGATGGTTGTGCATGCGGCCTTTGGCGGGTCAACCAATCTGCTGCTGCACCTGCCCGCGATTGCCCATGCTGCGGGGTTGAAAAGGCCCGTTGCCGCAGACTGGGCGCGCATCAATCGGCAGGTACCGCGCCTGGTGGATGCATTGCCAAACGGTCCTGGTAACTATGCGACTGTGCAGGTATTTCTGGCTGGAGGGGTGCCGGAGGTGATGCTGCACCTGCGCCGAGCCGGCCTGCTTGACCTGACCGCAAAAACCGTGACTGGCGGCACTGTTGAAGAGAGCCTCAACTGGTGGCAGCAGAGCCCTCGTCGCCATGCCCTGAGAAAGAATCTGCGCGACCGGGATGGCATCGACCCCGACGATGTGTTGATGGGGCCAGACCGCGCGCGCACTCGCGGCCTTACCTCGACCGTCTGCTTCCCGGTGGGCAATCTCGCCCCCGAGGGCTCGGTGATCAAGAGCACATCGATCGATCCGACTCTGATTGATGAGCACGGCACCTACCGTCACACCGGACCAGCAAAGGTCTTCATCACCGAATCCGCCGCAATTCAAGCCATCAAGTCGGGCGTAGTCGTTGCCGGAGACGTGCTGGTGCTGATCTGCAGCGGCCCTGCCGGAGCGGGTATGCAGGAGATTTACCAGATTACTTCTGCGCTGAAAGCTCTGCCCTTTGGCAAGCATGTCGCTGTGCTCACGGACGCGCGATTCAGCGGTGTCTCGACCGGCGCATGCATTGGCCACATATCGCCAGAGGCGTTGATGGGTGGCGCGCTTGGCAAGCTCCAGGATGGCGACCAGATAGAAATCATCATCGACCGCACCAGCCTGATTGGCACTGTGAATCTCGTCGGCGATGCTGAACAGCACTTTGGCATGAACGGGGGAGCCTCTGTACTGGCTGCCCGCGCGCCACGGAGTGACTTGCAACCCCATCCTGCGCTTCCTGATGACACGCGCCTCTGGGCCGCACTTGTTCAGGCCAGCGGCGGTATCTGGGCGGGATGCGTCTATGATGTGGATGCCATCACGTCGCTGCTCGAAAAGGGACACGCCGCTATCGAGGTTGAATCCATGACAAAGACAACAAAGGTCCAGAGAGGAGAATTTCATTGATTCTCTATAGAACAACCAACGGGCTGCTGGTGCAGAAAGATAGCTCATGCTATCGGCTTCCAGATACTTCGATAGATGCGCTGGTAGCTCATGAAGACCTGGCCGGCTATCTCAAGGCTGCGGTGCTCAGTAGCGCAGCCTGCCCGCAGCCTGAACCCGAAACCCTGCTCGCTCCCATCGAAAATCAGGAGGTCTGGGCTTCCGGTGTCACTTACTTCCGCAGCCGCAGCGCCCGGATAGAAGAGTCAAAGGACGCGGGTGGTGGAGACTTTTACGATCGCGTTTACTCCGCGGAAAGACCGGAGTTATTCTTCAAGGCGGTCGCACGCAAAGTTGCCGGGCCGTCTGCGAAGGTAAGAATCAGGAGCGACGCAAAGTGGTCGGTGCCTGAGCCGGAGTTAACATTGCTTATCAATCCGGCTGGCGTGATTGTCGGTTACACTATCGGCAATGATATGAGTTCGAGAGATATTGAGGGTGCGAACCCTTTATATCTTCCCCAGGCAAAGGTCTATGACCAAAGCTGTGCGCTTGGCCCTGGAATCCTGATTCAAAACGAACCGATGCCAGCCACTACCGAGATATCACTGGAAATCCTGCGCACCGGGCAGGTTGAGTTTGCAGCGACCATCCAACTTTCCGAAATGAAGCGTGATCCGCAGGTTCTCGCAGACTATCTCTTTCGGGATCAGAGCTTTCCAGTTGGCTGCTTTCTGTTGACCGGTACCGGCATTATTCCTCCGGATGCTTTCACTCTGCATTCTCGGGACGAGATTCGCATCTCCATCGGCGGAATCGGCACCCTGACTAACTTCGTTGCATGAACTTTGCGGTCTAAAGAATTTCAGGGAATACTGTGGTCCTGGAGGTCCCAGGCGGAGTGGCTTTTCTTTGATAGAAAAGCCACGCTGACTTCAACGGGTTGGTCTATATCTTTCCCTGAGATGATCTATTGTAACGATTACTATTCCATCCCAGGAGCGTTCACCCGGATTGCTGCGCTGCAAACCAAAGATAACGTAAGCCACGCGGCTCCCCGCAATCCAGCTTCCTCACTCAGGCTGCCCTGCCCAAGCCTGAGTGCGCAATCGGAGGCCCAGGGTGAGCATGAGCAGGGAAGCGGCCAGCGGGACCACCAATCCGATGCGCAGCGACGCTGCCGCGCTCGATACAATTCCGGTCATCCATGGTAAGGAAGCCGAGCCAAGTCCTGCGATAAAGAAGATGCGTGAGTTGCTTGAGTATTGCAACGCCGCAGCCAGCAGAAGCGGATAGACAGGACCTAGCCCGAAGCCCACGAAAAATGATCCCGCCAGAATGGCCGCGCTCGATTGGACCGCGATCAGCAGCGTCGTTCCCAGCACAACCAGGCCCAGGCTGAGGCGAAACACGGTCGTCTCAGCATGACGCCAATGCAAAACGGTGGCGCTGAAGGTGCGACTGAGCAGCAGCCCAATCCAGAAGCAGGTTCCGGCTGTGACGGTTGTCGCAATGACATGCTGGGTGCGCTGCACGTAGGCTGCAATCCACCCACCCATGGAACTTTCGATGCCGGTCGGTAAAAAGATCATCACCGTGAGTGAAATTGGCCAAAGCCAGAAGACACCGGACTTGTTGCCGGTCGGTTGGCTGTCACGCCCCTCAGGCAGCTCTACTTCCCGCAAGCGATTGCCACTGGAGGTGCGTTCCGCAGTCATCATCCATAGCCAGAGCAGGACAAAGAAAACTCCCATTCCGCAAAAGATCGTGCGCACACTTGCGATCCTCAGGGAATGAGCCGCAAGGGAAGGGCAAACGCAGGCCCCGATGGACCAAACCAGGTTGAGCCTGTTCAATTCCATGCCGCGTTGCTGAGGGTTACGGGTGCAGCGAAGCAGGCTCGTCGACGTCATAGTGATGCCCAGCCCAAGCCCAAAAAGAGCCATCCAGGCGAAGCATGTCCAATGGGTGATCGCGGGAGCGAAAGCAATGCCAAATGTTGCTATTGCTGTGATGAGGGCACCGATCGCCAGAGACCGCGAGAAGGGCGCCTGCACCAGGAGTGCGCCCGCCGAAGAACCTAGCCACGCGAGAAAGAAGAGCAGGCCGGCCTGGCTATCGGCAAGCGACCATTGAGCCAGCAGGGTGGGCAATACGGAGCCAGGCAAAGCCATGCCGACGCCGGTCGCTGCGAAGCCAGAATAGATGGCAATCGCAGAAAGGCGTGCTGCCAGAAGCTCGGGTCCATCCCTCGAACTCAAAGCAGTCGGGGAGTTCACATGGAGCACTGGTATTGGAGGGGAAACCAGCGGAGAGGTCGGCTTCATCTCACTCCTGCTAACCCGCTGCCCCAACTCGCGCTGAGCTGATTCAATCCCGGGCTGGATGCAGTTCTAAATACCCTTAAACGGCCAGCTGCTCGAGCTTCTCTGCTTCGAGAAGCACGATGGTTGCTCCGCGCATTTGAATCAGTTTTTCCTTCTTGAAGCGACCAAGTAATCGAGTTACAGTTTCGCGCGAACTGCCGATGAGGCTCGCCAGCTCTTCGTGCGTGAGCGCCATGGTGAAGCGCATTTTTGAATTGTCAGCCAGCTTGTCATGGGAGGCGGCGCGACCCCAATCCAGCATCACACTCGCCAACCGCCCTGCTGCTGAAACCGACAATGCCAGCCGTCGAGCATCGAAGAAGGCAACCCTGTAGTCGGAAGAAACCGCTTGCGCCGCGTTCATGCTCGCGTCGCCAAACCGATGAACGAAATCCAGAAAGTCATCTTTTCGAATGCTCTTCAGCTCGACGCGTTCTACGGTCTCGGCCGTTACTTCATAAGCCGAATTGGAAAGAACAGCACCGAGACCCAGCACGTCGCCCGGCACAGCAATGCGCAAAATGAGAGTTTTTCCCTGCTTGGAAGTGCAAGATAGCTTGACCCGACCGGCACACACGACAAAAACACCCCGAATCGGTGCCTCTTCTTCAAAAATCTTGACCCCCTTTGCGAGCACGGTATGCACACCGATCGAATCAAAGTGAGCGAGCGCTGCTTCATCGAGATTGCAGAACATGTGCGCAGATCGCTGTTGACAATCAACGCAAATACTTGAGGATCGAAGATTTGTGGCGCGGGATATGGCGAACATGATGAACTCCCTTGTTGCGGGGACTAGGGACCCCCCAGTATACATCGCCCCGGAAAATTTAATCGGGCCACAGAGAGGCAGAAAATCTTCAGTAGACTTGCCGAATCTAAGTCATGCACGAACATCCCGAACCGCTGGAAAACTGCGGCATATCCCAAATCCATCGAAAGAAAAGCTGAAATGTTGGTAGGCGAGGCAGGGCTTGAACCTGCAACCCCCGGCTTAGAAGGCCGGTGCTCTATCCAGTTGAGCTACTCGCCCGCACAGCTTCAATTCTACCGTCGTGCAACCACGAGCGCATCGCAGAAAATTTCAAGGGCCTCGCCCAATCTCTGATTTGCGCCGTCCACGGTCTCACTGCATGCGGTGAGATAGGCGGTAATTCCCAGCCCTGCCACCTTGGGCGCATCGGGCGCATAGGGCGCATAGATCGCTCGCCGCACAATCAGGTCCACCCTGCTATGGGTCAAGGTTGCCCCTTGCAGTCTTCCGCAAACGGACTTGCACTCGGCGACCACGAGCGCGAGGTCACTCCACTGCGGTTGAACTCGCGGCAGCAGGTCAAGGTAACAGGCCACTGCGGCCTTTATGCTGCCCGGCTCCGCATCAAGCTCATAGACGTCGAGCTCAACTGCATCCGGCACCTGCCACACATCGCACTTCGCGGTCCACACGGGCGATTCCGCTGCATTGAGCCGCATCAGCGCTGCGGCGAGCCCCGGCAATTCTGCAACCTCGGCCAGGCTGTGGGCCAGCTCCGGGCTTCTTCGCAGGTCAACCAGCCCCGCCCAGGTTGCATCCAATACGGGCGATTCGGAGCTCATCTCGACCTCCCAGTCAGCTTCCAACGTTGCCTCCGGCGGTCAGCAAAAACTTGAGCAAAGTGGCCTCTGCCCAATGCCGTGCGCTGTTACCGGCCCGTGTCGCGAGAAAGGCGCAATGCCCACCGTGGCGTGTTTCGACCAGAGTCAATGCCGGGTTTCGCTTCATCTCTGCGCGGGTCTCTGGCAGCAGGCGAATAAACGGATCGTCCTCGGCATGAATTACCAGCGTGGGAATGGCAATCTTCCCAACCAACTGCGCGCTCGACGAACGAGCGTAGTAGTCGTCTGCCCCGGTAAAACCGCTGTATCGCGCAGTGATGCTGTCATCAAACTCGCGAATCGTGCGCACCGGACCGAGCCCTTGCAGGGAATAGATCTCCGGAAAAAGCGCGACCTTTCTGCCAAACCGTTTCATCAGATTGCGCAGAAAATGCCACTCATATACCCGGTTAAATCCCTCATGCAGCGCATCTGCGCTCGGTGCGAGGTCAGCCGCCGGGCTGACTCCAACGGCCGCGCACAGCCACTGCGGAGCCTCTTCGCTCAATTCACCAGCCAACTTCAGCACCAGGTTGCCACCCATCGAGTAGCCGGCCATGGCGACCCTTCGGAGCCGATGCTGGTTGACGAAATGCCCCAAAACGACCCTCACGTCGGCTGAGAGACCAGAGTGATATAGGGTCGGCGACCATGTTTCCGTCCCGCCGCAGTTCCGCATATTCATGCGAATCACGTTGCAGCCTGCAGCCCACGCCCGCATCGTAATTCCCCGGATATAGCCGGAATCAGAGGAGCCTTCCAGGCCATGTACGAGCAAAATCGTCAGCCGTTCAGCCCTCACAGCCTCGGGCTGCCAGTGGCAATGACACAGAACTCGGCTGCCGTCCACTGTATCCACCACCACTGACACGGACTCGTGATACAGGTCAAACGCAGGCCTGGGCCAGTAATTCCCCGCCAGTGTCTGCAAGTGACCGCTGCGCAGCGCCGGAATCGGATTAAATGGGGAGAACCACTGCTCGGGGGCGTGAAGGACCGGGGAACTTGCCGAAAACTTTGCATCGTTCCGCGCCACTGCTTCAGGTTCGTCCAAGCCAACGTTTTCGCTCATCTTCGTCAGGATAGCCTCAAATTGCAACCGCCGGGGAACGGAGCAATCCGCCAGAAGCGAGACCTGCAAATTCAGTCCATGCTCGCGAAATGTTCTTGTAGGGGAAGGGCAGGAGGAGGAATTGGGGCGGCTAGTGGGGATCGAACCCACGACATCCTGTGCCACAGACAGGCGTTCTGCCCCTGAACTATAGCCGCCACACATCCCTGATTGTACCATCGAAGCCGATTTCTCGTCGCATACTTGAAAGGAGAGGCACCCTGCGTGCGTATCGACAATTTGCCGCCAAACTCGCAGACTTCCCCTAGCTCAAGCGCCCAGCCCGACCCCCGCTGGGGCCAAGGCAGTCGAATCCTCGGCGATCAGCAACTTCGATGGCTCGAAATCCTTCTCGATGAAGCCTTCCGTATTCCTGGCACGAACATCCGCTTTGGCATTGACGGCATCATTGGCCTGGTCCCCGGCCTCGGCGACGTGCTGGCCGGCATTCTTTCTCTTGTTATCCCCTTCGCTGGCTGGGTGAGAGGCGTTCCTTACGTCACGCTCCTGCGCATGTTCGCCAATGTTGCCATCGGCGTCCTGGTAGGGTCAATCCCCCTGATTGGAGACGCCTTCGATATTTTCTGGAAGGCAAATCGCCGCAACTACGGCCTGCTGACGCGCTGCCTCAGTCAACCGCGCCGCCATACCTGGCGAGACTGGGCTTTCCTGTTGCTGCTCGCTTTTGCTGTCTTGTCCCTGTTCGCGATTCCATTGATGTTGTTGGCCTGGCTGCTGGTGGCCCTGGGGCATGGTCTGCAAAGGAGTTGAGCCCTCACAGAGAACGCGTAACTGAGTCTGCCGTGCCAGGCATCGAAAAGACGAGTGCGCTCGTGGGCAGACACATCGCCCACTTCCTCACTCTGCAACCACTTCAATTCGCGATACAATAGGAGAGGAAATCGTGCGCCAGCCTCACTGGAGTGCGCAATCCACATGTCGGGGCGTAGCGCAGCCTGGTAGCGCATCTGCTTTGGGAGCAGAGGGTCCTCAGTTCGAATCTGAG
>JANYDG010000098.1 GCA_025359885.1 Acidobacteriota bacterium
CGTCGAAGACGCTATCGAACAGCTCACAGGTGAGCTCGATGATGAGTTTGACGATCCCGCCCGCCCCGTGCTCACCACCGCCTCAGGCGCGCTCCTGCTTGAGGGCTCTGTCAACCTGCGCGACCTCGAAACCCAGATGCAGTGGAGACTGCCCCGGGATGGCGGCGTCGAAACCCTCGCCGGATTCCTGCTCATGCGCCTCGGCCACATCCCCCGCAGCGGTGAAGCCATCACCTACCAGAACCGCCTCATGACCGTCACCGAAATGGAAGGCCGCCGCATCAAGCAAATCCGCGTCGAACCCCTCGAAGAGATCCAGAGTCCCGACTAAAGCATTTTCAGGAATGGTATCGAGGGATGCCGCACCGCTGACTGGATTTTTCATCAAGAAAAATCCATCCTCGCGGAAGCTAGACGCTTCACTGTATTCCTGAAAATGCTTTAATGACTTTTCTCAGCCAGCACCGGCCGTACCGCGTCAATCAGGTTCTGCGTCACCCGCGGCACCGCGCTTCCCAGCGGATGCAGTACAACGGCGTCTGAACTGAACATCTCTGCCGGCAGCACCCTCGGTGGCCCCGCCGGCAGCCCGCCGTAAGACCGCGTTGCTACCTCGGCAGCATTGCGGCAATTGGGAATGGGCGCGATGAAGTAGAGAATCTTCGTCTCACTCGTTCCATATCGCTGCCCAAGTTCCTTCGCCGACTCATCCAGAGCATCGCCCGCCAGGATCTCAGGGAACGTACAGTTCGAATCCAGCCGTGTCTGCTGCGGATTCGTCATATGCCCTCGCGTCCGCTCCGCCTCAAGGCCAATCTCCGGGTAAGGCCGCTCAAAGAAGTTCACCCGCCCGTTAATGAGGTAGAACTGAAACGGAAACTGCATGCTCTGAAACGGATGCCTCCTCGCATAGCCAAAAATCTCTTCCGCCGTCCCCTGCCGCGCCAGCAACTCCCGCGCATCGTAGGTCCCAATGGGAAAGGTCGAGTGGCTATAATCCAGGTCCCAGGGAGCAAAATAAAGCACAATCAACCGTGGCGCGCGGTTTGCCTTCAGATAGCGCCGCAGCGCGAGATCATCCAGCTCCCGCAGCGTCGCTGCGATACTCGGCAGCAGGATTACCTTCACCCCCAGCGCCGCCGACATCTGCGTCGGGTCCACGCCATGCAGCAGCGTTGAATCCCCAAAAAGCACCACATCCGCGTTCTCGCCGCCCGTTTTGAACGCATAATTCAACGGCTGCGAGTAGGGCGACCCGCTCCACTGGTCAAAATTTGGCAGCCGCACGAGCGCAAACGGCGCACAATACAGCACCACGAGCAGCCCAAGCATCGTGACCAGGTAGCGGTGAAACTCCGGCCAGTCCCAGCGCTTGTCGGCAGTCGTGCCTGTCGTCGTCCCCGCCGGCTTCTCGCGCGAATTGTCCTCGCCCTGCGCCATCCAGTCCCTCTTGCCTAAAACTGAAAATACAGAAACGTTGAAGCCGCCCTCAGGTACACCAGGCACACAAACAGCAGCCCACCAATGGCCACCGCCCACGCCGCCGTAGGTGCCCAGCGCAACAGCGCCGGGACCCCACTCTGATTCCACGCCGCCCGCTCCAGCGAAGGACGGAATCGCGTCAAAATCTGCTGCGTATTCGGCAGCGCCCACACAATCAACAAGCCCGTCAGCACCTGCTTTACCGCATCCGAAACCACCGGAATCCCCAACCCGCCAGCATTCAAAAACGCCCCATGCAACGCAATCCCATGCAGCCCAGCCATCCCCCCAAGCATGCTCAGCGCCCTCGAAACACTCTCTGAACGGAAGAAAACCAGCGAAACCACGTTGCACAAAAACGTGATCCCAATCGCCACCACATGGCGTACTCGCGGCCGCATCAACCGTACAGCGCGATCTGCCACCGCCGCCCGTGGCGACGTGGTTCGTCGAAACTGCCGCCAGCCATGGTTCACCGAAAGATAAAACCCGTGCAGCAACCCAAAAACCATAAAATGCAGCCCCGCCCCATGCCACACCCCCGCCAGAAACATGGTGAACATCAGCGGCAACACGACCACCGATAAAAATACCGCCGGCTTCGACCGATTCTGCCGCGCCGCCGCCCAACCGTCCCGATGCCGGTGCTGCAACAACCGCCTCTGCAATGGGTTGTATACATAGGTAAAGATGTAGTGGCCCAGCGTCATGTGCCACCGCTGCCAAACCTCAATCAGGCTCGCTGCCTTCGATGGCGAATTGAAATTCAGCGGAAAATCAATCGAAAACATCCGCGCCAGGCCCAGCGCCATGTCTGAATATCCCTAAAAATCAAAATACAGTTGCAGCGTAAACGCCAGCGCTCCAAGCCATGCCGTACCGATCGGCAAGCGCGTCGAGGCCTGAAAAATCGGATTCGCCGTCAGCGACAGCGTATCTGCAAGCAGCACCTTCTTGCCCAGCCCCATCACAAACCACGTCAGGCCAATCGCAAAGTCCTCCTGCTTGACCCCAAAACGCTCCTTTTGAAACTGCGGCATCATCTCCCGGTGATGAAGAATCGGCCCCGCAATCAGGTGCGGAAAGAAAGTAACAAACAGCACATAACTCGATAAGTCCTGCTGCTGCGCGCTGCCCTTGTATAAGTCAATTAGAAACGCAATCTGCGTCAGTGTAAAGAATGAGATTCCCAGCGGAAGTGTAATACTGCCCTAATGCTGATGGAGCCCAGCCAGTTTGCTCAGTCCATTCAATGAGGGGATTAGATACTTGTAGTATCCCAGCAGCAGCAGGTTACAGCCAATTGCTCCAAACAACCATCGCCTTGCAATGTGCCGCCTTGCCTGCGCCCCGACAATGATCTCGGCAGCAAGATAATTCAACGTGATCGAACCAACCAGGATTAATAACAGTGAAGGCTGCCACCACGCATAAAATACCAGCGAACATAGCCCCAGCCAGACAACGACCGCCTTGCGATTGAATCTGCTTGCCACCTCGTAGCCAACCAGCGCCACCGGCATAAATGCAAACAGAAAAAGATAAGAGTTGAACAGCACGAGATGGTATCAACTCCTTCCAGATGCAGCCTATACAACAGTTACTGCCACTATCATCTTAACTTGAGATGCATCCCGCAATGGCACAAAAGTTCGCCCAGGCCTCGGGCCCAAGGCTCTGGCTGTCCTCGGGCTGTCCTCGCCCGCAGCCCTTACAGGCCAGGCTCACAGGTTGAAATAAAGCACCGGAGCCATCGCCGCCAGAGCCGCCCCAACCTGCATCGCCAGCACCATCGTCGCCTGTCGGGGAGCGCGTGGCCACCACTTCACCGCAAAAAACAACAGCACAGGCATCTGCCCCGCCATCAGCCACTGCCACAGATGCGCCGTTGCGCCCTCATCTGCCTCCCGCGTCACGCCGTACAGCGCCACGCGTCCCAGCACCAGCGCCAACCCAGCCAGAGACATCGCCACCGGCAAAAACGCACTCGGCCTGCAGAGCATCCCTCCCAACGATTCAGAATCCTGTTGCATAACGCCTCCACTCGATCCAAACTTCAACGGCATTTTTTATACCGTAATTTCTCCAAACCCAGCTGACTTTCCCCAAGTCTTCCCCAAGTTCTCCCTAAGTCCCTGCCCGCGGCGTACTTTTGCTGCCTTCGCGCCGTGAAGATGTGTAGAGTTACTGTTCGGGAGGAAATCGTAAAAAATGTCGATCGTGCGCGGAAGTCTCATTGAAGAAATGCAAAGGCTCGCAGCCAATGGTCACAACATCGGCGTCGTCATCGTCGACGAACAAATCGAAGAGGTCGGTCCGGTCTCTGACATTACCCGCGCCCAGCAGGCCGTCATTCTTTTTGCCCGCGATATGAACCATCCCATGTGGGTCGTGGAACTCAATCCGAATCCCGCCGCAAACCCCAATACTCCCACCAACTCCCGCCTCACCCGACACTTGCCTCCCGGCACCCCCGTCGTCACCAAGCCCTTTCTCAACGCCTTCATCGGCACCAATCTCCACGCCCTGCTGCAAGCATCGAATATCGATACCTTCGTCCTCATGGGCTATGCCACCAACTGCTGCGTCGCCCGCACGGCAGTCGGAGGATTCACCCGACCCTCCCATCGGGTCGCCCAGGCCGGCGCAAGCCAACTCGGCTACCTCGTCCTCACCTGCCAGCAGGTGCTGCGCGGAGGCAACGCCGCCTGGAAGATGGAACCAGGCGTCCGCTTCCTCTCCGACCTATAGCCACTCATTCAAAGACTAAAAATCCAAAAGCTTTGCAAAAGGGCGCGACTGGTAAGTCTGGGCTTCACTGGCTGTGAAAAACTCTCTCTCGGATGACAACGTGCATGCTTAGTAACAAGGGCACGGCTCTAGCCGGGCCACCCATGCTTGAAGAGAGTGAATCGAGCTTCAGCCCCTGCCATTCTTGAATCCAGCAAAAGCAAAAGTGTGCCACCCGACGCGTCCCTTCTTCCCGCCGCAGCCCCACTTCAAAATGTTCCACGTGGAACAATCTCCAGCGGCAGGTGGCCCATCCTGGCTTTTGCAGGCCTCAGCCCGACCCGTTATGGTGAGAGAGACCAATGAAATCCATCCTCACCCGCGTAGCCCTCACCCTCCCCGTCGTCTGGGTCGTGGTCTCGCTCGTCTTCCTCCTCATCCACCTCGTCCCCGGCGATCCCATCCAGCAGATGCTCGGCGAAGGGGCCACCGCCGCCGACCTGGACAAACTGCGCCATGACATCGGCCTCGACCTCCCGCTGCACATCCAGTACCTCCACTACTGGCGCGACGTGCTTCACGGCGACCTCGGCCGCTCCATCCGCCTCAACGATTCGGTCGTCCACCTCATTTCCACCCGCTACCCCTACACCATTCAGCTCACCCTGGCTGCGCTGCTGATCGGCCTCGCCCTCTCCGTCCCTGCCGGAGTCATGGCCGCCGTCAAGCGCAGCCGCTGGCAAGACCACGTCCTCGGTATGGTCAGCCTCTTCGGCCTCTCCATCCCATCGTTTGCGCTGGCACCGATTCTGGTCCTGGTTTTCTCAATCAGCTTGGGCTGGCTGCCGGTTTCAGGTGCAGCCCCCGGCGGACTCTGGTCCCCCGACGGCTGGCGCTACCTCGTCCTGCCCGCCGTCGCCATGGGCGTCTCCCTCGCCGCCATCCTCACCCGCATGGTCCGCACCGCCATGCTCGAAGAGCTCAACCAGGACTACATCCGCACTGCCCGCGCCAAGGGCTTATCGGAGACTGCCGTCGTCTACCGCCACGCCCTGCCTAACGCGCTCGTGCCCATCGTCACCGTCGTCGGCCTGCAGTTTGGTGCGCTGCTCGCCGGGGCCATCGTCACTGAAACCATCTTCAGTTGGCCCGGCCTCGGCCGCCTCGTCGTCTCCGCTATCTCCAGCCGCGACTACGCCCTCGTTCAGGGAAGCCTGCTCGCCATCGGCCTCACCTACGTTCTGGTGAACCTGCTCACCGACCTCGCATACCGCCTCGTCAACCCAAGAATGCGCGGCTAGCACAGCAGCGATTCTGACAACCAAATGCGGCGCACTGACTCCGTCGAGTCGGTTTGCATTGCCGATTGCAAACCGCCTCGCGGCGATTGCGCTGCGTTGAATGCCGATTGCGCTGCGTTGAACGCGGATTACACCGTGTCGCGCGCGGATTGCACTTTGCGTGTCAGGTATTGCGTTTTGTCAGGGCCATGGATCGAATTGTTACCGGCTTCCTGCCCACTCCAGCATCGCCAGCGTCAGCAGCAACACCCGCCGCAGCCCCATTTCGCGCCCCGCCGCTGAATACCACTCAGCCCGCGTATGCGCTCCGCCGCCATCCCCGCCAGCCCCCAAAGAGACTGCCGGAATCCCCAGCGAAAGCGGAATATTGGCGTCCGTAGACCCCAGCCGAAGGTCGGTCCGCAGCCCAAGATGGCGGTCAACAGCGCGCAGAGCCTCCAGCAGCGGCGACTCAGACGGCAGCTCTGCAGCAGGCCTATCTCCAATCGTTTCAATCGAATAGCGCACGGCCCTTGGCGATCTTGCACCTTCAAAAACAGCATTCGCCCGGTCCACCGCATCTTCGACCGCTCGATGCAGAGCCACCTCCAACTGCACCAGCCCCCGCGCGTCCGTCGACCGGAAATCGACCGTCGCCGTCGCAGTCTCGGGAATCGTGTTCACCGAGGTCCCACCCGAAATCGTCCCGACATTGATCGTCGTGCGCGCACCCTGGTTCAATTCGTCGAGCGAAATCTGGGCCAGTTGAGTCAATGCTAAGCTCAACACAAGAATAGGGTTAGGCCGTCCAGAATCAGTGAAGCTATGCCCCCCCGGCCCGGTGATGGTGGCGCGAAACCGCCGGCTCCCAAGCGCTTGCGTCACGGCAGTCTCTGCCCCAGCTCCATCCAGAACGATGTGCGCCGCGATCCGCTCAGCATACCGCGAAGAATGGTAAATCGCCCGGACGCCCCGTAAATCGCCCTCGCCCTCTTCACCCACATTCCCGACAAAAACCAGCCTTGCCCCCGGCCGCATTTTCGACTCCACGAGGGCATGCGCCAGCGCCAGCATGCCAATGACCCCGGCAGCATTGTCACAGGCCCCCGGCCCATTCAAGCGGTCTCCATCGAGCACGGGATCCAACGGAGTCTCCGCAGGGAAGACCGTGTCAAGATGGGCAGAGAGCAATAGGACCGGCGTAACTGCCTCAGAATCAACAGATGAATCGCAAAGCTCCCCAAAAACATTGCCAATGGAGTCGACCGAAACCGGACTCAGACCTGCCTCGCGAAAGCGTTCCGCCATCCAGGCCGAGCGCTGCTGCTCGCCAAATGGTGGCCCTGGAATTGTCACCAGGTCGGTCTGCCAGCGCATCATCTGCTGCCCATGAAGATGCAGCCAGCGAAAAGCCTCATGCAGCGGCCGCTGACTGGCCAAGGCAGTTACCCGCGCAAAAGCGGAACTTCGCTCAAGTTTGATTTTAGGAGTGAACATCGGCTGCATGTAAGCCTATCAGGCAAAGAGAAGTACGGATGCGCAGGGCTTCAAGGCAGAGATTCGGGGGGATATTCCACAGAATCGAGAAACAAACCTCGGGCGGGCGCAGTTGGCCCGGCGGCGGAACGAACGCGGGCGGCGAGGATACGTGGCATGGAGCCGGCAGGGAACTGACCTCGGCCAATCTCGAGCATCGTGCCCACAAGATTGCGCACCATGTGGTGAAGAAATCCATTTCCCCGCACCCGGTAGACGAGAAGACTGCCTGGGCGCTCGTACCATTGAGAAGCGTAAATTGTTCGTACGGTTGACTTTACGAGGCCATCGGCGGTGTCGTCTAATCGATGGCCGATGTCTGGATCGCTGGCCGCAAGGCTGATAAAGTCGTGTTCGCCGATCACGCTCCGAGCTGCTTCCTGCATCAGGTTCAGGTCTACCGGCCATCGACAAGGGTGCACATAGCGGGCCAGAAAAGGCGGGCAGAACTCGTCGCGGAAGATGCGATACTCGTAGATTTTTGCCACAGCGGAGTGGCGTGCGTGGAAGCTTTCAGCGACCGGAACCGCGTCCAGGATGCGGATTGACTCTGGAAGCGTGCGGTTAAGGGCACGTTTCAGGTTCTGCGGAGGAATCGGCGTGGCCAAAGAAAAACTAGCCACCTGCCCCAGGGCGTGAACGCCGGTGTCAGTTCTGCCAGAGCCTTGCGGGAGAGGCATTTCCCCTGGATATTGTGAAAAAATGCGCCGTAGCGCAGACTGCAGGGTACCCTGGATCGTTTCGAGACCGGGTTGAACCTGCCAACCGTGGTAGGCGGTGCCGTCGTAGGTGAGGGTCAGTTTCCAGTTTTGCATCGGTCAGGGGCGAAAATTCACATTCTTTCAGGATTCAGAATACCTTTCTCGACGCGATGACCCTGCCAGGACTTTTCTGTTGCGATTGCGAGGGTGCCGCGGCGGGGCAATTCACGCCAATTGCTGAGGTAACAGCCGATGAAAAAGCCGTTGTCTTCACTTTGATTCAGGATTTGCAATGTTTTTCGGAGAACGCTGGGTGGGAAGTTGTTTTTCCGCATTCTGGGGTCAAGTATGGACTCGGCAGAGCCGGATTGCTCATGTTCGATTCCCTTCTTCAGTGCGTTCTCGTTTGGTCTTCCCACATGGCGAAGTGATTGAATCTTTCGTCGCATGCGCGTCATTCTTCGAAGTAATCCGGTGATGTTCGACACAGTTGGTGTGCGAACAGTGCTGTAATATCTAACCAAAGAACGGCACGGAAACAGTGGGCTTGCGGACGACCAGGGGTCATGTTTCCGCAATAACAAAGTGTTTGAGGGATTGCACATGCGGCGTTTTTCTGTTGGTAACCTGCTCCTTGCCGTGTACCTTGCTTTCGGCGTTTTCGCTGCTTCTGCTGCTGCTGGCGGAACCAAGCCGACCTCGAGCGCTGTGCATCGGGAGGCGGCTGTCAATCCTGCTGACCTCGTGGGTTCAGAGGTCTGCGCGACCTGCCACGGTGAAATTGCCAGCAAATTTGCTTCCAATGCTCACTCGAAGCTGGCCCTGCAACATGGAGGCAAGGGCGTGACCTGTGAAGGCTGCCATGGCCCGGGCCGTGAGCACGTTGAGTCGGGCGGAGACGCAACCAAGATTTTTCAATTCGACAAGGCAGCACCCCAGAAAGTCGACGAAAAGTGCCTGAGTTGCCACGCTGGGGACCACGCCAACTTTGAACGATCGTCCCATGGAGCGGCGGGCGTGAGCTGTACTGGTTGCCACAGTACTCATGCTGCAAAGAGTGAGGAGCACATGCTCAAACTGGCGCAGCCGGAGTTGTGCTACGGCTGCCACACGGAGACCAAAGCAGCATTTTCGCAGCCATCGCACCACAGGGTTAATGAAGGGTTGATGACGTGCAGTGATTGCCACAATCCGCACGGGACATTCCTCGACAAGAATCTGAAGTCAGCTGCTGATGGGAATGCGATCTGCACCAAGTGCCATGCAGACGCGGCGGGGCCGTTTGTCTATGAGCATCCGCCAATCAAGACTGAAGGATGTACCTCATGCCACTTTGCCCATGGGTCGCCTAACCCGCGCCTGCTCACCCGCAGCAATGTCAATTCGCTTTGCCTGCAATGCCACACAGCGTCAGACAAATTTACCGCTCCGGGGACGCCTTCTTTCCACAACATGGCCAATCAATACCAGGCCTGCACCACGTGCCATGTTCAAATTCATGGTTCCAACGCCAGTTTTGTCTTCTTCAAATAAGGGATGGCCCGCATGATCAACGCATACTCGTTCCGATCGCTCATGCACGGATTTCGCCGGGGTTCTCTGATTTTTTCAGTCATGGCACTTCCAGTTTCGTTGGGACTTGGGCTTTCAGTCGCAGCTCAAGATACAACGCCCCCTACGCCAACAGACAACGTCCGATTTGGCTATACGATTCACCAGTCGGTAGACCTTGGCGGCCACATCGCTGACCATTCGGGCAGCGGCGCAGTGTATGCCACCATGATCAATCAGCATTCAGGACCCCGGCTGCTCGATTTTTCGTTGGATATGCGGTCAGTGAAGCCGGCGCAATCGTACCTGTTTGACCATCTTACGGCGCATGGATTTGGCTACGGAGGCGACCCCAACAGCGTGTCTTCGCTGGACGCTTCGAAGGGGAGAATCTACGATTTCCGAGGTAGTTTCAGGCGCGACCGTCAATACTTCAACTACGACTTACTCGCGAATCCATTGATTCCCCCAACTTCGACGCCTTTCGTTCCTGTGATGGATTCACCGCATCTGTACAATACGGTGCGGCAGATGACCGACCTGAAACTCACGGTGGCGCCGCTGTCAAAGGTGAGTGCCCGTCTGGGCTATGAACGTAACATCAGTGAAGGACCCTCATACAGCACCCTGCACTACGGACTGGATGCGCTGCTGCTGCAAAACTGGCGCAACATGACCAGTAACTGGTCGTTCGGGCTCGATTGGAAGCCTTTGTTACATACCACGATCAGTTTTGACCAATTCCTCATCGACTTTCATGGAGATACAAGCTACGGTGCAGCGGGGCTCGACTACAAACTCTCGGACGGGAGCCCGGTCTCGCTCGGCGTGGATATCTCGTCGGTGTGGAAGGCACCCTGCGCTGCGCCATTTTTAGGCGATGGCACCGTGAATCCCAAATGCAATGGGTTGCTCGCCTATGCCCGCAGTGCACCGACTCGTACCCTTTCACCGATTGAGCAGTTGCGCTTCCAGAGCTCATCGATACCAAAGCTCGCAATCAATGGCCGCATGCTTTACAGCAGCACCAAGAGCGATATGAGTGATTACTACGAGTACTTCAATGGGCTGAATACGCGCGCTGGTGTGCGCGAATCATTCATCACTGGATCAGCCCGAGTGCGCCGAATCAATGTCAATGGAGATCTTGCGGTGACGTGGCAGATTTCCCCCAGGATTACGGCTACCAACCTTGTCAACTTCTGGAATTTTCATGTACCCGGGTCTAACTCGTTCAGCGAGGTTGATTATGCCGGCACATCGATGGCCGCGGCTCCGGGGGGCAAGACCACGCTTGATCCTGTGACCGATGCAAGGTTTTTGAACCAGAAGACCAGGACCGATACAGTCCTTGTTGCCTGGGACGTGCTGCCACAAGCGCGCGTCTCCCTTGGCTACCGATACCGTACCCGGCTCATTACCAACGATGCTGGCGACTCCATTGCCATCCACGAAAGCTGGGGAATTTTTGGTAGCACATTTAGGCCAAACCCGCAGTGGCGTGTGAACGTGGATGTGGATGCGATGTATGCAGATAATGCATTTACACGCATCAGTCCGCGCCAGATGCAGCACTATCGGGTGCGCAGCACCTACAACCCGCAGAAATGGATCATGCTTTCGGGCGGCATCAATCTGCGCGAGGCTCGGAACAATGTCGATACTGTGAATCATTTGGAGCATGCTCGTGACTTTTCCGTTGGGACGACGATTATCCCCAGTGAGAAGTGGTCAATTGATATGAACTATGCCTACGATGACGTCTATTCCAGCACCATTGAATGTTATACCTCGACGCCCGCACCGCCCGGCGCTGGTGTGGCCCCGCAGGTTTGTGTCGATGCGGGTACGCCGCTTAAAAGTACCGGGTTCTATCGTGCTCCCACACAGTTTGGTTCCTTTGGGTTTTCATGGGTACCTGAGAAGCGGATCCATCTTAACGGCGGCTACCGGATGAGCGCGGTTGATGGACATAGCGACCTGATGAACATTCGCCAGGTACCGGGCGGTTTGCAGTCGCAGTATCAGTCACCTTACGGCAGTGTGGCGGTCGATATCGCTGCGAATTGGATGTGGAAGGCAGACTATAACTATTATGGGTACGGCGAAGGCTCGCCGGTGGGACCGACGGCACCGCGCAGCTTTAGAGGAAATGTCTATACGCTTGGGGTGCACTATGCCTTCTAGTCAGCGCTGGGGAGTGTATGCCCGAAAGTCATTTAGTTTATGGAGTGCATGTCTTGGCCACGTAAACTGAGTCACAGCTGGCGGACGCCTACCTTCAGGATTTCGTTGTATACATACACACGGCAGAAATAGATGCAATTGGAAAGAGGCGCACATGAGTTTGTTCGACAGGCTAAACCGAACGTGGTTAAGGCCGGCACTTTATTATGGCAATAATCCGATAAGCATCATTGGTGGGGCGATCACGAGTGCCTCGGCGATGACCCTTGTTGGCTTCTGGGTCGTTGAATTCCTTGGACATGGCGGCTCCTCTAATCCCTATCTTGGGATCATCTTTGACCTTTGCTTACCGGCATTGTTTGTCATGGGCCTGATGCTGATCCCGATCGGTGTGTGGCTTCGCCGTCGCCGACTGTTGGCCGAGGGGCAGATCCCTGCGGTCTTCCCAAAAATTGACTTCGCGGACCCAGTCTTTCGCCATGGCATTGACTTTGTCGTGGTTGCCACTTTTATCAATTTTATTATCTTTGGCACAGCGAGCTATCGTGGCGTTGCCTATATGGATACGCCCAGCTTCTGCGGCCAGGCTTGCCATGTCATGGCACCAGAATGGAATGCCTATCATGTCTCTTCGCACGCTGGCGTGGCATGTACTGAATGCCATATCGCGCCAGGCGTACCAGGCTATGTGCATGCAAAAGTGAACGGAACAAAGCAGCTACTGATGGTGATGGCGAACCGCTACCCAACTCCGATCATGGCGGAGGACAAGGTACCGCCGGCGCGTGTGACCTGCCTGAAGTGTCATAACCCGGATCATGCTGTTGGCGATAAATTACTGGTGAAAAGCAGTTACGCCGACGATGAGAAAAATTCGCTCACGCATACGGTCGTGATGGTGCATGTGGGCGGCAAAGATCAGTTTGGTGGACTCAGCGGCATCCACGGCGCTCACATGGGGCATATTGAATACATCGCAACAGATGCCAGCCGCCAGACCATCACGTCGGTCAGCAAGACCAATGATGATGGTACCGTAAGCGAGTTTGTCTCTGCGGATGTGAAGAGCCCCGTGACGGGTCCCAGGCATGAAATGGATTGTATTGATTGCCATAATCGAGCCGCTCATTCCTTTGTAACTCCTGAGGCTGCATTGAACAAGGATATGGCAGCAGGTACGCCTAGCGCCGGCCTTCCTTTCATCCATAAAGAGGGGCTTGCATTGCTGAAGGCTGAGTATGCCTCGCAGGAGGATGCCGAAACAAAAATTACCTCCGGTCTCAGCAGTTTTTATCAGTCCAGGTATCCAGTAGTTTTCAGTGCTCAGAAGGCCCAGATCGATCAAGCTGCCAAAACCCTTGTCACGATTTACAGTCGCAATATCTTTCCTTTCATGAAGGTTTCCTGGGGTACACATCCGAATAACATCGGACACAACGATTATCCTGGATGCTTTCGATGCCACGATGGGAGTCATAACACCAAGGCTGGCGCAACAATTACCAATGATTGCGCAAAATGTCATAACCTGCTGGCAGTTGATGAGGCCAATCCGAAGCTTCTGGCGGATTTAGGCATCCAGTAGGGGATGCGCTGCGACTGTGTGAGGTGGCTGGGAATGGGTCGGCCTGGAAGTTTGAGAGGGCGAATGCCGTCAGCATCGATATACTCAGGGTGTCCTCGAGTAGAACGGTGAATTGAATGCTCCCAGCCTCGCCTTCCAGCTCCGATGCATTGAATGGCACTCCGATGCCAGAGTCGGTAGGGCCATTTCGCTTGCTGCGGTGCATCGGTGTTGGTGGAATGGGTACTGTGTACCTGGGCGAGCGCGTAGAGCAGTTTTCGCAGTTCGTCGCCATCAAAATTTTGCATCCTCAGCTTCTGGATGAGTCCGCGGCTGCCACGATCGAGCGTGAAGCGCAGGCGTTGGCGGCTCTGGATCATCCGGGAATAGTCCGCGTGCTCGATCTTGGTATAGCTGCAAGCGGCCTCCGCTATATCGTGATGGAGTACGTTGATGGCATAGCACTTGACGTTTTTTGTGACCAGCAACGGCTCAGCCTCAAGCGGCGGATGGCGATTCTGAGTGCTGTCTTTGATGCGGTGGAGTATGCTCACCGGCACCTTGTGCTGCATGCCGATCTAAAGCCTGAGAACATACTGGTAACAGCGGATGAGACGCTGCGGCTGCTGGATTTTGGGGTGGCGACAATCCTCTCAGAGCGCGGCGGTCCAGGACTGGACTCGGGCAGTTATACGACGCTCTATGCAAGTCCGGAGCAGCGGCTGGGCGAACGGCTGACAGCAGCCAGTGATATTTATTCTCTAGGCCTGATTGCGCAGTCGATCCTGGCTGGTGTTAGGCCCGAAGTCTTACCTCTTCAAAGCCGAAGCGAGGAAGCGCAAGGTCGAGCGTTGGCAGATACTGCAAAACGGTTGATGCAACTTGACTCTCTGGCTCTGCAAACAATTGCCGAGAACCGGTCTGTAACCGCAGAAGTACTGCTCAAATCAATTGGTGGGGACTTGGCGGCAATTCTTGCCAAAGCATTACGGCCGCTGCCTGGAGAGCGGTTTCCTGGCGTTCAGGAAATGGGCGATGAGTTCAATCGGTATTTTTCTGGTTATCCTATCCTGACTCGGCCTTCAAGCAGAATCAATCAATTCATGAAGTGGGTCCTCAGAAACCGGCTGACTGCGGCTCTCAGTTCAATGCTTTTTCTTGTTCTACTTCTCAGCATTGCTGGTGTGCTGATCCAGGCAAGGGAGGCGGCGCGCAAGCGCGAGATTGCACAGACTCGCCTCCATGACCTGGTTCGATTGACTGACCTGCTGGCGGGCGACCTGTATGAATCCGTGCGCGGATTGCATGGCTCAGAAGCCGCGCAGTCCGCGCTGCTGACAAGTGCGCACGAAACCATGCGTAAGCTCTCAGGTGAGGTGGAGCGGGATGCTCAGCTTGAACTTGAGTTAGCCCAGGCTTACGAAAAGCTGGCACGGCTGGAGTTGAGCCGTACCCCTTTGACGGCAGATGCTGTGCAGCAAGCCGCACAGGACCTGCGCGATGAGAGCGCCATGCTTACGCGACTGCCTGCAAAGGACCCGCAAGTAAAACAACTGCTGCGGGGGTTGCCCGAGGCACTAAGGCTGCAGGCCGATGCGGCAGCGAATTTGAAACGCTGAAACACAATTTTGCGTTGGTCTTATCGAATTGATAATTTTTGCGCTTCGCTGATCTCTTCCTGGACGATACGGCTTTTGATTGGACCATTCAAAGCAGCCAGGGCCAGTTGTGCGGTGCGATTAGACTCGATGGATTTACCTGCTGCTTTCTGTGCCCTGGCGAGGGTGATCAACTGCGATGGCTGGGGTTTGGCATAGGCATTGACCGACCTTTGCGCGAAGCTGAGTGCAAGCGCCACGTCTGCCGGATGAAGGTGTAACTCAAGCAGATCATCCGCAGCATCGCCGAGCACCTCGGGCGAAGCATCGGGGCTTTGGGCCAGTCGTACAGCCTCGTCCAAACCCTTGCGTTGAGCCTCAGCGGCGGCCTGTTTGTGCCCGAGCCTGGTTTCAATCCGCCCATAGGTCATCAGATCCTGCGCCTGAATCATCTGCCATCGCAGGTTGTTGGGGCTGCGGCTTAGTAGTGTGGTCAGCAGTTGCTGGTCTTCTCGGGAAGCGTCTTCGGCCTCACGCTCCCTGCCGTACTGATCCAATGTGACAGCAAGGTCGGTATCAAATGCCACCAGGTCAAAGCGAGCCCGATTGTTCAGGTCATCCTTTGCGATGATGCCCCGAAACGCTTCCTGCATTTGCCGAGCGCGCACCAGGCCCTCTGCCATGTGGCCGGTCTTGATCTGCATCAGAGAAAACCGGCTGCCGAGGTAGTTGTGCAGACGGATGACTCGCGTGGTGCTTTGTTCATCGGCAGGGAATTGGCCGGCACTTGCCATACCCTGTTGATAGTGCGTTGCTGCGAGTGCGGGGTCAGTGTCTTCGACGAGCATGCCAAACTTGTATTGGCCGACCGGCAGTCCGAACCGGCAAAGGCGATTGGCTGGTTCGATTTTCTGACACAGTTCGTCGTAGTGATCTGAGAGCAGGTAGCTCTCCATTGCCTTGTTCATATCGGCTGTTGCGAAGCCACGACCTGGGTCATATACATCGCCCAGGTTTTCAAGAACGGTTGCCGCAAGCTCGAGAAATTTGCCCTTGACCTGCGCATTTTTGGCGATTTTATCGCTGATTACCTTGCCTTCAAGCAGTACTTCTTCGGCGTGCAGTGCGTCTCCATTGCCCAGATAGAGCCCACCGAGAGCCAAATCGCTTTCGTTGAGAGCATTCAATGCGTCGAGGTTTTCAGGTTCAGCCTTTGCATGAAGCTGGGCTAGCGCGCGGCCCTTGTTGAGAGTTTGAAGGGCTGCTGGAACATTGCCGAGGTTTTGCAGGTAGGGATTGCCGAGCAGGTTACCCATATCGGTGTAGCCACGAATGGTGTCAATTTCAAGATTGGAACCGGGTGCGATCAGGGCAAGGCTGTCCAGATAGGACAGCGCCTGGCTGACAGCTTTGCGCTGCGCTTCGATTGAGCCTGGAATGACGGCGAGCTGTTCGAAGTAGTCGAAGAGCAGCATATGAGCGAGCTGGCGTTCATCTTCGACGCCTCTTTCTGCTCGGAGCTGCTCAATGCGTGCGAGATGGCTCTGCCAGGCCATGGCGCTCAAGCCGATGATGAGTACGAGCAAGACAGCCGCTACGGCGCGCACGGCCCAACGATTGCGCCGGTAAAACTTTGCCGCAAGGTAGTTCAAGCTGCCTGTTCGCGCAGCAACTGGGCGATGAGCGAGTACACTCGCGAGATCTTCAGCAAGCGCACTTGCGGTTGGGTAGCGAGCCTCCGGCTCAGTTCGCAGAGCTTTGGCGACGATTGCGTTCAGATCGCGCGCAACCTGAGATTCGATGGGGCGCGAAGAACTGGAGGTAGCTGCTACATCGGATGGAGGCTTGAAGCCTCCCTCCTTGAGTCGCTCAAGGTAGTGGCCCAATGGAAGTTCGTCAAGCTCCTCGGGCAATCGTCCTGCGATCAACCGATAGAGAATCATGCCCAATGAAAAGACATCGGAGCTGGTCGAAGCACGACCGCCCTGAATATGTTCTGGGCTGGCATATCGAATCGTCACTGGCCTCATGCCTGCCTGGGTCATGGCCGAGTCAGCTTCGGCACCGGGGCCGATGCGCTTTAACGTGCCAAAGTCGAGGAGTTTGATGTCTCGCAGAGACTGCGACATGGCTCCCCCATCGCTATCGGTGACCATCACATTGCCGGGCTTCAGGTCACGGTGAAGGATGAGGTTTCGGTGGACGTACGTAACCGCGTTGCACAACTGCAACATCCATCGAAGGATCTGGTCGATGCTGGTCGTCGGATCGTCGCAGGCGGTGTCGAGGCGCTGCCCTTCGACGTACTCCATTACCACGTAGGGAAAGCCTTCCTCCGTGACGCCGCCATCGATCAGGCGAGCGATGTTCGGGTGCTCTAACCTGGCGAGAGTTTCGCGCT
The DNA here is from genome assembly GCA_025359885.1 of Acidobacteriota bacterium. Lineage (GTDB taxonomy): Bacteria > Acidobacteriota > Terriglobia > Terriglobales > Acidobacteriaceae > Acidicapsa. The sequence goes on from JANYDG010000098.1 coordinate 17,031, forward strand.
CCAGCAGAAATTGTGCGACTGCGGGCGACGCTTGCAGATGCCATCCGACCAGTTTGATGGCGACGGTCTGGGAAAAACCGCCAGAGATGCGTCGGCCCAGGTAGACGACTCCCATGCCTCCGCGTCCCAGGAGCCGCTCCAGCCGAAATGGCCCTAGAACGCGGCCAAGCCAGGAGTCCTGCGGGCTACTTTCAGCAGGATCTCCCGACCCACTGCCTGTGTTGCCTCGCTCGAGGAAGCTGCCCGACTCGGCTACCGGGGCGGATGAAATAAGCTTTTCAATGCAGATGTCGGCTGCCAGCAACTCCAGTAATGCGGCGTGCATCGCGGTATCAGAGCCGGTCCATTCTGCAATCTTCCGAGCGCGGTCTTGTGGAGCGCACTCCATGGCGCGATGAAAGAGGTCCTCGGTCAGCCGCCACCGCTGCGCCGCATCTGACGGCGCGGAGTCTGCTTTGGACTCTGCATCAGGGTTGGGTACCATCAAACAGCCTTTTCCTTTTGCCCGGCATTCAATTCACTGAAAAGCCAACTGCGAGCGAATTTCAGGTCGCGCTCGGCTGTTGCCAGAGAGATCGAGAGCACTTCGGCGGATTCCTCCATCGTTAAGGCCAGGAAGAAGCGCAACTCAACGAGGTTTGCCTTGCGCTGGTCAAATTGTTCCAGCCGATCCAGAGCCCGATTCAAGTCGAGGATTTCTTCTGACGACGAGCCGATCCACGCGACTTCATCTGAAAGCGGAAGCCGGATCGCGTTGGGGCCGCCGCGTCTTTCGGCGAGGTGAGCGCGGGCGTGATCCTTGAGAATGTTGCGCATCATCCTTGCTGCAAACGTGAAGAAGTGGCCACGGTCATGCCAGGTAATTTTCCGCTGGTTCAGCAGGCGCATGTAGACTTCATTGACCAACGCTGTAGGTTGCAAGGTGTGGTCCTCGCGTTCGCGTCGCATATAGCCTCGGGCAATGCGATGTAGTTGCCCGTAGACCAGCGGAATGAGGTTTTCCAGAACATCTGGATCTCCTTCGCGCCAGCGCTCCAGCAATCGCGTTACTTCGCCTTCAGCATCCACCATTGAGCCACCGATTCGCATCCTCCGGGGATGCAAAAACAATGTTTACCACAAGTAGTGCATGATGCGCAGCCGACAAATGACCGGGTTATTTCAGTAACCGCGTATTCCGTCCGGAGAACCCATCAACGAAAACGTCCGATGACAAAGAATATTTCCAATCCATTCCAGGCATCGATGATTCTCATTGGATATGGACGACTGGATTGCGGTCAGGGTGAGCGGGATCTTTGACGATCTGGCCGCCTTTCATCACGAACGACACATGGTACATCACGGTGATGTCGGTGAGCGGGTCACCGGTAACGGCAATGATGTCGGCGAAATGGCCCGGCTCGACGGAGCCAAACTGCTTGTCCTTGCCTAGCATGGTCGCGGCATTGATCGTCGCGGCCTGGATTGCACCGAGGTTGCTCATGCCACCGGCGACGAGTGCGCCAAACTCCCGCGAGACTGATTCGTCAACGTCATGGTCGTCGACGCCGTAAGCAATCTTCAGATGATGTGCCAAAGCCAGTTTGAACGCCGGGCCCTGTGCCGCGATGATTTCCACACCTTTGGCATATGAATCGGCGTCACGTCCCTTGCTGAGCCCTGTCTCCATGTCGTGCTGGAAGCAGTAGAGCGTCGGGACGAGCCAGGTGCCACGCTCTTCCATCAGCTTTGCGCCCTCTTCGTCGAGCATGGTTCCGTGTTCAATGGAATCGACTCCGGCGCGCACTGCAGCCTTGATGCCGACAGCTCCCTCGGCATGGGCCATGACTTTTTTGCCGGCCCGATGGGCGACTTCGACTGCCTTGGCCATCTGCTCTTCGCTCAGCTCCTGCACGTGGTAGTCGGAGATGGGGTCCATGACGCCACCGGTAGCCATGAGCTTGATCCAGTCTGCGCCGTACTTGATGTCACGGCGAACGACGCGGGCGATCTCATCGACGGTGTCGGCGATGTTCTCACCGCGCGGCAAATTGATATCTGGTGCGAATGGTGCCCCATCGCCATGTCCGCCGGTCAGAGAGACGCAACTGCCTGCCGCCGAAATGCGCGGACCCTGGATGAGACCGCGATTAATTGAGTCGCGCAGCGCAAATTGCGGGTAGTCGGATGGTCCTTCACAGGCATCGCGAACAGCGGTAAAGCCGTGGTCCAGCCAAAGACGCATGTTGTAGACGCCCCATAGCGTGGCCTGCGGAGCCGAGGTTCGCAGACCCGCGGCGAAGGACTGGCTGGTTGGGTTTGAGAGAACGTGGCCATGCGCGTCTATGAGGCCGGGCAAAACTGTGTACGCAGAGAGATCTGTGACCGGAACACCAGCTGGGACAGAATCCCCGATGCCGAGAATCTTGTCGCCCGTGAGGAGGATGTAGATGTGATTGCGTACAGAACCCGTCCTCACATCGAGGAGCTTGCCAGCGAGCAGGGCAGCGGTGGGTTTTGACTCTTGTGCTGATGAGAATGCAGCGCAGAGGGCGAGGAATACAAGCGATTGAAACGTGCGTGAAAGCTTCATGGTTAGAGGGAAGGTAACACGCGCCCGATTCCAGAGCAAGCCCTTGCCTCGCCAGGACGGTAAAGCAGTTTGCCCTTGGCTACATCAACTTATCAATTTCGATGGGTCCTGGTGGAACGGGCCTCGGCATCAGGGCATCCATCATCAGCAGGCAAGCCCCGAAAACGATAGCCGAATCGGCCACGTTAAAGTCGGGCCAGTGGTAGTTGATGATATGAACTTCAAGGAAATCGACGACTGACGCATAGCGAATACGGTCGTAGTCGTTTCCGATGGCGCCGCCCATCACCAGTGCCAGGGCTACGGTGGTGAGCGTAAGGCTTTTGCCGAGCCGCACCAGAGCTACCAGAACCGTTAACACAGCCAGCGTGCTAAAGCCGATCAGTGCCCAGCGCACATGTTCTGGCGAGCCCGAGTCGGCAAAGAGCGAAAAGGCCGCGCCGTCGTTGAGCACGTGGGTAATGCGAAACACGCCGGGGATGACCGGGATAGCCCCGCCGAGTTCAAGATGCTGGGCGATCCAGCGCTTGCTAAGGCGGTCGAGGATGATGACGACGGCAGAGAGCAGAAGCAGCCAGGGCAGGCGGTTGGACTTGTTTTGGCTCACGCGGTCACCTCTTTGGCTGCCGGGGGTTCAATGCCCATGGTGGTGAGCGCCTCGTGGCAGCGGGTGCAGACGCTCTCCCATACGCCGTAATTGGCTACCTCGGGCATGAAGTTCCAGCAGCGGTTGCATTTGGTGCCAGAGGCGGGTAGGGCGGCTACTGAAAGGGCTGTGCCAGCGACGACCGAAACCTTGGAAACATTGAGAATTTCCTTGAGTCCGGTTGCATGGGACTGCAGCACTGTGAGCAGTTCGCCTCCTGCCCGGATCTCCAGTTCCGCCTCCAGACCCTTTCCGATGCGCTTTTCCTGGCGCGCCTCTTCAAGCACCAGCATGGCCGCATCACGAAGGCCAAAGATTTGCTTCCACTCACCAAGCAGCGGCGCTGGGTCTTCGGGATAAATGTCAGCCGGCGCAGGGAAGAGCGCAAGATGTACGCTGGCTTCGCGGCCTGCGACCGGCGGCAGATACTCCCATACCTCGTCGGCGGTAAAGCTGAGGATGGGTGCAAGCAGCCGAGTCAGTGCCTCGGTGATTGTCCACAGAACGGTCTGTGCCGAGCGGCGTGCGCTCGATGCGGGCGCAAAGGTGTACATGCGATCCTTGAGCACGTCGAGGTAAAAGGCACTCAGGTCGGCAATCGCGAATTCGTTGACGGCGTGGTAGATGCGGTGAAATTCAAAGCCCTCGTACCAGCGCAGCACCTGTTCAGTGAGTTCGCGGGTGCGGGCAAGCATGTATCGGTCGAGGGGTTCGAGGTCGGCGAAGGGTACGGCCTGCGTCGCCGGATCAAAGCCAGCCAGATTGCCGAGAAGAAAGCGGAAGGTGTTGCGCAGCTTGCGGTAGATTTCGGCGCAACGCTTCATCAGGTTGTCGCTGGCGGCCATGTCTTCGCGGAAGTCGATGGAGGCGACCCAGAGGCGGACGATTTCGCCGCCAAGTTCATTGGCCACTTTGACCGGGTCAACGCCATTGCCAAGCGACTTTGACATTGCGCGGCCCAGTTCATCGAGCGTCCAGCCAGCAGTCGCGACATTGGTGTAGGGAGCCTTGCCGCGCAGCGCCACCGACGTGAGCAGCGACGAATGGAACCAGCCGCGGTGCTGGTCGCCGCCTTCCAGATACAGCACGGACCGGTCGGCGCTGGCGTACATGTCGCGTAGGTCGGGGTCGGTTTCAGCCACTGCATGCCAGCTTGAGCCGGAGTCAAACCAGACATCGAGAATGTCCATCTCTTTGCGAAACTCTGACTTACCGCATTTTTTGCAAGTGGTACCTGAAGAGAGCAGATCTTCGACTGAGGTTGTATGCCAAGCTTCGGCACCGTGATCTTCAAAAAGCTTGACGATGCGGGCGTTGAGCGCCGCATCTTCAATGGGAGACTGGCAGCCCATGCACAGGAAGACGGCGATGGGCACGCCCCAGATGCGCTGGCGGCTGATGCACCAGTCGGGCCGGGTCGCGATCATGTTCGTGATGCGCTCCTGGCCCCAGGCGGGATCCCAGGTGACATCGGCGATTTTTTCGATGGTGAGCTGGCGGAAGGTAGTTTCTGTGCCGTCGTCGCGCTTGACTGGCGTTTCGAGGCCGATGAACCACTGCTCGGTGGCGCGGAAGATCACTGGTTTGTGGCAGCGCCAGCAGTGCGGGTAGCTGTGATGAATGTCGGCGTGGCCGAGCAGAGCGCCGCGTTCGCGCAGTAGCTCGATGATGAGCGGGTTGGCAGCGAAGACTTTTTTGCCGTCAAAGGCAGGCGGGAGTTCTTCGTGCCAAGCAGAGGTATCCAGATGGATAACACCGCTGTTGTCAACGCGGGTAGTCGGGTCCAGGCCGTAGCGCACGCCGGTGTAAAAGTCGTCCGCACCGTGGGAGGGAGCGGTGTGCACCGCGCCAGTGCCCTGGTCGGCGGTGACGTAGTCGGCGTTGACGCCAAGGATGCTGCGGTCGAGGAAGGGATGCTGAAAGGTGACGCGGTCCAACTTGCTACCGGCAAAGCGGGCCAGGACGGTGAGTTCGCCGAGCTTGCAGGCCGTGGCAACGTGAGCGGCCAGCTCTGCCGCGACGATGTATACGGGGGCGTTTGGCTCCTGACCGGCGGTAATGGCGACGTATTCAAAACCGGGATGGAAGGCGACCGCGAGCGATGCCGGAAGGGTCCACGGAGTTGTCGTCCAGATGATGGTGAAGACCTGACGGCCAGCCAGCGCATGGTCAATTGCGTCGGCATCGCTGGTGAGCGCGTAGCGCACGTAGACCGACGGGCTGGTGTGCATGTCGTATTCAATCTCAGCGTCGGCGAGGGCTGTACGGTCATGAATGCACCAGTAGACGGGCTTCAACCCTCTGTAAACAAAGCCTTTTTCGAGGAATCCGTACAATGTTTCGAGTGTCCTGGCTTCATAGGCGCGCGACATGGTCTTGTACGGATCGTCCCAGCGACCGAAGCAGCCGAGGCGCACAAACTGCGAAGTTTGCAGGTCAACGTACTTTTGCGCGTAGGCGCGGCATGCCTCCAGCACGTCAGGCGCGGGCATTTCGAGCTTTTTGCGGCCAAGCTGTTCATCGACCTTGATCTCAATGGGCAGGCCGTGGCAGTCGTAGCCCGGCACGTAGGGCGAATCAAACCCGGCCATGGTCTTCGATTTGACGACGAAATCCTTGAGGCCCTTGTTCAGCGCGTGACCCAGATGCAGGGGGCCGTTGGCGTAGGGGGGGCCGTCGTGCAACAGAAACGTGGGGCGGGCGTTGCCTGCTGCGCGGTCGGCGGCGGCGGCTCGGCGCAATTGGCCATAGATGTCCTGCAACGCCCATTTCTGCAAACGTACAGGCTCGTTCTGGGGCAGGTTGGCCTTCATCGGAAAATCGGTTTTCGGCAAGGTCAGGGTTGCCTTGAGCTCCGGTACTGCAGACATGCGCACTCCCATTTGCGTTTCTGCCCAATTTAGAATTGATCGGGTCGCAACTTTCAGTGTAAACAACCAAAGAAAGAAAATCCGGTAACCACAGGCGCTGCGTACCGTCTATTGTGAAAGAGAGGGCTTTGCGGCAACTTGCATCCTGCACCCGGTTCACTTTGGTGAATTGAAATCAGGCGGGTACATGAGGCAACAAGCGCGGAGACACGCGCGACAGCGGGGCAGAGACTCCCGCATAATGAACAGAAGGTTTTTTCCGTCGATAAGCAACCTGACTCTCCCCGCGGGTGCTTCGTCGAAAACGTGTATTGGAATTCCCTATCCGGAGAGATGAGAACCGGCAGAAACTATGGCAAACGACCTTTTGAATCCGCCTGAAGCCGACACCGTCAGCCCCGCTTCGTCCAACGGACAGGTCTCAGGCACCCCCTCGACCTTCTCATCGACTACGCAGGGTCCGACTGAAACCGGCCATGAGCTGGACGCTTTTCTCGGCAAGGCCTTTGAAGAGAAGCCAATCTGGGCCGACCTCTTTGAGAACGTCCACGACCTCTTCTTTCCTACCAAGTTGCCGCCGCTCGAGCTGACCAGCACGCCAATCCCGGTTCCAGACCGGATGGCGGTGAAGCGCAGCCCTGCCGCTATCGCTATATCGACATGTGTCAACCTGGGCATACTGGCTCTGTTGTTGTTTGCCTTTCGCAACCAGATCAATAGCGCATTGCCCCCGAAGCTCCAATTGAGTCTGCTCGACACGGACATCAAGCCGTACATCCCAAAGACGCCGAAATCGGGCAAGATGGGTGGCGGTGGTGGTGGCGGTTCCAATGACGTCATTCCTCCAATCAAAGGCCGTTTGCCGGAAATCAAGAAGAATCCGCTACTCCAGCCACAGGTCCCGATTCTCGAAAAGCCGAAGCTTGCCATCAATCCGGCCATCGATATCCAGCAGAACATCAAGTTGCCTGACAATCCCAATCTGCCTACGATTGGCGTGACCAAGTCTCCCAACGTGACATTGGCCTCAAACGGACAAGGCTCGAACAGTGGTATGGGCACTGGCAAGAGTGGTGGCCTGGGCGGTGGCAATGGCAACGGCTTTGGCCCTGGCACCGGTGGCAATGTTGGCGGCGGGCTGTACCGCGTCGGCAATGGTGTCAGCGAGCCTAAGGTTGTCTACTCCGTCGAAGCGGAGTTCTCTGATGAAGCGCGGAGGGCCAAGTACGAAGGCACGGTGGTCATTAGCCTCATCGTCGACGCGCAGGGCAATCCGCAAAACGTGCATGTGAGCCGCTCGCTGGGTATGGGACTCGACGAAAAGGCGATCGAAGCAGTTCGGCAGTATAAATTCAAGGCTGCCGTTGAGCAGAAGTCGGGCAAGTCTGTCCCCGTTCCGATCAGTGTTGAGGTTCGCTTCCGGCTGTACTAGCTTGAAGCGAGTCTTTACCCCAGGACGACGAAGGGCTGGAAGAGCGTTCCAGCGACGCGCCTGGCGATAGCGACCAGTTCTCGCTGCCCGGCGAAGACTCGTACGTTTTCCACGTCTGAAAACTCTGGCAGATTGACTTGCGCCCCGTTCCGCAGGCGGCCCAACACGTTCTCGTCTGCGCTGACGGCAGGCATCTCGGTCAGCAGGGTTCGCGGATGCAACAGCGCCCTTTCTGCCTTTGAGTCCAGTTGGGCGAGTGCATCGAGGGTCCAGGCTTGATCGAGTGTGAATACTCCTGCCTGCGTTCGTCGGAGGCTGCTCAGATGACCGCCACAGCCGAGCGACTGACCGAGTTCATGGGCTACGGAACGTACATAACCGCCCGCGCTTACCTTGATGGTAAAACTTGCAGTATCGTCTGCAAGTGAATCAATTGAAAAGAGATGGATGTTAATGACCTTGGGCTGGAGTTCGACTGGCTTCCCTTCGCGCGCCAGCTTGTAGGCGGGTACGCCATTTACTTTCTTGGCAGAGAAGGCGGGCGGCATCTGCGCCAGTTCTCCGGAAAACGGCAGGGTCGCTTCTCGAATCTGCTCGAGTGTGAGGGCCGGTTGCGTTACAGGGCCGGATTGCTGGCCCTCGGCATCGTAGGTATCTGTGGCAAAACCGAAGCGAATATGCCCGGTGTAAGTCTTGTCGGCAGTTGAAAAGAACTGTGCCAGCCGGGTGTACTTGCCCAGCAGCAAGGGGAGCACGCCAGTCGCCATGGGGTCCAGAGTGCCGAGGTGGCCAACGGATCGTTCGCCGGTGATCCTGCGAATGCGGTTCACCACATCGTGCGAAGTCATCCCGCCCGGTTTGTCGACTACCAGAAGCCCGTTCACTTCTTTGAGTTTAGATGATTGATGCGAGGCCGTTCTCCCATGGAACGAAGGACGAGTTTAAGCGAAGGAAAGGGGAACGCTATATTACGGAGAGGAGGGGAGAGTGATTTCCTTGCGCATCGCATTGATTCTGTAAGGCTTACTGGATTTTTAAGAGCTCCAGGATGCTGTTAGGGCGGCTTTTGGGAACACTTTTCGAGATGGAACGTGAGCAGGGCTCAGGGTGTGAGGGGCAGAGTCTTTGCTTGAGTGAAAACCTGAGAACAAGCCCGGGTGTGCACGAGATTTCGTGATTCTGATCCTCTCCAACGATGTTGGCAGGTCAGAATCACGAAACCTGATTGTATACAGCGCCGTTAGTGTGAAATTCCAGGCAAGTTGTGGCAAAGACTTTCGAATTAGAAGCTGGTGTTCCCGGCTTGGCGAACGAGGGAGAGAAACTCAGCGCGCGTGGGTTGTTCGCGGAAGCAACCAACCATGGCGGAAGTGACGGTCGTGGATTGCTGCTTTTCGATTCCGCGCATCATCATGCACATGTGCCGCGCCTCGATAACGACGCCCACACCGCGTGGCTCAATCGCCTCCTGGATGGCGTCAGCGATCTGTCGTGTGACCCGCTCCTGAACCTGGAGGCGCCTCGAAAAGACTTCAATAAGGCGTGGTATCTTGCTGAGGCCGATGACTTTACCATTTGGAATGTAGGCAACGTGGACGCGTCCCCAGAAGGGGAGCATGTGATGCTCACAGAGCGAGTACATCTCGATATCCTTGACGATAACCATCTCGTCGTAGTCGACATCAAAGAGTGCGCCGCGCAGGATCTGGGTCGGATTCTGGTTGTAGCCCTTGGTCAGAAAGGCCATCGACTTTTCAACGCGGCTGGGTGTTGAGAGCAGGCCGTCGCGGTTCGGGTCTTCGTTGAACCGGCTGAGGAGTTCGCGGTAGAGTTCCTGGGTTGAATAGCCGCTGATGCCTGGTTCGGTGTCGTGGAGGGTCGTAATTGGCTTTGTGGACAACTTGGGAGACTGCGGTACCACCATCGGGTGCGCCATTGATTCATCCTTGGCCCGGTGTCATGAGACTGGGCAAAAACCTTGAAATTTTTATTTCTGGTGCGTTTTGCGCTGTCTTGAAGATGCCCTCAGCGCTTCAGCGTGCTCCGGAGTATTCAAAGAAATTGTTCTCTGTTTCTTCGATGCGTACCTTTTCCAGTATCGCCGGGGTCAGGGCTGCGGCAAGGAGATCGAAGGCCACGATACATAGATTCTCCGTTGTCGATACACGATGCGCGAAGAGTGGGTCCAGATTGAGATTCATGTGGTCGAAGCGCTGAATTATCTGCTCACCGACCACTTTGTCCAGAGTCTCCATGTTGATGACCATTCCGGTATTGGGTTCTACCTGGCCGCCTACGGTTACTTCGATGCGGTAATTGTGGCCGTGGCCGTAGGGGTTGTTACATTTTCCAAAGGTGGCACGGTTTTCGGCGGTGGTAAGCGCCTCAGTGTGCAGGCGATGGCTGGCGCAAAGGGTGTAGGCGCGGGTGAAGTAGGCTTTCACTTACTCTCCCCTGTATTCGGCGAAGATGTCTGGGGTTTCGTAGACCCGCACACGGCTCAGGGATGCTCCACCTGCTGCCGTTACGGGCGCTTGGAGGCGGTTCCAGACAGCGATGGCGATGTTTTCGGTGGTGGGGATGGTGCTGGCGAATTCGGGTACTTCAAGGTTGAGGTGGCGGTGGTCGTAGTTGTCGAGGACCTCGCGTTCAATGACGTCTTTGAGCCACTTCAGATCGACAACGAATCCGCTGACCGGGTCAACGCTGCCTGTGACAGTCACCTCGAGGGTGTAGTTGTGTCCGTGGCCGTTAAGGTTGGCGCAGCGTCCGAAGACGCGTTCGTTTTGCTCCTGCGACCACGCGGGATTGAAGTAGTAATGCGCTGCCGAAAATGTAGCTCGTCGAGTGAGCAGGATCATACAATTTTTCCCTTTGGCTATAGGATGCGGTGAAATGCCGGGGGTTTCAGGGTTTCAACATAAAAGTTGATGGGATCAATACACTGAAAAAGAGCCCGGTTTCAAGTTGGATAGGTGCGCCCTTTCCACGAGACCCGATGCTGCACGGTGTTCTGGAACCAACTGCGGTAAAGTAGCGCGGCAAAGAGTGGCAGACTGAGTGGCGACAGCGCGCAGTCTATTGCGGGAAAGTTGGATTTGGCGACGCGGGCATAAAATCTCCACAGATTGCGGAGCCAAAGCAGCATGAGGAGGTTGCCAGCGGTAAACCAGGGTACTTGTCTGACGCCGTAGTCCCAGAATTTCCAAGCGAGGAGTGGCAAGCCAAGGAGCAGAAAAATGTCTAGCACGCGCCAAGCCGCGAGAATCAGGCAGTTGCCAAAGAGCAGCGCGAGATTCTTGGTCCACCCTTCGAACATGGCCTCGGTGGAGCGGTACATGCGGGTTGAAAGAGCGTCTGAGGCATAGCGAAAGCGCAGGCCGACTTTGCGCTTCTTGGCGAGGAAAGCCAGTTCGACATCTTCGAGAATCTCTCCTTTGACGGAGGCATGGCCGCCCAGGGTGACGTAAGCATCCTGGCTGATGAGCAGAAACTGGCCGTTGGCGGCGGCGATACGGAGCTCAGGATTTGAGACTTTTTCAGTGGGGTAGGCGAGTGCCAGTTCGCAAAAGACAAGCGGCATCAATGAGCGCTGCCAAAGCCCGGAAACGAGTTGGCGAGGTGAGTAGGAAAGCATTCCGACATGATGTTTCTCGGCTTCATGAATGGCCCGGCGCAAGTTGCCTGGTTCGTGGATGGTGTCGGCGTCAGTAAAGAGGAGCCAGCGGCCCTGCGCACGGTTGGCGGCGGGGGAGGCTTCAGATGAGATGGCAGACGAGATGGCAGACGAGACAGCAGACGAGACAGCAGACGAGCAGGCGTTGGCTTTGCCAGTCCAGCCTTTTTGAAGCGGGTCGGGGTCGATGACGGTGACGCCAGGGAAGCTTTGGGCGATGGCACGCGTGCCGTCGGTGGAGCCGTCATCGACGACAATCAATTGCCAGTCGTGGCCGAGCAAGAAGAATTCGTCGGACTGGTTTACGAGGGATTGCAGGCAGAGGCCGAGGCAACTCTCTTCGTTGCGTGCCGGCACGATCACGATCAGTTCAAAATCTCTGACATCGGTCATCGTCGTTGGCATGGACGGGGCGTTGAAATGTGCGCGGGTGAACGGCTCCGACGACGATTCTGGATTTGAATCCGGTAACGGGTTGAGGGAGAGTGGCATGCTTGGCCTCTGCTCCGTATTATAGGGATGTGGGAATGACGAACAGAATCGGGCATCATCTTACGTTGCTGGTGGTTGCGTTTGGGTTGTGTGCGACTGCCTGCGACCGTGGCAACCACCCCTCGCAGACAGGCAAACAGGCACCGGACTTCAACGTATCGGACGGAAGCACAGCCGTGCATCTGGCCAGCTACCGGGGACAGGTGGTGCTGTTGAATTTCTGGGCGACCTGGTGCGAGCCGTGCATTCTGGAACTGCCGTCGCTGCTGCAGTTTCACCGCGCGCATCCGGAGTACCCCGTGCTGGCGGTCAGTGTCGATGAAGACCCGGACGCATACCAGAGTTTTCTGGTGAGGCGCCATGTGGATTTGATTACTGTGAGAGATCCGAAACAGATAGCGGCGACAAAATTTGGGACGGAACAATGGCCAGAAACCTACATTATTGACCGCGAGGGCCGCATCCGTCGCCGCTTCATTGGCGCACAGGACTGGAGCAGCCCAGAGATACTGCGCTTTCTAAAGACGCTTTAAGCAGAGCAGTTATTGAAGGATTGGAAGGGCGTGGCGAGATGCATCCTTCTCGACAGTCCTGGTTGGGACAGTTTTGAGTTCAACGGAATCGTGATCGACGGGGCCGAGTGATATACCGCATTCTTTAAGGAAGCTGGTAGGCGACGTGCCGCCGGCAAAGATCCAGACCACATCATTTGCCAGTTCCCGTATCTCGCAGGCGCCATCGACTCCGGCCACTTCCAGCAAGACAGAGCCTTCGCGAAACTCCTTTGGATTAGAATTGAAGATAACATCGAGTTTGTTTGCGCGCATATGTTCTTCGACTCGCCGGGCATTTCGATCTTTCAGTCGACTAAACTGAGAGCTGCGGTAAGAGAGGGTGACGTGGTTACCCAATTGATGCGCAAGGCCCATGGCAGCCTCAACCGCGCTGTCGCCGCCGCCAATGACGAGGATGTTTCTATGCGTGTAGTGGTCGGCCTCGATAAGTCGATAGAGCACATGGGGTAACTCTTCTCCCTTTACGCCAAGCTTGCGCGGCGTGCCCGCCCTGCCCAGCGCGAGGATCACTGCGCGAGAGCTATATTCGCCCAGGCTGGTGCGTACGCGGAAGACTCCATTCGCCTCACGCAGTACAGAGGTGATGCCCTCATTGGTGTGAATGTTGAGGTCGGTCCGCTGCATGACTTTTTCCCAGAAAGCGAGTAGCTCTTCTTTGGTGAGTTGCGTTTTGCGAAACTTGCCATGTAACGGAAACTCGACTGGACTGGTCATTACCAGCTTTTGTCTAGGATACTTCAAAACAGTTCCGCCAATAGTCTCGCGCTCAAGAGTAAGTGCAGAGAGTCCTAATTCGGCTGCACGCAGAGATGCGGCAATGCCGGCGGGACCGGCACCTGCGATGATTACGTCATAGACATCTTTGGCGCCTGTATGTTCACGGGTTTCGTCGATGCGGCCGGCAATTTGATCGATGCAGGCGACGCCCTGGTTTACTGCATTTTTTATAAGGGCGAGACCGCCCAGTTCACCCGCGATGAAGAGATTGGGGACGGTGGTTTCGTGTGACTCGCTGAGCACGGGCAGGTCTGAGCTGGCGCTGGCCCTGGCCATGACCATGGTGATGGCACCGACCGGGCACTCCTCGGCGCAGAGGCCGTGACCAATGCATTTGTGACCATTTACGATGGTCGCTTTGCCGCCCACCAGCGCGAGCACGTCGCCCTCTGGACACACAGTTACGCATGCGCCGCAGCCGATGCAGGAGTCTGCATGAATATGCGGATGCTGCGCCTTTGGTCCGTCGGAGAAATTGGCTCCGCGAGCCGCAGCCTCCTGCGCCAGCGCCTCGCTGCGCTTGTTGGCGCGCCAGTAGCGAATCACAAAAAAGCCAAGTACCAGAGCGGCAATAAGCCAGGTAATCAGTGTATCCATTGTTTACAGGAACCCCAGGCCCATAACTACTGCAATGTGAAGAATTGCCAGTGCGGCAAATGCATAACTGAAAGGACGATGGATAACATGCCACAGATTAAAGACACGGCGCGTGTGATCCAGAAAGACAATGCGCTTGGAAAGTGAAGCCTTCTGACGAACCAGCATTACGATTCGTTCGACCTCAGGATTGCTCGTCTGCAGAAGGCCCCCCGCGCAGCGAAGATTGCCGACAACGTCACAGGAAGAGCGACGCAGTGCCGCGATTTGAAAAGGTCGGCGCAGATCAATTGCAAGCATCTCCACTATGGCCAGCAGCGGCCAGACGGCTCGAATATGCTCGACCGACGGTGTATCCAAAATCCGTGCAAGCCGCTTCGCAGAGAAGACGGACTGCTCGAGCAAGGCTTCCGACAACTCATCTTCGTTTGATTGCAGATCATTGAGAGAGAGTTCTGCCGCGGTAAGTGAGCGCGGAATCTGGGAGTAAAGATAGCGGCCAACAACGCCGCTCAGCGCAACCGCCACCATAATCCAATATGCGACGCCAGCAATCCCTTGAAACTTGAATGAAGCATGAAGCGCAATAACTATCGGGGCGGAGACGCCGCAGATGACATGAAAGTCCATCCAATGACGCGCCGTACCAATGCGTGCCAGCCACGGAATCACTTTGCGCAGCGCATACAGAAAAATGACGATGAAGAGGGCGGTTCCGAGGATACCCAGCTTGAGGCCAATGGTGCCGCTCGGCCGCAGTAGAGCGTGCTTGACTGAAAAGGGACGCTCATCCAGAGGTAGGCGATAGTAACTTGCCCCGTATGCGAGGAGAGTCGCGAGAAAGAAAAAGGAAGTGAACGCAGCCAAGCGAACACGAATGCGATGTCCGCGCTCTGTATCCTTTCGGAGCATCACTTTTCCATGGAAACTGCTTTGAAGGGTAGACATGATTAAGGCTTCTCCCTTGGAGTGGGCGCACTTGAAGGGTTAGGTGGATTGATGATCTGTTCCTCAGGTCTAATATCTTTTCCTGAGGCCTCGACATCAGGGTGGACCTTCACGTTGGGCTCCTGCTCGCTGTCAGTCGAGAAAGTTCGGTAGTTAGTAAAGGAATGTGTGTTCCGCCAGTGCTGGCGAGGCGTTTCAACATCGATGACGGCCAATGACGGCAGCATCATCTCGCCGGCTTCTTTGCCGAGATTGGTGAGCTTGTATTCGACATGCACACGCAGAGAGTGAAGACCTACATCGCTCATATCTCTCATCAGAGCTGCCTCAATCGACACGACATCACCAGTTGTTGAATCCAGCCATGCGGTACCTTCAAGCTCAAGGGCATATTCACGCCCACGCAAGGCGAGTGCGGCTGGCGCGCGCGTTCCGGGCAGATAGGCAAAGTGCAATGATAGCAGTTGCCTGCCATTAACAATCTGTTCAGGGCCAGTTTCAAAGCGGAAGCTATCGCGATAGTATGGATGAAAAATAAGCATGAGCGTCGAGAATCCATTAGTTACCAGCAACGGAAGCGCCTTGTGTTTCGTGCTGACGTTTTCGATTCGAGATTCGTTCATCTGGAACCCGTCGGTATCGCCCTGCATCATGATCAGGTAGTCAAAATTGCTTTGATCTGTTACCTCGACGCGGCCATTTTTATTGAGCTTTTGCTGGACCACTGATTCAGCACAATGCAAATCAGCAAGCTTTGCGACATAGGCAAGTACCTGACGCTGGGCGCGGTCGCCGGGAGTCAAGGCTGGGGAAGATTGCGCCCCGCATTGCAGGCAGGCGGCAAGTAGAATCCAACATCCAAGGAAATGGCAGTAACTATGGCTGTAACGCATGCGCGGCCTTCCTTTGCGAACTGCGATTGTTAAAGCGATAGCCAAAGGTCGCAGTCCATTGGTTGTATTCTTGCGGGCCACCTCGCTGGGTCGTGAAGCCACTCTCGATGAAGTAGCGGGAACCCAGGTTCGCGTCAATAAGTGAGTTGATGAAGTAAGTTCCCGTTCCCTTCGAAAGAGTCGAGTTGAACATCTGCTGGCCACCCTGAAGGTTAAGCCGAAAGCGTTCCCCGAGATCACGGGAAATCGTGATATTACGATAAGTCCCTGCAGCAAATGCGCTATTGAACCTCGAGTAGCGCGCATCGATCATCAGGCCAGTCTTCCAGATATCGGCCATGCTGATGCCGACAAGGGTGTTCAGCGAGGCCTTCGGATCGGATGAGTTACCGCTCCGGCCCAGGCTGAAGTAGGGAGTGATATGCATCGGTAAGGATATCCGCGCACCGGCGTTCACTCCCTGGTAGAGATATTTGTCCAGAAGTCCCGTTCCGACGAGCGCAGGATCATATGTTGGGACATCGCGAAAGTAGGTATGCGTTAGGTCAAGTGACACACGGGGGTGCACCTGGACGCGCAATGAGAGCAGGCTTTGCCCGACACCAACGCCCACCGCAGGCATTGATGGGTTGACGGTTGGGCGGTCAATCTGTAAGGAGTGATACATCGAGAATATGCGCTTGTAGGAGAAGTCGTTTTCGCTGAAGACAAAGGGCCTGTCAACGCTCCAGTTGAGCAGGTTCACTCCAAGTCCGGCAGTGCTTGTATACCAGAGGTTGTCATAACTTCCGCCGTGAACATTCAAGAAGAGGCCGCCAATCTTGCGTCTGGGATTGTAGTTCCAGGCGGTGGGATCAGGGGTTGATCCTGCAAAAAGACCTACTAGAGTGTTAGTAGAGATGCGCCGGTCAACATACCCGCCATCGATGGCCTCAAGGCTGCTAGCCCAGGGGATATATAGACGACCAATACCAGCGGACCAATTGGACTGAGGGTTGATATAGCTCAGGCTCATCTGATAGGTGCGATTCATGAGGTCTTGCAGTGAAGGTCTCGAAGTGGTGGATGAGGTCTGCAAGCGCCCCCGCCAGTAGCCGTTCAAGTTCCAATGTGTGCCATAGATTCGGGAAATGTCAGCGCGCAGTATCATGCCCACTACGGTCGAAGAAGTATTATTCGGCCCCAGACCTTTGATCGTACTTAGATCAAATCCAATTCGACCCTGGGCCTGATTGATTTCAGGTAGTGGTGGATGAGCCTGTGTTTCGCGAACTTCTTCATCCAGTGGATCGCCCTCTGTAAAGCTGATGATCATCGGGTATTGCCGTGTGTTGCCGAGGTCGTGTGTTTCAATGAGTTTTTTTACCTCTTTCTGTGGTAGCCATACAGAATCTCCGACGACTATCTCGCGCGAAGTATGGGTTACTTCGCAGACTGCCGAAGTTGAGGCAACAGAGACTACTATCAGTTGTGCCACTATACCGGGAGCAACTGGTTTGTTTTCACCGATCGTGGCTGCGAGTGTTGGAGCCTGCTTGAGGATAAGTAATGTACCCTCGGCCAGTCCGTCGCCCCGGCCGCCGTCCACGTAGACTGTCGTTCCTGTTATGTATCGGACGTGAAACTCAGTGCGAACGGGAGCGGGTACGGACGATTGCGTTGCCTCAGTGACGGTCTTTTCTGGTTCCTGCGCATGGCATGGCGGAGTCGTGAGGGCGGTGAGCGGCAAGAGCATCATGAGGAGAAAATCAGATCGCATTCAGTTGCCCCCTCCACTAGCATTCTTGTGACATGCATAGCAGTTCACGCTGTTGTAAACGTAGCCTGTGACTCCACTGTGCTTGTTGTCCATATCACTTTTCCCGTGGCAATTGGTGCAGGTAAAGACAGCATAGTTAGAGGAGTTGGTATGGCATGTTGTGCAGACTCCGTTGGCACCGCCGTGCTTTGTGTTGAACCAGGTGTGGTTGAAGGTTGCGCCCATCCAGGTAGCTGTTGTGTGACAGGTGATGCATGTAGTTGGAAAGCCTGCAGCGATGTGATTGGGATTGGTCGTCCCGGTGTATTGCACCTTGTGACATGCATAACAGTCTGTTGGTGTGCCCATGTATACATTGTTGATGTGGCACTTCGCGCATAGGACTGAAGTGTGCGCGCCGGTAAGCGGGAAAGGTGTTTTGTTGTGATCGAAGACGGCACCAGCCCATGTAGCTGTGGTGTGGCAGATCGCGCAGGTTGTCGGGAATCCGGCGCTGATGTGGTTTGGATTGGATGTTGAGGTGTATTTGTCCTTGTGACATGCGTAGCAATCTGTAGGCACGGTGGTGTAGTTACCATTGATGTGGCATTGCGCGCAGAGGACCGTCTTGTGTGCACCGGTTAGTGGGAAGACGGTCTTTGAATGATCAAACGATGATGGAATCCAGGCGGCCGTTGAGTGGCAGAATGAGCAATCGGTCGGGAAGCCAGCCTTGACGTGATTGGGAGCGGTAGTTGCCGCAAAGTTCTGCTTGTGGCAGGAGTAACAATCTGATGGTGTGCCGGCATACTTGCCGTTGATATGACACTGCAGGCAAGTTACCTTGGCATGAGCACCGCTCAATGGATAGTGGGCGAAGACAGCATGATCAAAGGATGCGTTGAACCAGTCGACGGTGGTGTGACATGTGGCGCAGGTATGAGGCAGGCCTAGTGTGAGATGGCTGGGATTGGTGGCAGCGACAAAGGCGGGTTGATGGCAGCCATAGCAATCGGTGGGGAGCGAGGTGTAGTTAGCATTCACGTGACACTTTGAGCAGAGTACGGTCTGATGAGCACCGGTAAGTGGAAACGCTCCGACAGCGTGATTGAAGGAGGACGGCATCCATGCGGCCGTGGTATGGCAAAGGGTGCATGTAGCTGGGAAGCCTGCGGCGACGTGATTCGGATTTGCAGCACCAGTGAACTTTGTCATGTGACATGAGTAGCAATCGGTTGGTGTGCCCTTGTAGATATTGTTCACGTGGCATTTGGCGCACTGCACAGTGGTGTGCGCGCCGGTGAGCGGGAAGGCAGTCTTTGCATGGTTGAATGACGAAGGTATC
Source organism: Acidobacteriota bacterium (assembly GCA_025359885.1). Classification (GTDB taxonomy): domain Bacteria; phylum Acidobacteriota; class Terriglobia; order Terriglobales; family Acidobacteriaceae; genus Acidicapsa. The sequence goes on from JANYDG010000098.1 coordinate 35,595, forward strand.
CACGCTGATGTGGTATGGCAGAAGGAACAGTCAGTTGGAAAGCCAGCAGCTATGTGATTGGGTTTTGTTGTCCCGGTGAAGTTGTCCTTGTGACAGGAGTAGCAATCCGTTGGTGTGCCCGCATATTTGGCACCGATGTGGCATTGAGCGCACGCCACTGTTGCATGAAAGCCCGTGAGCGGGAAATGACCATACGTGTTGTGGTCGAACTTAGCATTGAGCCAGTTGACGGTGGTGTGGCAGGTCCCGCAGTCATGGGGCAGGCCGAGTTGTGTGTGATTGGGGTTCAGCGTTTTCTGGAAGGTATCCTTGTGGCAGGCGTAGCAGTCGGCGGGTGTGCCTTTGTATTTGTTGTTGATATGGCATGACGCGCAATCCAATGTTGCGTGCATTCCGGTGAGCGCGAAGCCGGTGAATTTCAGGTGATCAAACCTGGCACCGAGGAAGCTATCCATGGAGTGACATGACTCGCAGGTGGTAGGAAAGGCCATGGACACATGATCGAAGTTAGGCGTGCGAAAGTCAGCTGCATGGCAACTGTAGCAATTGGTTGAAAGGCCTTTGTATTGTCCGGTCGCCGCGCCTTTGTGGCATCCTTCGCAATCGACGAGTGCATGCGCGCCTACGAGCGGAAAGCGATTCTGATGATTGCGAATGACGTCGAGCGAGACCTGCCAGCCTTTGACTGAATGGCAGCTCTCGCAGTTAGCTCCGAATTTGCGGCGATGAATGTCTGCATGGCAATCAGAGCAATGAGTGCTTGTATTTGTGAAGACAAGTTTGGTGTGACACTGTGCGCAGCCGACTGTCTGATGCATGCCGCGAAGGGGATAGCGTGTGTGGTCGTGGTTGAATTCAGGGATGGCGCGAACTGGCTTCCAACTGGTGTAGGTATGGCAGTTCTGGCAGGGGATGGCAAGGGGGCCGTGGGGGTTGGTGACCCTGGCGTGTGGTTTCGTTGCTGGGTGTTGAGTTGCCTGGGCGGAAGTTTGTGCGGAGATTTGGGCGGCTATCTGGGCAGGCTGCTGCGCTGCGATCAGCGCCACCATTGCCAGCAGCAAAAATCCACCAACGATGAACCTGCGTGCACGGCCCATAAGTGTCTCCATCCAATACAAAGTAGTATCCCTGGCGGCATTGATGTCGCCATGAGTAGTTCAGGCAATAGTTATCTGCGGCCCCATACCGGAGTTATCGGCGGGGCATGAAAAAGTGAAATGTGTAACGATGCCTTTGAGCCTATAGCGGACTCAAGTGAACTGTGCACTCGTTGTGTATAAGGCGAAACGTTGTAGCTGACCGGAGGCATTCGTGCGCAGCGTGCGAATTGGCTGACTTGCCGATGACTCGATTGAGCCGGCTCTCCCGCAGGGAGCCGCAATTCCGGTAGCGATGTTTCTTGTGGGCAATGAAATAGATACAAGCAACTTCGTGGGTATGGACGAAGGCAAATAACTTTGGTGAGCGAATCTATCCAGGTGATTGGTTGCAGTTGGACTGACGGGTTCGGCAACGACGTGATACCACAACTTTGGGAGTGCAAGGAACGATTGTTTCCCTGATATGGGCATGTTGCCGCCGTGGCAATCTGCGCAAGCTGTGGGGGTTGGCTTGTAGAGCAGGATCATCGCATCGTCCACGGGTTTCTTGTTGGTGTGGCATGCGGAGCAGCGAACGTCCTGATGGCCACCTTTGAGCGAGAAGGCTGTTTTTTCGTGATCGAACAGCGACGGCCGCCATTTGTTGCTGTTGTGGCAGGAAGCGCAGTTTGGTTCGCGCTCCTTGAACTGACCTCCATGCGGGCTCTGGTGGCAAGCCACACATTTTGTTGAGGCCCGCGCAAATTGAACATGCATCATGTTTTGTTCAAGGTTGGGGGGCCTATGGCAATCCGCGCAGGCTACGGCGCGGTGCGACCCCTCAAGTGGGAAGTGAGTGCTCCCGTGATCAAAACGCGAGAGGTCCTTCCAATCCTTGTTAGAGTGGCAAGCTTCGCAGCCGAGTGGATTGCCCGTCGTGGAGAGCACAGACATGCGTGCTGCGAATTGGCCATGATGAATATCTTCGTGGCAGGTGGTGCAGTTCAGGTTGGCAAAATGAAAGACGGCGGAAGTTGAGCCGGGTAGCGGCTTGTGGCAGTCGATGCAGGCCACAGCGAGGTGTCCGCCGGTGAGCGGGAAGCGGGTCTGCTGGTGTTGGGCGAGAGTCATGTTCTGTTTTTTGAAAGTAAGGCCTGAATGGCAGTTCTGACATTGGTTTCGCCAAGGGTCCCCGGCGAACTGACCTTTGTGTGGGTCCTGATGGCAATCAATGCAAAGGGCAAACTTGATTTTGAATTGGGTTTGTGCCCTGGCAGGGGTGTGGCACTGGGCGCATTTGACCTGGGTGTGGGGTGCGGCGAGGGGGAAGCCCGTCGTGGCATGGTCGGCAGCGGCAAAGGTTGAGGGCTTGAATCCGCCGATGGTGTGGCAGCTCTCGCATTTACCGCCGTCGACGCGTTTGGCGAACTGGCCGCTATGTGGGTCTGGTTTGTGACAGTCTGCGCATTGGCTATGCGGAATGGGCGTTTTGAAGTCTGCGCTCTTGTGACAGGTCAGGCAGGCGACCTCCAGATGTTTTCCGGCCAGAGGGTAGGAAGTTTTCGAGTGGTCAAAGGCGGAGGCGAAGGAGGATTTCTTCCAGGTGAGGGTTGTGTGGCAGCTTTCGCAGCCCTGCTTGAACGCGCCCCTGTGCGGGTCGGTGTGACATGCTGCGCAGGTGGCGAATTGGATTCCGGCAAACCGCGGCTGCCCGTCTGAGCCGGGTGTGTGGCATTTTTCGCAGGCTACTTTCTGGTGCATACCGGTCAGCGCAAAATGGGTTTTGGAGTGGTCAAATCCGTGCGCGTCGACTTTTGCGTCTTTCCACCCGGCGGTGGAGTGGCACTGGGCGCAATTGGTGCCAAATCGCCCCTGGTGCTTGTCTTCATGGCAGCTCAGGCAGTTGGTTGCCATGCCCAGCCAGGTTTTGTTGAGATCGACCTGGGGCAACTGAGCACGGACGGCTGACGAAATATGCTGCGGCGCGTGGCATGACCTGCAGGTGACGGCGCTGTGCTTTCCGTCGAGGATGAATCCCGTCTTCGAATGATCGAAGCCCCCGGGGGTCGGGTTCCAGTGGAGCAGGGAGAAATTGGCCCCATTGTGGTCAGAGTGGCATTTGACGCAGGCCGCGCTGGGGGGGCCTTCCTGGGGAAAAGTAGCGTGGAGTCCCTTGTGCAGCTTGAGTTCAGCGGCAATTGGCTGGTGGCAATCCAGACAATGAAATGTCGGCGACGAGGTCGAGACAGAGTGGCATTGAGTGCAGTTCGCTGCGCCATTGAGGTTTTGGTGCGCCTGCGAGAGCGGGCCGGGAGAGATCTGTGCTTCGGCCGAACTCAACAAAAACAGCGCAAAAGCAGCAACGAAAACCGATCCTAACCAGGAAGATCGAGACTTCCAGCGGAACAAGGATGAACTCAGCAGGGCTGGACGGCGTGAGTTCGTCGGCGTTAAGCCTTCGCGTTGAAGCTGTACCCGAATCGTCACTGCCTCGTCGTCTGTCTGTTCATCCCAAATCGGCGCGAAACTGCGGCAAGCTGTTTCGGCGCATCGATTTTGGATGAACGCCATTCCCATATGGATACGAGGGCTCGGAAAGGGCGGCGAAATATAGCAGTTAGCGAATAAAGGCAATGGAGAACGGAAACGCCCTGACGACGACTACCTGGCCGACGAAGCAAAATGAGCGTTGGCCGGACCGGTGCGCTGGAGCAGGGAGAGGGCAATCATTGCAAAGAAAAATCGCAGGAGGCGAAAACCACCTGCGATTCATGCTCGGGCGACCATCGCCTCAGGGGCAGGGAACTGTGGTTTGCTGTTGGATTCCGAGGCCGTCAATGCCGAGGCGCATAACGTTGCCGGGGCGCAAATAGATCGGCGGCTTTTGGCCGAGGCCGACGCCGGGCGGCGTGCCTGTTGAGATGATGTCGCCTGGTTGCAGGCTCATGTAGCGGCTCAGGTAGCTGACCAGGTGGGCCACGCCAAAGACCATGGTTGCTGTGGTTCCGCTCTGGTAGCGGTGCCCGTCTACCTCAAGCCACATTCGCAGATTTTGTGGATCGGGGACTTCGTCAGCCGTCACCAGCCAGGGGCCGATGGGTCCAAACGTGTCGGCGCTTTTGCCCTTGACCCACTGCCCGGTTCCTTCGAGCTGAAAGGCCCGTTCGGAGAGGTCATTGACGACACAATATCCAGCCACGTAGCTCAAAGCGTCTTCGATGGGGACGTACTTCGCTTCCTTGCCAATGACCACACCAAGCTCCACCTCCCAGTCGGTTTTCAGCGCGCCACGGGGAATGATCACATCGTCGTCTGGTCCGCAGATCGCCGAAGTGGCTTTCATGAAGACGACTGGCTCGGCTGGTACGGCCATGCCAGACTCTGCCGCGTGGTCAGAGTAGTTGAGGCCAATGCAGATGAATTTGCCGACACCTCCGACGCAGGGCCCGATTCGCGGCGTACCCGGAACGAGGGGCAGTGAGACCGGGTCGATCTGGCGCAGGTTTTCGAGGGATTCAGCTTCGAGCGCGGTGCCCGTAAGGTCGTTCAGAATGCCTGAGAGATCGCGCAGCATTCCGGCTGCATCGAGCAGGCCCGGGCGCTCGCAACCAGGTTTTCCATAGCGAAGTAGTTTCATTCGTTTCCCTTTCAATCGGTTCAAATATCAGATTTTGATGGTGTTAACTCGTTGGATTCAACGGCGGCTGCGGCGTCATCGCTCCTCCGCTTTCGAATTGCACCGACCGGCCAGCACTTCGGCGAGATGCACGGCGCGGCGGGGCGTGTTCTGAGCGATCTGCTCGCGGCAACTAAATCCATTACTCACTAAAATCGTGTCCTGCTGCGAAGCTCTCACTGCGGGCAGCAGCACCCGTTCGCCAATCGCCTGCGAAACCTCGTACTTGTCCTTTTCAAAGCCAAAGGGACCCGCCATGCCGCAGCACCCGGAGTCGAGCATTTTCACATCGGCCCCGGTTGATCGCAGCAGCGCCAACTCATCTTTCATCGTAAACATTGATTTCTGGTGGCAATGGCCGTGGAGCAGGATGCGTCTGCCGCCGAGGTCAGGAGCTTTCCAGCTTCCGGCATTCTGGGCGACCATTTCGCTGAACAGCATGGTTTGGCCGGCGAGTCGGATGGCCCGCTCATTCTGCGGGAAAAAGTTCAGAAGCTCATCGCGAAAGACGCTGGCGCAGCTCGGTTCCAGCATCACCACCGGAATGCCCGCATCGATTTGCGGGGCCAGCCGCTCCAGAATTCGCACCAGGTAGGCGCGTGCCTGATCCAGGAAGCCAAAGTCGTAGAGAGGCCGTCCACAGCAGATATGCCCCTGAGGTACCTGCACTGAATGCCCGGCTTGCGTCAGCACCGCTGCCGCCGCCGTCAGCGCCTCGGGGTGGAAGTAGTTGTTCCACGTATCCGGCCAGAGCAGCACGGGTTTGGCTCCAGCTTGGTCGCCGCGAAAGCCACTGCGGAAACTCTTCGCGGCAAACTGCGGCAGCTCCCGCTGGGGAGCAATGCCGAGCAGGGATTTTGCCAGGGCATTGATGCCCGGCAGCTTCATTGGCAGATTTGCCAGCCACGGGGCCACTGAAGCCATGCTGGCCCAACGGTCCATAGAGCCAAAGGCATAGTGCTGCAAGGGATGCAGGCGCCCCTCGTAGTAGTGGGCGAGAAACTCCGATTTCCACGTGGCAATATCCACGTTGACCGGGCACTCGGTCTTGCATGCCTTGCAGGCCAGGCATAAGTCAAGAGCTTCCTTGACTTGCTTGTTGCGCCAGCCGCCTGTGAGCACTTTGCCTTCCAGCATCTCCCACAGCAGGTGAGCGCGGCCGCGGGTGGAGTGCTTCTCCTCCCGCGTGGCCATATAGCTGGGGCACATGGTGCCGTGGTCAACTTTGCGGCAGGCGCCGACGCCGACGCAGCGCTCCGTCGCTTCGCTGAAGGAGCCGCCGTCGTTGGGATAGGTGAACCACGTTTTTTCGCGTCGGGGCTCAAATCCGGCGCCAAAGCGCAGATTTTCAGCAGCCCCGTAGACTGCGACCGGGTCGATGAGCTTGCCGGGATTCATTCGGTTCAGCGGGTCCCACAGCGCCTTGAACTCAGCAAAAGCCCTCATCAGCTCAGGCCCGAACATCTTGGGCAGCAGCGCGGCGCGGGCCTGTCCATCCCCGTGTTCACCGGAGAATGAACCACCAAATTTGAGCACGATGTCAGCGGCCAGGTCGATGAATCGCTCAAATTTCGCAATCCCCTCAGCCGTCTTCATCTCAAAAGTGATGCGCAGATGCACGCAGCCCTGGCCGAAATGCCCATACATCGGCGTGCGGTAGCCAAACTCTTCGATGAGCTTGAAAAGCTCTCGAAGGTACGCGCCCAGATGCTCAGGTGGCACGGCGGAGTCTTCCCAGCCCTCCCATCCGCTCTTTTCGCCGGGGACAAACACGGTCGCGCCGAGTGCCGATTCACGCACCTTCCAGACGCGCGCGGCCTCTTCGGCTGAATAGCGGGCGATGAGGGGAACTTGATCAAAGGAAGGCGTAGCAGCGACCAGGTCATTGACCATTTGCTCCACCGCCTGGTCAGAATCAGCTCCAAACTCGCAGAGCAGAAAGCCGCGGCCATTCGGGAGCAGGCGGACGTCATCGGGTACCAGGTTCTTGCGCAGCATGAAGTCTACGAGCAGCCCGTCGAAGCCCTCCAGGCCAATCGGCTTGTGTTCGAGGACCGCCGGAACGTGGTCGGCCGCGATAAAGGCATCGGTAAAGCCGAGAGCGACCAGCCGTCGATGCTGCGGGCTTGGCTTCAACTCACAGTGCGCCTCAAGAATCGTGACGCAAGTGCCCTCGGTGCCTACCAGTGCTCGCGCTACATTGAATCCATTTTCCGGAAGCAGTTGGTCGAGATTGTAGCCGGAAACCCGCCGCGGAATGTCAGGGAACCGCTGGCGGACCAATTCAGAATAGGTATCGCGCAGCCGCCGCAGCCCGGCGTAAATCTCGCCCCGGCGGCCACCTCCGGCGATGATCGCTTCCAACTCGTCCTCGGTCGTACGCCCGACGCGCATCCGGGTTCCGTCGTACAGCAGAATGTCCAGTGCCTCGATGTTATCGACGGTCTTGCCGCCCATCAGCGCGTGCACGCCGCAGGAATTGTTCCCGATCATGCCACCCAGCGTGCAGCGGCTGTGCGTTGCCGGGTCAGGCGCAAAAGTCAATTCGTGCCGCTCAGCCTCCTGGCGCAAGGCGTCCAGCACAATGCCGGGCTGCACCCGCGCCAGCCGCGCCGCAGGGTCCAGCGCGATGATCGAGCGCATGTATTTTGAAAAATCCAAAATCACAGCCACGTTGCAGCATTGGCCTGAGAGGCTTGTCCCGCCGCCGCGCGAGAGCACCGGCGCGCCGTGTTCGCGGCAGGCTGCGATGGTCGCAACCACGTCGTCGATGTCGTGCGGAATCACCAGCCCTATCGGCACCTGGCGATAGTTTGAAGCATCTGCCGCGTAAAGCGCCCGCGAGGCATCGTCGAACCGCACCTCGCCTTTGACCGTTGCGCGCAGGCCGGTTTCCAGCTTTTGTATCGCCGCTGCGTTTTCCGCAAAGCCCTCATGGGGATGACGGGACCCGCGCTCAGAACTGTCGCTCAGAATTGGAAATGGAGAGCCTGCGCCCATCGATTTGCCTTCAATTTCTAATGCCAGAGAGAATTGATTTCCTCTGTGGAAGTATAGGCGGGCAATGCGATGGTTGTATGCTGATTGCGGTGCAGACGGCATGTCCGCGCACCGCATGTTGAACTCCCTAGAGGAAGCACGCCATGGCAAGCCCAGTCCAAACCGCCGTCTATCCCAGCCTGCATAACCGCGTCGTCGTGGTTACGGGCGGAGCCAGCGGCATTGGCGCAGCCATCGTCACGGCCTTTGCCCAGCAGCGGGCTCAGGTTGCCTTTCTCGATTTGCAGGACGAGGCGGCTTCCAAGCTCGTTGACCAACTCACGGCTGAGGGTTTCCGCACCCCCGCCTTCTTCCACTGCGACCTGACCGACGTTGACGCCATCCAGGCGGTGTGCCGGGAAATTCTCAATCAGTTTGGAGCCGTGGACGTGCTCGTCAACAACGCAGGCAACGACACCCGCCACTCCGTCGAATCGGTAACGCCAGCCTTCTGGGACCACACCATGGCGACGAATCTGCGGCATCAGTTCTTCATGGCCCAGGCGGTGATTCCGGCGATGAAGCAGGCGGCGCGCGGGTCAATCATCAATATGAGCTCGATCTGCTGGACGATTCCATCGACCGGATTGCCGGTATACGTCACGGCAAAGGCGGCGGTCGTAGGACTTACACGAACGCTCTCCCACGAGCTTGGTCCGGATAACATCCGCGTCAACTGCGTCATGCCGGGAGCTATTCTGACGGAGAGGCAAAAGCAGTTGTGGTTTACCCCGGAGTATGAGGCTGTTATCCTCGCCGGGCAAGCGCTGAAACGCATGATCATGCCTGAGGAAGTAGCCCGCCTGGTTCTCTTTCTTGCTGCCGATGACAGCTCGGCAATAACCAACCAGAGCTATGTCATCGACGGTGGCTGGGTTTAGAGCATTTTCAGGAATACTGTGAAGTGTCCAGCTTTCGCGAGGATGGATTTTTCTTGATGAAAAATCCAGTTAGCGGCGCGGCCTCCCTTTATACCACTCCTGAAAATGCTTTAGATTGAGTAATCCTCGACAAATCTTCGCAGGTTGCTCGGTGATACAAATACTTCGTCGCCCTGCTTAAGTTCGAGCTCAACAAACTGTGTACGCTCAATCTCTGCCTCGATCATGGCTTCGGTTTCAATATCCTGTAACTCCAGCTTGACCTTGGGGCCCACGCCGTAGATATGAAGCAGGCGCGCATGCACAGTAGCAGCGCCGCCACTTTCCCGGCTGATGTTAATCTCGTACGGCCGCGCGTAGCCCAGAGTTGACCCGTCCACCACAGGTGTACTCTCCTGTGACTCGCTATCCATCGTGCTGATGCGCACGCGGCCCCGGTCGACTCGGCCATGAAACAAGTTCACATTACCCAGGAAGTTATAGACAAACGCATTCGCGGGATTGTCGTAGACCTCCTGCGGAGTGCCTATCTGCTCCAGCTTGCCGTGGTTGAGCACCGCCACGCGGTCGGCTACTTCGAGGGCTTCTTCCTGGTCGTGGGTCACAAACACGCTGGCAATGTGAATCTCGTCATGCAGCCGCCGCAGCCACCGCCGCAGCTCCTTGCGCACCTTGGCGTCGAGCGCGCCAAAGGGCTCGTCCAGCAGTAAGAGGGTTGGCTCTACCGCCAATGCCCGTGCCAGTGCAATGCGCTGCCGCTGCCCGCCCGAGAGCTGGTTGGGGAAGTGCTTCTCGTGCTTTTCCAACTGCACCAGGGCGAGCAGTTGCATTACCTTGTCACGGATGTCGCTTTTTGACAGCCGATGCTGGCGCGGACGGACGCGCAGCCCAAATGCGATGTTTTCGAAGATGGTCATGTGGCGGAAGAGCGCATAGTGCTGAAAGACAAAGCCTACCCGCCGCCGCGCCGCATCGTGTTTGGTCGCGTCTTCATTATTGAGCAGAATCGAGCCGCTGTCGGGAAATTCAAGCCCTGCAATCATGCGCAGCAACGTCGTTTTGCCCGACCCTGAAGGCCCCAGCAACGCCAGCAATTCGCCTCCGCCCACCTGCAGGCTCACGTCATCGACAGCGGTAAACGCGCCAAAGCGCTTCGTGATGTTCCGAACCTCGATGCTCATGCTTTTTCTCCGCGTCTGCCTGTCTTATCTTCGATAATTTTTTTGACCGCCAAAGTCACGACCGCCACCAGGCTCAGCAGTGAAGCCACCGCAAACGCCGCCGCAAAGTTGTATTCGTTGTAGAGAATCTCAACATGCAGGGGCAGCGTGTTCGTTTCGCCGCGAATATGCCCGGAAACCACCGATACCGCGCCAAACTCGCCCATGGCGCGCGCACTGCACAGGATTACCCCGTAGAGCAGGCTCCAGCGAATGTTGGGCAGAGTAATCGAGAAAAACATGCGCCACGGGCTCGCACCCAGCACCAGAGCGGCCTCTTCTTCTTCTGTCCCCTGCGCCTGCATGAAGGGAATCAGCTCGCGCGCAACAAACGGGAAGGTCACAAAGATTGTCGCCAGCACAATCCCTGGCACTGCAAAGAGGATTTGGATATTGTGGTCGTCAAGCCAGGTTCCAAACCAGCCATGCAGGCCAAAGAGCAGCACAAAAATCAGGCCGGCTACGACAGGAGAAACCGCCAGCGGCAGATCGATCAGGCTGATCAACAGGTTCTTGCCTTTGAAAGAGAACCGCGAAATCGCCCAGGCAGCGGCCAGGCCAAAGAGCAGGTTCATAGTGAGGGCAATGCCTGAAGCGGTCAGCGTAAGGCGGATTGCAGAGAGTGCATCGGGGTCGCGAATGGAATCCAGATAGACTTGCCACCCTTTGGCGAATGCTTCGACGAAGACGCTGGCCAGGGGCAGGACGAGCACCACCAGCATGAAGGTCAGTGCAAGGGCGATGAGCGGCCATTTGACCCACGGCGCGTCGCCTGCCCTGACGGAGCCTTTGCGGCGCGTTGTCTGCGGAGCCGTGATCATGCGTCTTCTCCCTTGCCGCGCAGGCCAGCCTGCAAGCCATTGATGACCAGCAAGAGCACGAAGGAGCTGACGAGCATCACCGAGGCGATTGCGGTCGCGCCTGGAACATCAAACTGCTGCAGTTTACTGACAATCAACAGTGGCGTGATTTCGGTGCGCATCGGCATATTTCCAGAGATGAAGACGACGGAGCCGTATTCACCGAGCGCCCGCGCAAAGGCCAGGGTAAAGCCAGTGAGAAGGGCGGGAAAGACTGCGGGAAAAATGATGCGGGTGAAGGTCTGCCAGCTGTTCGCTCCAAGGCTGGCGGCGGCCTCTTCGACATCGCGGCCGAGGTCTTCGATGACCGGCTGCACGCTCCGAACAACGAAGGGAAGGCCGATGAAGCTCAGTGCGACAACGATGCCCAAAGGGGTGAAAACCACATGGATTCCGTGGGGTTCAAGGTATTGTCCGAGCCAGCCGTTGGGGGCATAAAGTGAGGTCAGCGCGATGCCCGCTACCGCCGTAGGCAATGCGAAGGGCAGATCAACCAGGGCGTCTGCGATGCGCTTGCCAGGGAAGCTGTAGCGCGCCAGCACCCATGCGATGAGAAATCCGAAGACCGCGTCGATGGCAGCGCCGGCTAAAGAGACGGAGTAGGTCAATTTATACGAGGCGACCACGCGGGGTGAGGAGACAATTGCCCAGAACTGCGTCGCGCTGAGCGAAGCCGTCTTGAGAAAGACAGCGCTGAGGGGAATAAGCACGATGAGGCTGAGATATGTCAGCGTGAAGCCAAGGGAAAGGCCAAAGCCGGGAAGGATGCCCGGTCTTTTGCCGCGCAGGCGAGCAAGCAGACCTGGGCGCTTAGCCTGATTTTTCTGAGGCCGAGCGCCGACACTGTTCCCCACTCCAATCGACGGTTGCGTCATGGTCAAATCTTACTTCCCATAGATCTGATCGAAGATGCCGCCGTCGGCAAAGTGTGTTTTTTGTGCATTCTGCCAGCCTCCGAAGACATCCTGAATCGTGAACAGGTTTAGTTTTTGAAACTGCGAAGAGTATTTGGCGGCCACGGCTTTTGATCGGGGGCGATAGTAGTTGCGCGCAGCGATCTCCTGACCTTCGTCGGAGTAGAGGTATTCAAGATATGCCTTGGCCACCGTGGCGGTGCCACGCTTGTTGGCGACCTTGTCGACGACGGAGACGGGCGGCTCGGCCAGGATGCTGCGTGAGGGGATGACGATTTCCAGCTTGTCTTTGCCGAGTTCCTTTACGGCGAGGTAGGCTTCGTTTTCCCAGGCGATGAGCACGTCGCCGATGCCGCGCTTGGAGAAAGTGGTGGTGGCGCCGCGTGCGCCTGAATCGAGTACGGGAACGTTTTTGTAAAGCTGCGTGACGAATTCGCGTGCCCTGGCCTGGTCGTTGTGGTTGACGCTGAGGGCATATCCCCATGCGGCGAGATAGTTCCAGCGTGCACCGCCGCTGGTCTTGGGGCTGGGCGTGATCACCGAGATGCCGGGCTTGACGAGGTCGTTCCAATCTTTGATGTGCTTGGGGTTTCCGCCGCGCACCAGGAAAACGATCGTCGAGGTGTAAGGCGTGCTGTTGTTGGGCAGGCGCGATTGCCAGTTGGCCGGGATCTGGCCGCTCTGGCTGATTGCGTCAATGTCATAGGCAAGAGCGAGGGTCACGACATCTGCCTGCAAGCCATCAATAACTGAATGAGCCTGAGCTCCGGAGCCGCCGTGGGACTGGTTGATGGTGACGTTCTGGCCGGTCTTGGTCTTCCAGTACCGGGCAAAGGCAGTGTTGTAGTCCTGGTAAAGCTCGCGGGTAGGGTCGTAGGAGACGTTGAGAAGCGTCAGCTTTTGCTGCGCTGAGGTTTGGGCAGCCGTGCCGATGAGGGCGGCAATGATCAGGGCGAGGGCAGTCAGGCGAAATCCAGTGGTCTTCATCATTCTCCTGCGCGTACTCTTTCGACGCGCGGCTCTGGGCGTACTGCCGGGGCAGGTTGCCGGGAAGGGCTGCGGCAGGGGGCTCCGGATTTTGTTCTTCGACGCGTTAACGCTGTAGTGCGGCGCTCCAAGAAAAAACCCACCTGCCAGTGGAACTTCTGGCGGTGGGTTCCGATAAGGATGCCAGCTTTTCGCTAGCCTCGCATACTCATTGCCTCACGCCAAAAGACCCGTGCATGGAACACATACACAGCCGACAACACATCGAGGTCTTTTGGGCGTTGGAAACCATTTCGACTTAAGAATACCATCTGACGCACGGACGATTGAAGCCTGGGGCCGGTTTCATCGGGCAGGTCTGAACTAAACGACCTCCACCAGCTCTTCGCTCTTGGCGCCCTGACCGTAATGCGAAGTCACGTAGCGATCAAGAATCTGCTGGAACTCCTGCACGATATTGTCTCCGCGCAGGGTGGTGAAGAGCTTGCCATCGACGTAAACCGGCGCAACGGGATCCTCAAAGGTGCCGGGCAGGCTGATGCCCAGGTTGGCGTGCTTTGATTCACCGGGGCCGTTGACGATGCAGCCCATGACGGCGAGCTTCAGCTCTTCGACGCCCGGATACTGCCTGCGCCACTCTGGCATCGACGCACGCAGGTAAGTCTGAATCTGCTCCGCAAGCTCCTGGAAGTAGGTGCTCGTCGTGCGGCCACAGCCGGGGCAGCTGGTCACTTGCGGCATGAAGCTGCGAATCGACAGCGACTGCAAAATCTGCTGCGCTACGTGGACTTCTTCCGTCCGATCGCCGCCCGGTGCCGGCGTAAGGCTCACACGAATCGTGTCGCCAATGCCGGCCAGCAGCAGCGGCGCAAGCCCGGCCGCGGATGCCACAATCCCCTTTGCCCCCATGCCTGCTTCGGTCAATCCGAGATGCAGAGCATGGTCGCAGCGGGATGCCAGCGCGGTGTAGACGTCAATCAGGTCGCGCACTCCAGAAACCTTTGCCGACAAAATAATCTGGTCGCGGCGCAGGCCATAGCGCTCGGCAGCGGCGGCATTATCCAGCGCCGAAACCACCATTGCCTCCATCATTACGTCGCGCGCGGGCTCGGGACTCGCCTTCTTGCTGTTCGCGTCCATCATTTTGGTGAGGAGCGCCTGGTCCAGCGAACCCCAGTTCACGCCGATGCGCACCGGCTTCTGGTGCTGAACCGCTACTTCCACCATGGTGCGGAAATTGTCGTCATCCTTGCGGCCAATCGATACATTGCCGGGATTGATGCGGTATTTTGCCAGCGACTTCGCGCAGGCAGGGAACTTCCGCAGCAGCAGGTGCCCGTTGTAGTGAAAATCACCGACAATCGGCACATGAATGCCGCGCTTGGCGAGCCCCTCGACAATGTGAGGCACCGCAGCCGCCGCATCGTCGTTGTTTACCGTGACCCGCACCAGTTCAGAACCAGCCAGCGCCAGCGCCTGCACCTGTTCAATGGTCGAGGCCACGTCCGCCGTATCCGTGTTGGTCATCGACTGCACGACGACAGGAGCTTCCCAACCCACCCGCACCGGGCTTGGGCCACTGCCCACCTTTACCGTCACTGACTTCCTGCGATTGATATCCGCCATGCTCTCTAGTTTAATCGCAACCCCGTGCCAGATGAAACGCCGGCCTTCGTGCACAAGTAAAGTTCGTCGCAGAAGTTCTGCTTGCCAATCTGCGTCACCTCGGCTAGCCTTATTCAAAATTTGCCGTCCGCGAAATCGCGCTGGGGAGATGAATGTCGAGAGTGAGCAGTTTTGCCTGGAGTGCAACCCTGTTGGTCGCAGCGCTGTTGGTCGCAGAGCTGGTGGGTCATGGGCAGGCGGTGAAGACCGCTCCTCAGGCCGACGTCAAGACAGCCCCGGTTTCGACTGCCGCAGTTACCGCCATGAATCCTGCTGCCGGCCACTCCCTCGAGCCAGCCGATCTCGAAGCCTTCTTCGACGGTATGATACCCCTCCAGCTCGAACGAAGCGACATCGCCGGCGCCTCCGTTCTTGTCATGCAAAATGACAAAGTCCTGCTTACCAAGGGCTACGGCCTTGCCGACATCAAATCCAAACGCCCCGTCGATCCGGCGTCCACCATCTTCCGGCTCGCCTCCATCTCCAAGCTCTTCACATGGATATCGGTCATGCAGCTGGAGGAGCAGGGCAAGCTCAATCTCGATACCGACATCAATCAGTATCTCGACTTTCAGATCCGCCCCGCGCCGCACTCGATTTCAGACAAGCCGGTCACCTTACGCAATCTGATGACCCACACCGGCGGCTTTGAAGAGTCGGTCACCAACATCATCCTCACCGACCCGCGCAAAGCCGTCTCGCTCCGTGATGTTCTGATCCAAAACCAGCCCAACCGCATCTTCCCTCCCGGTCAGGTGCCGGCCTACTCCAACTACGGTGTCGGCCTCGCCAGCTACATTGTGCAGCGCGTCAGCGGCCAGCCATTTGAGCAATATGTCGCGGACCACATCTTCACCCCGCTCGGCATGACGCATTCGACCTTTGCCCAGCCGCCGCCAAAGGCGCTCGCCAGTCTGCCCTCCGAGGGCTACCGCAGCAGCACTGACAAACCAACCGTCGGCTTTGAAATCTTCAATCCCGTCGGCGCTGGCGGCATCTCATCGACGGCCAGCGACATGGGCCGATTCGGTCAGGCCCTGCTGCACGGCGGCGAACTGGACGGCAAGCGCATCCTCCGCCCTGAAACCCTCGCCCGCATGTGGACCCCTCAGTTCCAGGCCAGCGACAAACTGCCACCCATGTGCATGGGTTTCTATGAAACCTGGTGGAACGGCCTTCGCTGGATCGGCCACCAGGGCGATCTTATCGCCTTTCACAGCCTCTTTTACGTCGAACCAAAGCAGAACCTCGTTCTCTTTGTCTCCTATAACTCCGCTGGAGGCGGTGACCAGCCACGGCCTGAAATTATCCACTTCTTCACCGATCGTTACTTCCCCGGTGCGCCCAAGGCCGACTTTCTCAAAACTGTCCCGGACGAAATGAAGGGGATCGCAGGCACGTACGTCTCGACCCGCCGCGCCGACAGCACCAAACTTGCACCGGGCAACCTGTTTGGTCAGCGGGCGGTTTCTGTTGATAAAGACGGCGTTCTTCACCTTGGCGAGGCCAAAGACCTGCGCGGCCACCCAATCAAGTGGAAAGCGATTGGCAAAGACCTCTGGCAGGATCAGGACGGCCAGGCCCGCCTCTTCGCCATCCGCGACGCCAGCAACAAAGTCATGCGCCTCGCCGTCAACTTTCCCGGAGTGCAGTTTCAGCGCGTCCCGTGGTACGAAAACGGCCGCTTTGTCCTCTCGGCCGCCGCCGCCAGCCTCCTCGTTCTCTTTGCCGTCATCCTTGCATCGATGGCTCGTGCCGGGCACAGCTTCTTTCTGCGCAGGCGCCCGCCCCCAGCCCCCGAGCCGGGAACGATCTGGCTAGGCCTGGGTCCGCGCCTGGCTGCCTGCTGGTGGTTCCTGCTGCTCGTCAACATCGGCGGCTATTTTGCCCTCCAGGGTGACGACCTTCCACCGCCCACGCCGGAATGGTTTATCTGGTTTGACTTGCTCAACATTGCCGTCGGACTGGCCCTCTTCTTAAGCCTGTTGGCCATCATCTCGGCCATTCGCATCTGGTTCCAGCAACCGCTGCGCACCATCACCAGGGTCAAGTTCACCCTGGTCGGTATCGCCTGCACCCTGCTCAGCTGGATAGCGATTCACTGGAACCTCATCGGTCCTTCGCACCGCATTTAGGAGAGCGTTTTTTCTAAGTAGCGGACCGTCTTCGCGCCCCCATGGATGGAAGCCTGGCCGATTTCGACAAAACCAATGTTGGCGTGAAACGCGTCGGATGCGGGGTTCGGCGGATCAACGTTGACCTCGCAAACCACTCGTCGATGACCACATCGGATCGCTTCGGCAAACAGATCAAGATAGAGCCGCTTCGCAAGCCCCTTGCCCCGCATCCAGTCTGCAACAATGATGCGGTCAACGTAGACAAATCGCTCCCGCCGCTGCTTGAACCAGTTGAAGTTGGGGTTGTCGTATGGAGCATCCTGGTCCAGCGCAATCAGCAGCGCACCCGCGCCGTGGTCAAAGCCTCGTGCGTAAAACGCCATCCCTACCAGAGCAGCCAGGCTCACCGCATCCAGCAGGGAAGTCTCATTGGCATGCGCATTGTTGAGATTCAAAGTAGGAAGCAGGTTTTGAGATCGGAGGTCTTGAATTTCGTTCACGGGGCACTCCAGATGATTGCTCGACATCAAGCTTACCTTCTGCTGGCGTGAGGTTTGCGATAGACTTGAGCGTGTAGGCGATGCACGGTAGTTGGCCCAGTAGCCCAGCTGGCCACTGCCCTGCAAGGGCAGCAAGGAGAGAGCCCTGCGGTTTCCAGAAACCGCTGCGACGCAGCAAACGATGGCCCTGTAGCTCAGCTGGCCACTGCCCTGTAAAGGGCAGCAAGGAAA
>JANYDG010000014.1 GCA_025359885.1 Acidobacteriota bacterium
ACAGGATGAAAACAAAACGAAAAACAAAAACAGGTAGAGGAAATATGGAAATCGAAAATACCGATTCCCACATTCCCCCCACCTCGACGGCTGATAAAATCTCCCAAAATCAAAAAAACAAAGGAGCCTTCCAAAGCACGATTACTCTACAACCTTCAGGCTCATCCTTCGATTGGAAAAGACTGCAGCCGCGCATCAAGTGATTTTTCGCTCAAAAACCGAAGAAAAAAAGAAGGCCGCCGGTGCGTACCCCCTGGGTTTTCCGGTGATTTAATTCGCGGGCTTTACCAGCCTGGCGAGGGTTCGGGTTGTTGGCCGGTGTAGGAGGAGCAGCAGGCTTCTTTTACGGGTTTGAATTCCATGAATTCGACGCGGGTGCCGTCGGGGTCGGTGAGGTCGAGTTGCATTTTGCCGTCTACGCCGAGGACCTGGGGGTTGGAGCCTGGGGTGGGGGTCCAGCCGTGTTGTTCGAGTTGCTTTTGGAGCGCTGCGACGCTGGTCACGCCGGGTGCGAGGTGGTTGGCGCTGCCGAGGGCGGCGCGGGTGGGGTGGTCGCCGAGGTAGAGCATGTACTCGATCCAGTCAGAGCCGTTGGGTACCTGCATCATGACCCAGTCGATGCGGGTTTCTGGGTTGCCGCCCTGCCAGTAGAGGTGGAAGCCGAGGATGTCTTTGTAGAAGTGGTCGAGCGCGGCGCGGTTGTGCACCTCGTAGCCGGCATGCATGATGTGGTTGCTGACGCTCTGGGCTGCGGTGGCCGGCTCCTTGAGCGGACGGCCAGCCTGGACGAATGCAACTTTGTTGCCCTCGGGGTCGCGGACGACGAAGCTGCGGCTTCCGTCTTTTTCGACGGTGACGGCGGCGGGTACGGCAACATCGTGTGCAGCCAGGTAGCGGCGGAGGGCTTCAGCGTCGGCGGTGAGGAAGGCGACGGAGTCGAGGCGGTTGGCGAGACTGGAGTTTAGGCCAGGGCTTGGCGGAGAGACCAGTTCAATATACTGCGCGTGGTTGGCGTAGAAGCGGATGCCGGGCTGGGCGCCCTGGGCGGGAACCGCGCTCCAGCCGAGCGTTGCAGTGTAGAACTGGCGGGATTTGGCGATGTCGTCGGCGAAGAGCGTGACATGGGAGATGCCGGTGATCGCCGGGCGGGCTGGCGTGGCCTGGGCAGTTGCGGAAAGCGGTAGAAGGCTGACGAGAGCGAGAGCAAGGGCGGGGAAAAGCAGTAGAGATACGCGTTTCATGAGGAACTCCATCGGAGCTGTTTGTATCACAAGTGGCGGAGCGGGGGGCGTTTAGGGGGCAGTCAGGGGGCAGTCGAGCTCTGACCTTCCCGTACAATCAGGGGAAATGGAAAGCAAAGCGATACTGCAGATCGTTTCCGGTTTCAAGCCAAGCGTGGACGGGATGGGCGACTTTGCCCGTCGGCTGGGGGCGACGCTCTTTGAGCAGCAGGGCATTCGCAGCCACTTTCTGGTGTTTAAGCAGCCGAAGACGCCGTTGGACGCGGCTGAAATCGCTCCCAACACGATCAGCTATGTGAGCGAACCGACCCCGGCGGCGCTGCGGGAGGCGCTTGCTGCCTTGCGCAGCGAGCACAGGTTTGAGAGCCTGCTGCTTCACTACGGGCCGTATGCATATTCGCCCAATGGCCGCCCGGCGCAGCTTACGCGGGTGATGGAGCAGCTGGCGCGGGAGACACGGCTGCTGGTTTTCTTTCACGAGATATTTTCGAATGGGCACCTGTGGCAGCGGGCGCGGTGGACGCGAAGCGAGCAGCGGCGGTGCGTGCAGACTCTGCTCGGGGTGGCGGCGGTGGCCTTTACCTCAAGCGCGAAGTACCACTGGCAGGTACAGCCCTACAACCTGACCGGGCGCGAAATACTCCAGATACCCATTTTCTCGAATATCGGGGAGCCGGAGGTGCTTCGTCCGCTGCGGGAGAGGACGCGGCGGCTGATCGTCTTTGGGCAGTTGAATACGCGGGTTAGGCTCTACAGAAATTGCCGGGCGACGCTGGAAGAGGTTTGCCGAAAGCTGCGGATTGAGTCAATCACAGACGTCGGCTCCGGGACGAGCGAGTTCATCCCGATGGAAATTGAGGGCGCGGCACTGACCCGCGCCGGCTTCATGGAAGAGCAGGCGTTGAGCGACCTGATGGCCGACAGTATCGCCGGCATCATTGGCTATTGGCCGGATGTATGGTCAAAGTCGGGGGTGATTGCGGCGTACATGGCGCACGGACTGGTGCCGATCATGGTGGAGGTGGAGAAGCGGATGATTCCGAAGCCGGATTTTGTGCCTTATATTGCGCAGGAGGACGTGGCCAAGCTGGCGGCAGGCGATGGTGTGGCAACGGACGAACGCATCCAGACGATTGCGGATGTGGCGCATGAGGCCTATGTGCGCACACAGTCAGTGGTGCGGTGCGCGGAGCAGATTGCTCGGGCAGCGGTTCGGAATTGAGAACGGGTAAGGGTACGGACTGACGCCCGTACCCTTCAAGATGCTGGGTGATTGAGGCCGTTCTTAGACCAGTTCGTAGCCAGCGAACCAATAGCCGATTTCAAAGGCTGCGGTTTCCGGGGCGTCAGAGCCGTGAATGGCGTTTTCTTCAATCGACCCGGCAAACTGCTTGCGGATGGTCCCCTCTTCAGCATTGGCGGGGTTGGTGGCTCCCATGAGCTTGCGCAGGTCGGCGATCGCGTTTTCCTTTTCAAGGACCATCAGGACGATCGGGCCGGAGGACATGAAAGTCGTCAGTGAGTCAAAGAAGGGGCGCGCGCTGTGTACGGCGTAGAAGCCCTCGGCCTGGGCCTTGGAGATGGACTGCTTCTTGATCGAGGCGATCTGGAAGCCGGCCTTTTCAATTGCGGCGAGAATGGCGGCGGTGTAGCCTTTGCGGACGGCGTCGGGCTTGATGATGCTGAAAGTACGCTGGGACACGGTGTTACTCCTTGACTTGAAGTTCTGAGATTTGAGGTTCGGGGACAGAAGGTCGTTTCACTTTGATTGTAATGGGCTGGAATTCAACGCGTTTCAGGGTAAGGGCTTCTGGTAGAGTTTTGAGCATGTCCTGGAATCTGAAACCCCTGCTCCGCGTCGGCCTCGGCTTCGCCTGCACGCTCGTCTTTCTGCTGCAACCCGTGTGGGGGCAAAAACCTCCGGCTGCTGCGGAGTTGAAGGTATTTGACCGGTCGCTGGTGGATACGACGATTGATCCGTGCGACAACTTCTACCAGTTTTCGTGCAAGAAGTGGTTTGACCGCAATCCGCTGCCTGCGGACCAGACTTCGTATGGGCGGTTTACTGAGCTTTCGGAGCTGAATCGCGCGCATCTGCGGCAGATATTGGAGGAAGTTTCGGCGGCCAGCGCGACGCGTTCGCCGAACGAGCAGAAGACAGGCGACGAATTCGCCAGCTGTATGGATGTCGCGGCCATCAACAAGGCGGGGATTGCGCCGCTCAAGCCGGAGCTGGACGCGATTGCCGGGCTGACGAGCAAGGCAGATCTGCCAGCTCTGGTGGCCCACCTGCACACGATCGGCGTGAATGCCTTTTTCCGGATGGGGTCTGAGCCGGATTTTGCCGATGCAGCTTCGGTGATCTCAGGCTACGGCGCAGGTGGTCTGGGACTGCCAGAGCGGGATTACTACACGCGGACTGACGCGAAATCCCTGGAGCAGCGGAAGCAGTATGGGGAGCATGTGGCCAGGATGCTGGTGCTGGCCGGGGAGCCAGAGGCGCAGGCGGCCAAAGATGCCGAAACCGTGCTCGAAATTGAGACGGTTCTGGCCAAAGCGTCGCTCACTGTCACGGAGCAGCGGGACCCGCAAAATCTCAACCATCCAACTGACGTGTCAGCCTTGGCAAAAGATCTGACAAATTTTTCGCTGGCTGACTATGTTGTTGCGGACCGTGCGCCGTCGACAGGCAAGGCCAATGATTCCGAGCCGAAATTTATGGCGGCTTTTAACGCACTGATCGCAGCAACGCCGCTTGATCAGATTCAGACCTATCTGCGCTGGCATCTGCTGACGGCCTTTGCCGGCACCAGCCTGCCTGAGAGCTTTGAGCAGGAAGATTGGAACTTCTACTCGCACATCCTGCGCGGTGCCGAGAAGCAGCAGGACCGCTGGAAGCGCTGCACCAGCCGTATTGACCGCGAAATGGGTGAGGCGCTGGGGCAGGTGTATGTCGCGCGGTACTTCGCTCCGGCAGACAAGCAGCGAGCGGTGGAAATGACCGTGGCGATTGAAAAGGCGATGGAGTCAGACATCGACTCGCTGGACTGGATGAGCCCGGCGACGAAACTCCAGGCAAAGGAAAAGCTGCACGGGGTGATGAACAAGGTCGGCTATCCCGACCGTTGGCGGGACTACACTGCCCTCAAGATTGTGCGAGGAGATGCTGTGGGGAACCAGATACGGGTACGAGCGTTTAACCGTGCGCGCGACCTCGCAAAGATTGGCAAACCGGTAGACAAGGGCGAGTGGTACATGTCTCCCCCGACAGTGAATGCGTATTACGATCCCCAGCAGAATAATGTGAATTTTCCGGCGGGATACCTGCAGCCGCCTTTCTTCAGTGGCAAGGAAGATGACGCGGCCAACTATGGAGATATGGGATCGACCATCGGGCATGAATTAACACACGGCTTTGACGACGAGGGCCGCCAGTTTGACGCGACCGGCAACCTCAAGAACTGGTGGACGGGCGAGGACGAAAAGAAGTTTGGCGAGAGGGCCGACTGCATGGTCAAGCAGTACGACGCGATCGAGTCAGTACCGGGCGTTCACCTCAATGGCAAGCTGACCCTGGGTGAGAATTTGGCCGATCTGGGCGGGACGTGGCTAACCTGGCTCGCCTGGCTCGACAAAGCACGCGAAGCGCATGTAGACATGGCCGCAAAGACGGATGGGTACACACCTGAGCAGCGATTCTGGATTGCCTATGCGCAGCAGTGGTGCACACAGACGCGTCCTGAGGCACTGCGGTCGGCTGCCCTTACCGACCCGCACGCGCCGGACGAGTACCGGACAAACGCGATCCTGCAGGACCTGCCCGAGTTTGCCAAGAGCTTCAGTTGCAAGAAGTCCGCAAAGATGGTGGCTGCTGCGCCTTGCCGGGTGTGGTAGCCAGCAGGAATTCGTCTGACCTCATTACCTATGTCGCATCGAAATGCATAACAATGCACGAGGTAAACACATTGCATCAGTTGTGTTGATTGAGTTACGGCGATTAATCATGCATGAATATACGCTTTTGCATAAAATGACAAATCTAAAGTAATACTTTAGATTTGTCATTATTTTTGGTGCCAGCTTGGAGCGATTGCCGGTTTGCGATGGAGGCTCTTCGGATTGCGATGCTTCCTGATTTAGGTTGACAAATCTAAGATTGAATCTTAGATTTGTCAACATGGCTGTGGCCCGCAAACTCGCAGGAATGGTGCAGAAGGCACTGCGCCAGTTTCCTGCCCTGGTGATCACGGGGCCACGTCGCGCGGGCAAAACTACGCTGTTGCGCCAGTCAATGCCCAAGGCGCAATATGTGCTGCTCGAAGACCCAGACATCCAGGACCGCGTGCGCAGCGACCCGCGGTCGTTTCTCGAAAGCCTGCGACTGCCAGCGATTCTCGATGAGATTCAGAATACGCCGCGTCTGCTCGACTATGCGCGTACGATGATTGATGCGCACCCACGGCGGATGGGGCAGTGGCTCTTTACCGGATCGCAGGAAGCGCCGTTGATGCAGGGGATTACGGAGTCGATGGCTGGCCGCGCGGCGGTGCTGCAATTGCTGCCTTTCAGCCTCGCCGAATCGCCCAGAGTAGACATGCTGCGGGGCGGTTTTCCGGAGCCGGTGATGCATCCGGCCAGCCGCACGCTCTGGCATGCGTCGTATCTGCAGACGTATATCGAACGGGATGTGCGCGCGATTACGCAGGTGCGTGATCTACCAGCGTTTCGGCGATTCCTGTCGCTGCTGGCAAGCCGTCATGGGCAGTTTTTGAACAAGACCGACCTGGCTGCGCCGCTGGGCGTGAGTGTGCCGACGATTACAGAGTGGATGTACGTACTGGAAGTAACGGGGCAAATCATCCTGGTGCAGCCGTACTTTGAAAACTTTGGCAAGCGATTGGTGAAGACGCCCAAGGTCTATTGGGGAGACTCAGGGATGGCTTGCCATTTGCTGGGCATTCAGACGCAGGCAGAGCTGGATCGGTCGCCCTTTCTGGGGCCAATCTTCGAAGGCTTTGTCGCAGCAGAGATACTCAAGAGCCAGATCAACCGCGGCGAACGCAAGGAACTCTACTGCTTCCGCGACCGGCAGGGGCTGGAGGTGGATTTTCTGGTGCCGCAGGCAAATGCGCAGTTCTGGCTGGTAGAGGCGAAATCTGGCCGGACTGTGCAGTCTACAATGGCGCATCCGCTGCTGGCCCTGAAAAAGGCTGCGAACGTGGAGACGGAGCGGGTGAGCCGGGCGCTGATTGTTCATCGGAAATCGCGCAACCAGCCGCTAATGACGACCGTCGCGCCGGGGGTTGAGGCGATGCCGATGGAGCAGTTTTCTGCGTTGATCAACGGTTGAACATTAACAAAAGGCCCGCCATCGCAGCGGGCCTTTTCTCTGTTTCGTTGAGGTGTAACTACCGTCCGATAACCTCGGCGAGTTTTGCCCCGATGTCTGCTGGGGAGACGACGACGTGGATACCTGCGTCGGCCATGGCTTTCATCTTTTCGGCGGCGGTACCCTGGCCACCCGAGATGATGGCTCCGGCATGGCCCATGCGGCGGCCGGGCGGTGCGGTCTGCCCGGCGATGAAGCCGACGACGGGCTTGCGCACGAATTCCTTGACGAAGGCCGCTGCGGCTTCTTCGGCAGCCCCGCCGATTTCGCCGATCATGATGATGGCCTCGGTGTCTGGGTCGTCGTTGAGCAGGCGCAGCGCGTCGATGTGGGTTGTTCCAATGATCGGGTCGCCGCCGATGCCGATGGCTGTCGACTGGCCGATGCCGCGCTGGGTGAGCTGGTGCACGGCCTCATAGGTGAGCGTGCCCGATTTGGAGACGATACCAATCGAGCCCTCGAGGTGGATGCGCGCCGGCATGATGCCGATCTTGGCCTTGCCGGGGGAGATGACGCCGGGGCAGTTGGGGCCGATGAGGCGCGAGGCGGAGTGCTTGATCTTCGACCAGACCTTGACCATGTCAATGGTCGGGATGCCCTCGGTGATGCAGACGATGAGGGGCAACCCGGCGTCTTCTGCCTCGAGAATGGCGTCGGCCGCGAACGGCGGCGGGACGAAGATGACGGTGGCGTTGGCACCGGTGGCATCGACGGCTTCAGCGACCGTGTTGAAGACGGGCCAGCCCTCATGGATGGTGCCACCTTTGCCGGGGGTCACGCCGCCGACCACCTGGGTGCCGTATTCAGCGGCGCCCTTGGCGTGGAAGGTGCCTTCTTTGCCGGTGATGCCTTGAACGATGAGACGGGTATTCTTATCGACCAATACAGACATTTATTCCCCCACTTTCGCTGCGGCTACAACCAAATCGGCAGCTTCTTTCATCGTTGCGCCTACCTGGAAATTGAGGCCTGAGTCTTTGAGAATCTGGCGCCCCTCTTCGACGTTGGTCCCTTCGAGCCGGAGGACGATGGGCACGGTCACGTTGAGGTTGCGGGCTGCTGCAACGACGCCCGTCGCCAGGCGATCGACACGCAGAATGCCGCCAAAGATGTTGATGAAGATGGCCTTGACGTTCTTATCCGAGAGCAGGATTTCAAAGGCGTGTTCGATCTGCTCCTGGGTAGCGCCGCCGCCCACATCGAGGAAGTTGGCAGGGCTGCCGCCTGCGTACTGGATGATGTCCATGGTAGCCATGGCGAGGCCAGCGCCGTTGACCATGCAGGCAATGGAACCGTCAAGTTTGATGTAGTTCAGCGCGTACTTGCTGGCTTCCACTTCGAGTGGATCTTCTTCGGCAACATCCCGCAGAGCCTTGATATCCGGATGGCGGAAGAGGGCGTTGTCGTCGAAGGTCATCTTGGCATCAAGGGCAAAGAGCTTGTCGTCCTTGGTCGTGATAAAGGGGTTGATTTCGAGCAGCGAGGCGTCGGTTTCAATGAAAGCCTTGTAGAGGGCCTGGAAGAAGGTCACGCCCTGGTTGACCATGCTGGGCTTGAGGCCAAGGGCAAAGGCAAGCTTGCGCCCCTGGTATCCGGCGAGGCCAATGGCGGGGTCGATTTCTTCCTTGATGATTGCCGCCGGATCTTTGGCGGCGACCTCTTCAATCTCCATGCCACCAGCCTGCGACGCCATGAAGACCAGCTTGCCGGTGGCGCGGTCGAGCACAATGCCGAGGTAGAGTTCGCGGTCAATAGCGGCGGTCTCTTCAACCAGCAGTCGCTGCACTTTTTGACCGGTAGGCCCGGTCTGGTGGGTCACAAGTTGCATGCCAAGGATGGCCTTGGCCGCATTTTCTGCGGCTGCCAGGTCACGCACAACCTTGACCCCGCCGCCCTTGCCGCGCCCGCCCGCATGAATCTGCGCCTTGACAACGACGCCGGTTGCGCCGTTCGCCAGCAGGTTGCGGGCCGCGTCTGCGGCCTCCGGCAACGTGTTCGCTACTTCACCCCAGGGTACGGGCACGCCGTACTTCGCGAGGATGGTTTTTGCCTGGTACTCATGAATTTTTATAAGAGCCTCCAGACACCAAAACTAAGCAACACCAGAGCAACCATTTCGATCAATCGATGGTGTCCAACGGTGTCCCACTCCAACGGTGTCCGAACAATAGAATCGCACAACGAGGTGGGGATGTTCGAGGAGGGCGGAAAAATCTACGCAGACAGGGACGACAAAACGGCCAACGCAAAGCCTTCGCATTGGCCCCATCGGCGAGGATGAACCTTCCCTCTTCACGGACGAAGGGAGCAGGGGCATCCATTCAGATCCCCGCTCCCTTCAAGAACAAAAAAACGATGGTTTTAGAAGATCGTGCGAACAGGCCCTAGAAAACCGGCTCAACCACCTCGACCACCCGGGCCACGCGCACATGCCTGGCCATCGCCCACTTCAGGTCTTCGATTCCCTGGCCGCTCACCGCTGAAATCGCAAAAAACTCCAGCTTTCGCCGTTTCGCAGCCGCCGTCAGCTTCTTGAGCTTGTCTGGGTTGGCCGCGTCAATCTTTGATGCCACCACGATCATCGGCTTCTCCGCCAGACCGTGCCCAAAGCTCTTCAACTCCCCGCAAATTACTTTGAAGTCGGCCAATGGGTCCGGCCTGCCCGATCCATCTGAAACGTCCACCAGATGCACAAGCAGCCGCGTCCGCTCAATGTGCCGCAGGAACTGAATTCCCAGACCCGACCCCAGATGCGCGCCCTCAATCAGCCCCGGCATATCGGCCACTACGTAGCTCTCTTCGTTGGGAGCGTCACCCACCGTCACCACGCCCAGGTTCGGCTCGAGCGTCGTAAACGGGTAATCCGCAATCTTCGGCTTGGCTGCTGAAATGCGCGAAATCAGCGTCGATTTTCCAGCATTCGGATAGCCCACCAGACCCACATCCGCCAGCAGCTTCAGTTCCATCCGGTAGGTGCGCTCTTCGCCAAGCCGGCCGGGTTCCGATTCCCGCGGAGCCTGGTGCGTCGGCGTGGCAAAATGCTGATTGCCCCTTCCTCCGCGCCCGCCCTTGGCCACCACCACCCGCTCGTCCGGCACAGAAAAGTCGTGAATCAGCTCGCCTGTCTCCGCGTCGTAGACCGTCGTGCCCACCGGCACCTTGAGTGTCGTGGATTTGCCATCGCTCCCGGTGCAGTTCGAGCCTTCACCGTGGCGGCCGCGCTCTGCCTTGTGTTCCGGGTTATAGCGAAAGTGAATCAGCGTGTTGTGCTGCTGGCTTGCCTGCATGACCACGTCGCCGCCACGTCCGCCGTCGCCTCCCGAAGGGCCCCCGCGCGGAACAAACTTTTCGCGGCGAAACGCGACGCAACCATTGCCGCCGTCGCCGGCCTTGACCAATATTCTTGCTTCATCGATGAACATAAAAGAGAAATCCCAACTTCCTATCTATTCAGTTTACCGGAACGCGCATATACTCGCTCGTAACTCTCAGAACCTTCAGGGAAACGCAGAAAAGTTTCCACTGAAAGGTCATCGCACGCAAGCATCAGCCTTTTCCCTGCATCTGCGCTACTCCCGGACTTCATTGATTCAAGAGCCCTGGGCCACGCAAGATGAGATTTCCTCTCAAGCCATCGCCGAAGCTGTGCCTCACACTGACCATGAGTCTGCTGAGCCTCGTCTCGGCCTTCCATGCAAATGCCCAGCAAAAGGGAATTCAGACAACCGGCTCCCTCGACGGCCGCCTCACGGACTGGCACAGTGTCCCTCTCGCCCAGGCCGCCGTCCTGTTGCGCAATCTGGCCACTGGCGCGACTTTTCACGGGACCACCGGCAAGAACGGCAGCTACCGCTTCATTGGCGTGTCGCCCGGGGAATACCGCCTTGAAGCCGATGTTCCGCAACTCGGCAAAGGCGCCGTCGAAGGCATCCTTGTCTCTGCCGGCCATGTTTCCCGCGTTCAGGCCGCCCTGGTCATGGAGCTGCCCCCCCTGCCGCTTTCTACGGAAGCCGATCTCAATGCGCTCGATCCCGTAGCCCCCGCCGTCACCACCATCATTGGAAGCGAAGAATCAGGCGCAATCCCCCTCAGCAGCCGCAACTGGGAGCAACTCGCCGCCCTCACCCCCGCCGCCCACCCCGCATCGCAGGGAGCGGGCACAAAAGACGGCCAGCTCGGCGACCCCGATGGCGAAGACACAAGCGATCCGTCGTCCGGCGGGCTGCTCTCCCAGGAAGCTGGCGGCGGCTCACTCACCGATGTGCAAATCGACGGCGTCCAATCAACCCCCGCCTTCCATCCCCAGAATGACCACCAGCAAGGCGGAGCACTCGGCGAATCCGCCGTGCTCGACATGCAGGCACGCACCGGCAGCGCCCCTGCCGACCAGGGCCACTCCCCTGCCGGCGTCATCAGCCTGACCACTGGGCTCACAACCGGGCACAGCAGAAACGGCCTCCACGGTCAGCTCTTCTACCGCAATCGCGAAAGCCTCCTGGGCGCTCGCAATCCTTTCACCCAATGGGTGCAGCAGACGGCCCCGGCCACCGACATCAACACCGCCCAGTTCTCACCTCAGGCCTACTCCCCGGCCAACAGCCGCCAGACCTTTGGATTGGGCCTCGGCGGTCAGATCAAGCACGACAAGCTTTCCTGGTTCGCCTCCCTTGACGGGCTCCTCCGCAACGACCCGGCCGTCGCCACGGTTCGCCATCCCGCGCAGTTCTTTGCCCGCCCCTCGGACGATGAGCTTAAAGTCCTCTCCGCCCGCCTCGACCTGCCCGGCCCGGCCTTCCTTGAACAATCCGTCGCCGCATACTCCACCGGCCTTCAATCTCTCGCCGCCCTGCTCGGTCCCGTTCCGCGCTCGACCAGGCAGGGTCAGGCTTTTGCCCGCCTCGACTGGCAGGTGACCGAGCGCAATCATCTGGTTCTCGAGGCCAATGGCTCCATTCTCGACGCCCCTGCCGGTGCCCTTACCCGTAGCTCGCAGACCAACGGCAGTCACAGTTTTGGCAATCGCCAGGCCTCCTCAGCCTGGGCCCTCGCCTCCTGGGAGGGCTTCCTGAACCCCAACCTCCTCAACGTTTTCGCCACCGAGTTCCGTAGCCGTCTGCAGAGCGATACACCACAAGCCCCCTCCGCTTTTGAAGCCCCGCTCCTCGCCAACAGCTTCGGACAACTGCCTGAGATGATCGTCGATTCAAAATACGGATTCATCCTCGGTAAACCTGCGCGCCTCGGCCACTCCAGACATCCCGACGAACACTTCTTCGTCGCCCAGGACACCCTCAGCTGGGTGCGCGGCGCTCATCTCATCAAAGCCGGGCTCAGTCTTGATCAGGTGGCTGACAGTGTCGATACCCTCATCAACCAGTCCGGCACCTACGCCTACGCCGATGTTCTGAACTACCTTTCCGACGTCGCCAGCTTTGAAAAATATGGCATCAACGGCGTAGACAACCCCTTCACCGACCAGCACAACTGCGACCAGCGCGGCCGTGTCTACCGGCTTGGCGACGGCAATATTGGCGGCCTTGGCTACCTGCCCTGCTACGCCTGGTTCTCACAGCAACTCGGCCCCGCAAGCTGGCGACTCGGCACCCGCGACCTTGCCGCCTTCGCCACTGAACAGTGGCAGCCCGCGCACAACCTCACGCTCTCCGCCGGTGTCCGCGTCGAGGTTGAACAACTCCCCCCCACCATCCCCAACATCCAGAATCCCGACCTGCCCGCCACCTTGAGGCTCCCCGCCGCCACCCTCAACTGGGGTCCGCGCTTCGGCCTCGCCTGGTCCCCACTCTCCGGCACAGTCCTCCGCGCCGGTGGCGGACTCTATTTCGGCCGCATCGACAATGCCGCTGTCCTCGCCGCCCTCACCCAGACCGGCTCTCCCGGCAGCGATCTGAATTTCTTCTTCAAGCCCACCGATGTTGGCGCGCCACCCTTCCCCTACGCCTTTTCCGTCGCTCCACAAACCGTAGTCACCCCCGGTGCCGTCGCCTTCGCTCCCCGCTTCCGCCCGCAAGAGGTCGCGCAGGCCGTCGTCAGCCTTGAACAGCAGCTCCCCAGCCATTGGCTCGTCTCGGCAAGTGCCGAGGTCAGCCTCGGCCGCCGTCTTCCCATTTCCATCGACACCAACCTCGTCCAGACCCTCGACGGCAATGGCAAGCTGCAATCCGTCACCTACGACGTCGTCGATTCCACCGGCCACGGACCCCTCAAAGACGGCTCCCAGCTCACCGTCCCATTTTTCACTACGCGCGCCAACGCGAATTACCAGCAACTCTCCTCCATTGAGAGCCGCGCCAACTCCACCTATGAGGCTGCCCTCGTCAAGCTCGTCCGCACGGGCGGCCACGGCCTCACCCTCCGCGCCCACTACCTCTACGCCCACGCCACCGACTGGAACCCCAACGAATCCGGCAATGTTCAGGTCAACGACGTCCTTGACCCCAGCGATTTTCGCCTTGAATACGGCACCTCCGGCGTGGACATTCGCCACTCTGCCGCCGCCACCGTCCTCTATCAAACGCCATGGAAGCTCCACCACTGGGCTGGCACCCTCGCCAACGGATGGTCGATCGCAGCCGTCGCGCAGTTCCGCAGTGGCCTGCCCTATACCCTGCGCACCAGTGGCTTCATCCCGGGCTTCTTTGATTCGACCGGCAAGCTCGTCGAGGGCGTCGGTCCCAGCATCAACGGTTCCGCAGGCGATAACCGCGTCTACGGGCTCGGTCGCAACACCTACCGCTACCCCTCCACGTACACCGGCGACGCAAGAATCGGCAAACGATTCGACCTGCACAACCATCGCGAAATCGAGCTCCTCGCCGAGAGCTTCAATCTCTTCAACCACCAGAACGTCACCCTCATTGAAACGACGGGCTACATCATTCGCCGCGGCACCCTCGCGGGCGGCCTGCCCACCCTCAACTTCCTCACCGGCCTCACCGCCGCCGGCCTCCCCAGCTCAGTTCCCGAATTCGGCAAGCCCCTCGACATCAACGCCACCAACTTCTACCGCCAGCGCGAATTCCAGCTAGGCATCCGTGCCCGCTTTTGACTTTGCGCTACA
The DNA here is from genome assembly GCA_025359885.1 of Acidobacteriota bacterium. Lineage (GTDB taxonomy): Bacteria > Acidobacteriota > Terriglobia > Terriglobales > Acidobacteriaceae > Acidicapsa. The sequence continues at coordinate 13,709 of JANYDG010000014.1, forward strand.
GTTTCATCAATCCTGTGCCACATTGCAGAACAAAGTGAACCATGACCCCGACAGCACCCGCCCCAGCTACCGGGAAATCCCTTGCATCGAGCCGCACTTCCCTTCGGTGAGTCCAGACTGTGCAGGGAAACGCCGTCGCGTGACCTGCATGGAGCGATCACCTGGCCCTTGCGGAGGCCATAGGACTGCTTTCTGGCAATCGTACGGTCGTCATACGTGGGCGGATGACCGCAGAACGGGTCGCCGAAGCCAAGCGCCGGACCGGTATCACTTCCGACTCCAGACTCATCGAAGCCGCGCTCGCCAACATCGCCGTCGCCGACGATGATTGGGAGTGGATGATGGCCCATCGAGGAACTGTCGATCCTGACCCGCAACATCTCGGACTTCGATCTTCTTCAACAACTGGCCCCGCAAGGCAGCGTCGCCTTCTACCGAACAATTCAACGTCAGGCCCTGCCCGCCTAGCTCGTGTGATCCAACAAAATCTTCCATCCCCCGGCGCTCTTGTGCCACACCAGGCTGAATATCCCATCGTCCTTCTTCGCCTCCCCCTTCGCCGTCCGCTCCAGGTGAAAGTGCCCCGTCACCACCGCGTACTCCACCACGCCATTCGACCCCGGCAGCAGACGAACATCCAACTCGCTGAAGGTCAGCACACCCATCTGCTCCTTCGTCGTGTAGTTTTTCTGGTAGCGCTCCAGAATCATCTGAAATCCCTTCGCCACCGTCGTCCCCACAAACGTCGTCTCCGGTGAATCCTCATAGCTCGCCATGAACCCCGGAATATCCGCGCGATTCCACGCCGCCACCTGCCCCGCCAGAACCATGCGAATCGCCGCTGCCTCGTCCTTTAGCCCCGCCAAATCCGCAGCCCGCGCCACCCCAGACCCCGCCTCCAGCCCGCCCAGTATCACCGCAATCGCCGCAACCAGCCTCCATCTACGAAATCGCATCCCGTTTTCCCTCCACCGCCACTCTACAATGACTCCATGGCCGCCGCTACCCAGTCTGGTCCCTTCCGCATCGTTCACACCATCTGCTCCCACGACTGTCCGGATTCCTGCGCCGTCCTGGTCACCGTCAACAGCGATGGCCGCGCCATCAAAGTCCAGGGCGACCCGTCGCATCCGGTGACGCAAGGGTTCTTGTGCGGCAAAGTTGCCAAGTACCTTGACCGTGTCTACTCCCCGCAGCGCATCCTCCACCCCCTGCGCCGCAGGCCCGGCATTCCCAAAGGCCCGCTCGGCGAAAATGGAAAAACGGGCAGGGAACTCGACGCCTTCGAGCAGATCACCTGGGACGAAGCCCTCACTGCCATCGCCAGCCGCCTCCAGCAGATCGCCACTACCTACGGCCCCGAATCGATCCTCCCCTATAGCTACGCCGGAACCATCGGCTTGCTCGGTTACGGCTCCATGGACCGCCGCTTCTTCCACCGCCTCGGTGCCTCCCAGCTCGACCGCACCATCTGCGCCGAGGCCGGGGGCCAGGCCTTCAAACTCGTCTACGGCAAAAAGCTCGGCACCCCCAACGAAGAATTTCCAAAATCCCGCCTCATCATCGCCTGGGGAGCCAACATCCACGGCACCAACGTCCACCTCTGGCCCTTTGTCGAAGAGGCCCGCCGCAACGGCGCCCGCCTCATCGTCATCGACCCCTATCGCACCCGTACCGCCGCCCTCGCCGACTGGCACATCAGCATCCGCCCCGGCACTGACGCGGCGCTCGCCCTCGGCCTCATGCACGTCATCCTCCGCGATGGCCTCGAAGACCGCGCCTACATCGACGAAATGACCCATGGCTTTGCCCCGCTCGCCGAGCGCGTCCGCGAATACACCCCGGAGCGCGTCGCCTTCTGGACCGGCCTCACCCCAGCCGAAATTGAGCAGCTTGCCCGCGAATACGCCACCACCACCCCCGCCGCGCTGCGCATGAACTACGGCGTCCAGCGCTCAGAAAATGGCGGCACCGCCGTCCGCGCCATCGCCATGCTCCCCGCCCTCACCGGAGCCTGGCGTCACCCGGGCGGTGGCGCACAGCTCTCCATGTCCGGCGCGTTTCAGTGGAATAGCGCAGCGATCGAGCGCCCCGAGCTCATGCTTGCCTCGCCCCTCGGCCGTCCTGCCCGCATCGTCAACATGTCCCGCCTCGGCCATGCCCTCACTGAATTAGGCACTCAACCAGAAGACGGCCCCGGCAACAATCCCCGCGTGCACGCCCTCTTCGTTTACAACTCCAACCCCGCCGCCATCGCCCCCAACCTCAACGATGTCCGTCGCGGCATGCTCCGCCCAGACCTCTTCACCGTCGTTCACGAGCAGTTCCTCACCGACACCACCGACTACGCCGACTTCGTTCTCCCAGCGACCACTTTTCTCGAACACACCGACATCCAGGGCGCCTACGGCCACTACTTCGTCCAGCAATCCAACCAGGCCATCGCCCCCGTCGGCGAGTCTCGCTCCAATGTATGGCTCTTCGCGCAACTGGCCGAGCGCTGTGGTTTCGATCAGGATTGCTTCCATGACACTCCCGACGAGATGATCCGCCAGGCGCTTAACCTCGACGCCACCGGCCACTCGCAGAACCCCGGCATGGAGCACATCACCCCAGAGTCGCTCGCCGCGCAGGGCCACATCCCGCTCCGCTTCCCCGCCGGGCAGCAACGCCCCTTCGTTACAGGCCCCGTCCCCACGCCCACCGGCAAAATCGAGTTCTATTCAGAAGCCCTCGCCGCGGAAGGAAAAGACCCTCTGCCCGCCTTCATTCCTCCGACCGAGTCCCGCCTCAGCCCAGCCGCCGCTCGCTTTCCCCTCGAATTCCTGCCCCGCAAGGCCGACAACTACATGAACTCCACCTTCGCCAACCTCGACGGCCACCGCAAAATGGAAGCCGCTACCAACCACCGCCTCGAAATCCACTTCACCGATGCGGCCGCCCGCAACATCCACGACGGCGACCCCGTCCGCATCTGGAACGACCGCGGCACTCTCCACCTCACCGCTCTTATTTCAGAAAAAGTAACACCCGGCGTGGTCGCCAGCCGCCTCGACTGGGCCAAACTCACCCCCGGCGGCCAAAACGTCAACACCCTCACCAGCGAACGGCTCACCGACATCGGCCAGGCCGCCACCTTCTACTCCACCCTCGTCGAGGTCGCAAGCATCAAAGCCAGCTAAGCAGGCTCGTCAATTAAGCCTGCCCAGCCCGTCAAGTCAATCCAGTGGACTTCGGCCCTCGCCCGAACCCTGATCCCCGACCCCTGAACCTTTCCTCACCCAATTCGATCGCGCAGCCAGGCACTGACCCCAGCCTCGTCCTCCAGCACAATCCGCAGCCCCGCCGTCAACAGCGGCACCTCGCCCAGTCCTGCAGCCAGATCCCCCATCCGCACTCGGTCCTTCTCCGTCGTTACCAGCCCGCCGCTCGCCCCCATCCGGTCCGCAAACTGCTCCAGTGCCCGAATGTCGCTCGCCCGGTACGGCGCATGATCCCGAAAAACCTTCCTCGCCACCAGCGTCATCCCCGCGCGCTCCAGCCCATCAAAAAACTGCTCCGGCCGCGCAATTCCGCAAAACGCATACACCGGCCCCGCCACCTTCGGCACCATCATCTCCCGCCGAAAGCGCCAAACAGGCTGCCCCAGCCCAATCGCCCGCAATCGCTCAACTGCCGCGTCGTCCTCCACGGAAACCGCAAACACCGTCGCCCTCCGCAACGCGCTCAGTGGCTCGCGCAGGTTCCCCGCAGGCAGCAGCCAATCGCCCAGGTCTTCCGAATTCACCAGCACAAGATCGACGTCCCGATGCAACTGCCGGTGCTGAAACCCATCATCGAGCAGGTGCAGGCCCACCCCTCCGCCCCCGTCCCGGCCCGCCTCCGCCAGGCGCCCAGCCTCCCACCGCCGCGCCCCCACATAGACCGGCACCCCGGTCTGCCGCGCAATCAGCAGCGGCTCATCCCCATAGCACTCCGCAGACCCCGTCGGGATCACTCGCTCCACCGTCGTGCCTCGCCGCCCATACCCCCGAGAAAGCACATCCACCGCCAATCCTTCAGCCTTCAGCAGCTTCGCCAGCGCAATCACAAAAGGCGTCTTCCCCGTTCCCCCCGCCGAAAGATTCCCCACACTCACCACCGGCAGCGCCAACCGCCGCGGCCTAACGCCCATCCAGCGCAGAGCGGCCGCGGCCCGGTACAACGGCACCAGTGGCGCAAGCCAAACCCGCTTCAAGCCTTCCCCCGTTGTTCCAGAATCGCCATCAATGCCGTCATCGTCCGCCCGGTCGCCCCCGCCTGCTCCTCATACACCGCAAGCGCCCGCTCACCCCGGCCCTCTGTCGCGCGGCCGCGAGGCCTCAGTTGTTCGTGCAGCGCCATCGCCAGCACTTCCGCACTCCCTGACTCCACGATCCCAATCGCGTCCCGCAACATCAGTAACTCCACGATCGCGCGAAAATTCTGGTAGCTCGGCCCCATCAAAATCGGCACACCAAACTGCGCCGGCTCCAGCGGATTATGTCCTCCCGCAGAAAAAAGACTCCCCCCCACAAACGCCACCGACGCCAGCGAATAAACCGATGCCAGCTCCCCAATCGAATCCAGCAGCACAATCTCACCTGCAACCAGCACCCCAGCCCCTGTCGCCGACCGCTTCCGCCACGCAAATCCCGAACCCGCCAGCAATCCGGCCACCGCCTCAAATCGCTCCGGATGACGCGGAGCCAGCACCATCGCCAGCTTCGGATGGTCCCGCAGCAGCAGGCGCCATGCTGCCACCAGCGCCGCCTCCTCGCCCTCCAGCGTGCTCCCGGCCACAATCAGCCGCAACTCCCCGCACATCGGTCGCAGCAGCATCGTCGCCTCAGCCTCTTCCGCCGTGCGCACATCAAACTTCAAATTACCGCTCACGCTCACCCGCTCCGGCAAACAGCCCAGTGCCTCCAGCCGCTCAGCATCCGTTTCGCTCTGCGCCAGCACTGCCGCCAGTCGGCTCAGCCACCGCCGCCAAAGCAGCCGAAGCCGCCAGTACCGAGGCCACGAGCGGTCAGAGATCCGCGCATTCACCACCACCACCGGTATCCCCCGACGAAAACACCCGCTCAGCAGATTCGGCCAGAACTCCGTCTCCGCCAGCAACAGCATCGTCGGCCGTACCGCCCGCAAGTAAGCCCACACCGCCCACGGCAGGTCCAGTGGGCAGTAGAAAACCCGCTCCCGCCCAAACCGCTCCCGCGCCAGCGCCTGCCCCGTCCGCGTCGTCGTCGAAACCAGCACCCGGTACCCCGGCAGCGCCGCATCCATCGCCTGCACCAGCCGGCTCACCGCCAGCACCTCACCCACCGAAACCGCATGCACCCAAAGCACCGGCTTCGAACCAGCAAGCACACTGCGCAAC
>JANYDG010000033.1 GCA_025359885.1 Acidobacteriota bacterium
GGCCTGCTTTGGTGCCTGAGGCGGAGTCTTCAATGACGACACACTCAGAGGCGTCGAGTCCAAGAATCTCGGCACCCCTAAGATAGGGCTCGGGATGTGGTTTTCCCTGGGTGACCTGATCGGCAGTGATGATGCGTTCGGGCAGGGAGACTCCGCCGGCGGCCAGACGAATGCGCGCGAGGCGCTCAGTTGCCGAGGTAACGACGGTCCAGCGCGAAGCGGGCAAGGCCGCAAGCAGATCTGGAACACCGGGAAGAACGGCCAGGCCCTCATTATCAGCAACTTCAAGGTCTTCAATGACCTTCAACTCAGCCTCATCATCGAGGTCTGGGCGAAGGATGCGCACCGTCTCGATGGCGCGGCAGCCGTGCGCAGTGTGAATGGCGAGCCCGACATCGACGCCACGGGAGATGGCCCAGGCACTCCAACTGCGCTCGACCGAGCCCAGAGAGGAGATCAAAATCCCATCCATATCAAAAAGAATGCCTTTGCAGCGGACCAGGACTGAGGGAGCAGGAGACGCCATCATGCCTTTATTGTACGGGCGAGGGAAAGACGAGCTTTGCGGGGGCTTCGAATGGAATTTCACCCGTAGCCGAAGTCTTGCGCTTCCCAGAGACGAGATAGTTTTCTGCGAGCGCGGCTTTTCCATCCTTGATGGCCAGCTTGCCTGACCACTGGTCAAAGCGGGATGGGGCTGCGGCGTGACCTGTTTTAGCGAGTGCAGTCGGAGTAGAGGAAACGACACCGTTGAGCCAATCGAAAGTGACATCGCCCTGGGCTGAGGCTGCGAATTGCTTGGCGGTGAGCCCGGAAAGCTGGATGCTGCCAGAGGCATTGATGGCCCCGCCGCTCCAATGACTGCTGAAGAGCGCCCCGAGCTGCGAGGCATTGATGTTGGTCAATTTGCCCTCCAGAGAATAGGCTGGTCCGTCTTTGTGAAGGCTGAATGCTCCGGTACCCTGAGCTGAGCCAGCCAGTAGATTCGCCTCCCAATGGGTGAGCCGAACTTGACCTTCATTGAGCTCCAGGTCGATGACTGGCTTGTGCAGGATCGCGGGACCGAGGGTCAGACTCTCAGCCTGCACGTTCACATCGGCATCTGGCCAGCCAGTTTTGTTAGCCGCATCGGATTGATTGTTCTGGGTGAACTGGGCAAGCTGGGCAGTGAGGGGTGCGAGCAGCGACTTTTGCGCCGGGGCTCCCAGCAACGCACTCTGGACGAGTGCGGCATCGAGTGAGCCAAACCGTAACTGTACCTGCGGCGCGCAATGGCTGCCATTGCACGCGGACCTTGCTTTGACTGAGACAGATCCTGCAATCCCTCCGTAGGTAAAGTCGGCGGCAAAAAGCGATTCGCCGCCTGAAATAGTCAAAGCTCCCTGGCTGACCTGAACCGCTGAGGCGAGGAAGGGCGGCTTCCAGACCACCGAGGCGACGTGCAGGGTCCCGGCAAGGGCTTCGCTCCCAGGCTCGGCGTTGGGAGGAGCTTGCCTGGATGGAACAGCTTTCCTGGCCGTTGAGGCAGAAACGGGGGGAGGCGAGGTTCGGGGTTCCGATGATTCAGGTGTCGGCAGCCACGGGCCAGCCCCCGTCAAATCGACGTTGACCGTTCCACCTTCAAACTCATCGAGAGCATCCAGATGGGGCGATCCCAGGGCATAGGCAAGTTCTCGCAATTGCTCTGACTCGGCACTCCCGTTGACGGAGCCGTTATAGCCGGCAGGACTGAGGGCGAGGCGAATTGCAACGGGGCGGGCAACCGCCTGCAGCGAGGCAGCCTGAGCTGCCTCTGAACTAACCGGCGGACTGTTTCTGCGTCCAGAGGCTGGGCGAGTCTGACCCTTGGCTGCGGACAAGTCGAGGAGGAATCGCGATTCCAACCCCAGCGGAGCGACAGACTCCGGTGTGCTTCCCGCCCCTGGGACGGCAACTCTTACGGGAAGCCAGGACATGGTTGGGAGGACGAGGGGCTCTTTGAAATCACCGCCGGAGAGCGTACCTCCTTCAACGGTTAAAGATCCTTGCAGACTGAGAGAGGGTGACGCAGGGTTGTCGGCAAGCGATGCCCGTGAACGAGGGCGCGAGGCAGGGTGCGAGCTACCTTGCACTGCACTGGCCCTGGCGGGCGGGGCCTGCTGCGGTGGGGCAACCCTATAAGTAAGACTTCCGGTAGCGGTGCCCCTGGCAACGATCCCCGGAGCAAAGCCACTGCGGACTGTGCGAAGGAGATCGAGAGCGGCTTGCAGAGCGATCTGATTGACCTCGAGTTTCGCCTCGGGAGGTCCGACCGTGCCTGGGACCTCGGCTTGTAACTGCAACCGCCCTCCGCCGATAGCAGTGTTACAGATGACGTCGTGGAAGGCGTTCAGGGAGTGCTGATAGCGGAATTTGCAGTTTGCATCAAAGTCCAGGGGGGTTTCAGGCGCAAACTCCTGCCGCCGAACACTGGTCGTGCGCAGGCGGGCGGTTGTCTGCGCGGAATCGGGAGTTCCCTGAACATCAATGTCGGCGGTCATGTCGCCACGCCAGCCGGCGTCAGACCCCAGAAGGAGCCGTGAAAGCTGGCCCAACTGCGCGTCGCGCCACTCCACTTGCAGCTTGAGCGGCATCTCTCGCAATTGCGGGGCGGTATGCAGGCTGGCTTCCATGCGCAGCTCGCCGGTATCGGCAAGACTCATCTCCATGTCGGTGCGGACGGGTTGCCCACGCAGGCGGACGCGCCAGGCTCCGGGCTGATCCTGCCAGAGGGAGAGGTCGGTTTCAACGATCGAGAATGGACTTTTTTCGATTCCGTTCTTGAGATTGACCCTGGAGTTTGTTGCTTCGAGATATGGAAACTCAAAGTGTCTCCGGACAGTGCCGGTAGCGATGCCAGCCTGGGCTGATGGCATGGCAGCGCCGAGGTTGGAAGCGGCCCCCATCAAGACGGATTCGAGATTCCAGCGGCCCTGCGGAGTTCGGACAAGATTGAGGCTGGCCTCATCGACGCTGACGCGGCTCACTTCAATCTTGCCCCGCCAGAGAGAGAATAGGCGCACAGAGGCGACGACAGTGCGGGCGAAGAGGATGGGTTCCGCGCCGAAACTGGGGTCTTCGGTGACGGTCAGGTCATGGAGGACGAACGCGGGGGTGGGGAGGAGGCGCATTTCAACGCCGGATAGATGTACTGGCCGGCCCATCGAGCGGCTCATGAGAGCCGTGATCTGCCGCTGGTAACGCCCGATGTTGATCAGGGGAGGCAAGACAACGCCTGCGGCCAACGCTACAAGCAAAAGAGAAACCCAGGTAACGCGTTTCCTCCACCGACTCGCGCTGGATTTCAGGGCTACTTCGCCGGCGCCCTCAGGGCTGGGCTGGGGTTGATAGGCGCTGTCCTGAGCCTTGTCGGCCTCATTCCCCATTGTTAGTTCACCGGATTGAAGGTACGTGCCCAGCGGGTGTCTGTAAAGAAGTGCAGGGCCACATGACCCATCCAGGCGACCCGGTCGACCAGGTGGGTATGATCCATTTGGGAATCAGGGGTTTTGAATGACCAGTAGTTGAACAGTGGCCGCCCTACGATGTTGGCGCGGGGTACAAAGCCCCAGAAGCGGGAATCGAGGCTGTTGTGGCGATGATCGCCCATCATGAAGTACATGCCATCAGGAACAACCATGTCATTGCCCTGAATATGGGTAGGCAAATCTACCGCCCACTCGGCGGTTACGCCGTTGGCCTCTGAGGTTGGCACCGCAGGAAAATCATCGATGTACGGGGAGTAGAAATCCTCGGGCCCGAGCTTGGATTTGGGCTCATTTTGTGCGACACCGTTGAGGATGACGACGCCGTTGCGCAGATGAATGTGATCTCCCGGAATGCCGACCAGCCGCTTGACCAGGAATAAATCGGGTTCGCCGGGCTTGAGAAAGACGATGATGTCGCCGCGCTTTGGTTCACGGTAATGAACCAGCGGCATCCACGGAGCCCGTGGAGCGAGGGTGATGCGATCAACGAGCAGGTGATCCCCGACCAAGAGGGTGTTTTCCATGGAGCCGGACGGGATGACGAAGTTTTGCGCGAGGAACGTCAGGATAAAGAGCCCGATTACAAGCACGGAGCAGATGCTTGCCACGGCTTCGAGTGGCGTTTCCTCAACCCGCTGCTGGCCAGATTGAGCGGCCTTGGGGTCGGTGCGCACCTCGCTTCCGATCTCGTTGTCCGCCTCTGTCACCGCACCCGCGACCGGGGTTGGGGCAGGTTTCTCAGCAATCATTTTTTGTTCCTTGGCCACTGTGCCTTTGCCTGCCTATTCCGGTTTGCGCCGTCCCCTGATTTCCCTACGCATCGCGAGGCCAGAGAGTTCCTGATGCTTTGCATTGAGGGCTCGCGACTCGCATGCATTGCAAAGCATCGAATGCCCGAATCAATGCACTACATGGAAAAAACGCTTCCATCGGGCGAAGCCCTTGAGATGCGCTGAAACATCGCTGTCGTGCCCAAGTCTATCATCCGAGGCCTGTTGAACATCGGTGCGAGATGGCCGGGTAAGGGAGAAGTAAATTACCAGGGGACGCGCAATAATCTGGCTGCGCGCCACAAAGCCCCAGTAACGGGAATCGCGACTGTGGTTTCGGTTATCGCCGAGCATGAAATACTCACCGGCGGGAACGACCAGTTCGCCCTTTTGCGTGTCTTGCTGCAGGGTTTTCCACCATCCGGGTTCTACGCCGGGATCGCTGTAGACCTGGGTTGGGAAGTGGTCCAGATAGGGATTGTACGTGCTAGGTTCAAAAGCGGCGTAGGGCTCACTCAGGGTTTGCCCGTTCACCTGTACCTGGCCCTTATCAATCCGGATGCGATCGCCAGGCAGGCCGATGACGCGCTTGACGAGGTAATCCCGGGAGTTCAACGGCGAATGAAATGTGACAATCTCGCCGCGCTCTACGTTGCCATACGGCAAGATACGCTGCCAGATGCCGGCCGGTGCCAGCGCAGAACGATTCATGAGGAGGAAGTCACCGACGAGGAGGGTATGTTCCATGCTTTCAGAGGGGATGACCATGGGCTGCGCGAGAAAGGTAAGCACGAAAAGCGCAACGATGATCGTCCTGAGCAAGGAGGAAAGCGCCTCAGAAACACCGTGAGCGAAGTCTTGCGGGGCTGCACGGAGGACTTTTACCGTCGAGACGGAGGGCGCAGGAGGCGGCGAGGCGGTGACGGGTTCTCCGTGGCTGGCTACGTCCGGTTCAGAATCCGTGATGGAAGTCGTCATCGTGTTCATGATTCGACTGGCTCCTCGGCTGCTGGCCGCCCGGTGAGCAACTCCAGAGCACGCCGCGCAGCCTCTTGCTCCGCCTTCTTCTTCGTACTTCCGATTCCGCTGGCAAGCGATTCGCCGACATCGCCATCGGCATCGCGCAAGTGCAGTTCGACATGAAAGCGCTTACGATGATCAGGTCCGCTCTCACTTTCGACAAGATACACCGGCAAGCCCGAGTGCGTCGCCTGCAAATGCTCCTGAAGGGCAGACTTGTGATCTCCCAACGCCGCGCCTGAACGGAGTTCGCGAGCAAGCTGATCGGCGGCGGGTCCAAGGATATGTCTGCGAGCAAACTCCCGGACCGGTTGGAGGGCTCCATCCAAACCTGCGGACATTCCGCCATCCAGGTACATGGCCGCGATGACGGCTTCCATGGCATTGGCAAGGATTGCTGACTTTTTTCGGCCGCCTGACCTGTCTTCCCCTTTGCCGAGCAGCAGGTGTTCGCCGAGGCCAATCGCCTGCGCAACCAGGGCCATATTGCGCCGGCTTACCAACTGGGCGCGCAACCGGGTCAACTCGCCCTCCTTCCAGCCTGGATGACGCAGATAAAGGCTCTCTGCGACCACCAGCCCGAGGACGGCGTCCCCTAGAAACTCGAGCCGCTCATTGTCGGCGGGTTCGCCCAGTTCTGCCTTGTCCGGGGAGTCCATGGCCAATTCATAGGCCTGCGACCGATGGGTCAGCGCTCTAACCAGCAGTTCAGCGCGGCCAAACTTGTGGCCCAGCGCTGCTTCAAGGCTGGACAACTCCTCGGATTGGCCTAAGACTGACTCACGCATACCACTCCCATGGTAGACGCAAAGGAGGACGAAATGGCTGCCCGGCAGGCAAACCTCGCCAGTTACTTCGGCGAAGGGACTGTTTCGGGCTTCGATGGCGGAGCTGATTTTCCATCGGGATTGGTCTCATCCGCCCCTTGCGGCCCATCAGCGTCCGCGGTGGGGTCTACTTCGCAGGTGTGTCCTTTGACGGCATAAGCAGCCTTGACCCCGCGCTCTGCGGCGAGGCGGGTATCCTGTTGCCCGTCGCGAACGGCGAGGGCGCTTTTGTACTCGCTCAAGGCTTCGTCGCGACGACAATCGAGATCGAGAATGCGGCCAAGATAGATGTGCGACCATGCCAGGATGCGCGTTTCTGTGGCCGAGGCAACCGCCTTTTGGAAGCCGGTAATCGCCTGATCTGGGTGCCCCGTCAAAATCGCCGCCCGCGCCAGGATGAAGTTGGCTCGACCAATGTCTCCAGGTTCGGATTTGGTGGAATTGTCTTTTGGAGCCAGAACCAGCGATTGCCGCGCCAGGGCTGAGGCGGTTGCATAATCGCCCGAGGCAAGCCGAGCTTCTGCCAGATCCAGACCGGTCAACCGGCGGGCTGCGGTTCGGCGCAAAACGTCCTGGTCTGCCTGGGCATCAAAAACCACCTGTTTCGCGCGGTGCTCCTCGTGGTCAACGTCCATGCCATAGACGAGCTCACCGATCGTGTCCTTCAGGCTGGCCGGGTCTTTTTCAAAGTGGGTCAACTGGTCGTAGAAATAGGCGGTCATCACAAAGCCCTGCGCCATTTCGTGACGGACCCGCGCCTGGCGTATTTGCTCCTGCTTTTGCTGTACGACGCCGCGATCATGCTCGATGGTGGCGAAGTCGGAGCGGCGGGCATCGGTGGGCGCGATATAGCTGGCGATGCCTGTCTCCATGGTGCGCGCTTCGACGGACTTGATGAGGCACTCGATGGTGAGCGCAACAATGTCAGACCGATAAACGTACTCGAGCGGTGCCTCGCGCACATCCTTGAGTATGGGCAGAAATCGGTCCATTGCTGTAGCGCGCTGAAAGAGCAGGGGTTCGATAAGGTAATGCAGGTAGGTGTGGCGCACGTCGCCCATGCGAATCTCCCCATTGACCGGGGAAACGATCACGACATAATCCGCGCCGTAGATGCGCGCATTGATTGTGCGGGGCGATAGCTGCGGCTCGACAACGACAAGAAAGCGGCGGCCATCGTAGGTAGAGGCAGGCATTTTCAAGTAGTAATTTGTTGAGGAAATCATCTTTGTGAGCGCGTCGTGCAGATGGTTGACCGCCTCATCGTAGCCGCGATGGCTGGTGACCCAGATGCCGTGCAGATCAACGGCAGTGGCAAATGCGCGCAGCAGGGGCAGAATCTCGACGACCTGGGTCGAATCCGGAGGCATTTCTGGTAGTTCTACCGACGTCTCCAGCTCTGGCGGAGGAGTCAGGTAGAGCGCCAGGGAGATGTACTGCGAGATGTCTTTGAATGTGCCGGTCATGCGGTGCTGCGCAATGAACTGACAGACCGCATCCCGTTTGGCGCGGGCCTCTTCGTTGGCCGCAAATGCCCGGTTCATCTCTTCGCGGACGCGTTGGCGGATCGCGTCGCTTTCCTCCAGCCCTTCATCGTAGCCGCACGCGTTCAGCGCCGACACCATGGTGAAGAGGGTCTCGGAGTTGACCAGTGAGATGGCCGGACCGTTGGGGTCGACAAGCGAAGGGGCTTTCTCCTCCGTGAATACTGGCGCAGAAGACGAGCTCTGCGCGGGCTTGGATTGGCTGGAGGAAGACGGAGCCTTGTCCGCCTGGCCGAGCGCCAGCGGCGTAACGCAGAGGAGCACGCCGACGAGAGCGGTGGCTGACGACAGAGCTGCAGAAGAGGACAAACGAAAAGTCATACGCGTACGCATCACCACAAAGTTTAGTTCATTTCAACCGGCGCCGTTGAGCCTGCACTCTTCAGTTGAGACTACCGCGTGCGGTGAAACGTAAGCGGCAACCTGAGCCGGAGACCGGCGGCGTCAGGCGAAAGGATGTTCAAGGGAAGGACTTTGCGGGGTAAACAATCGGGCACCCTCGGTTGTGAGGACCATGTCGTCCTCCAATCGAATGCCGAACTCCCCGCGAAGATATACGCCGGGCTCATCGGAGAATGTCATTCCGGCCTCTAGGAGTTTGGCGTTTCCTTTCACCAGGTAGGGCCACTCGTGCCCATCCATGCCGATGCCGTGGCCGACGCGATGGGTAAAGTGCGTGTAGCCTGGGCCAAATCCAGCTTCGTCGATCACTTTGCGCGCAGCGGCGTCTACCGCGCCGCATGCCACGCCTGGCTTAGCGGCCGCCAGAGCTGCGGACTGTGCTCGATGAACGACATCAAAGACCGTCTTCATGCGATCGGTTGGCTTGCCCAGGACAAAGCTCCTGGTGATATCGGATTCATACCCTTCGACAGTGCAGCCGTCATCTATCAGCACCAGGCTACCCTCACGAATGGTCTGCGGCTCGACTGAGCCATGCGGCAGCGCAGAATATGCATCCACCTGGCAGCTTGCATCGCCGGGAAAGCCAATCTGCTCGTAGGCTGCACCGATCCATTCACTGACCTGGCGATTGGTGATGCCTGGGCCAGAGGTGAGGATCGACTTCCACGCCGCTTCGTAGACCTGCAAGGTGACGTTGTTGGCCAACTGCATCAGCGCCAGCTCGGCGGCGCTTTTGGCAGCGCGACAGCCAGCTGTAACCGGCGTCGCGCTCACTGTTTCAAAGGCAGGATTGGCACGGCGCAGCTCGTCGGCAAAGACGAATGTGACGCGCTCCTCAATGCCGAGCTTGCCGCTGAGCCAACCCAGATCCTTCAGGCCCTGTGCCAGTAGCGGATAGGGCGACTCATCCTCTTGCCAGCTATAAACCCTTGAATCCTTGCCGCCTGGAGCCTGGCGCATCTGCTCGCGAGCGCGCTCCTCTTCAAAGGCCGGGCAGACGTAGAAGGGCGCTCCCTTGCGGGGCAGGACGCAGATGAAGAGCCGCTCACTGTTCCACCAGCGAATGCCGGTGAAATAGACGAGCGAGGTGCCGCCGATGAGCACCACTGCATCGAGGCCGTTAGCGCGCATCAGTTCCTGGGCGCGGACAAACCGAAGTTCGCGCTCTGCCACAGAAATCGGCTGGGCCTCGCTGCGGCGGCTCTTCAATGCTGCGAGTGCAGAGGGCAGTTTTGAGGCGGCGGCCGGGCCCTGGGCAACTGCGCGATCAAACGCGGAGACAGGCAACAGAGCGGCTACAGCGGAAGAGGTGAGAAAGTGGCGTCGGTTCAGCATATATTTTTCTAATGTAACCTGCGGCGGCTTCCGTATACTGCGGGCACGATGAAGCTTCTCCGGAACTCGCCCGCAATTCTCGTCTTCCTTGTCCTTTTTGCCTGCGCAACCGAGAATTTTGCCCGGGTGTTGCGGGTTGAAGTGGTGACGCGTACCCCAATTACACCGGCTGGGGCTGGCCTGGTTTCAACTCCCGCGTATGAAAAGATTGAGGCTCGCGTCTACTTCGCGGTTCGTCCGGGCGACCCGCACAACGCGCCCGTGGTGGACCTTGATAAAGCGCCACGCAATGCTGCGGGAGAGGTCGAATTCTCCGCCGATTTGTTTATTTTGCGACCCCTTGGCAAATCGAACGGCACGCTGCTGTTGGAGATTCCCAATCGCGGCGGCAAGGGTCTGCTCTCGCTGGTGGATGGCGGCAAGGCTGATCCAGAGTCTGCCGACGACCTCGGCGACGGCTGGCTGCTGCGCCAGGGTTTCACTTTTGCCTCCCTCGGCTGGCAGTGGGATGCCTCGCCTGACCCCGGCAACCTGCGCCTTTACGCTCCCATTGCCTATGAAGGCAAGGCGCAAAAACACATCACCGGGCTGCTGCGCGACGATTTCACCCCATCTGAACCTGCGACCGACTGGCCACTCGGACACGTGATGGGCACGCGTATCGGCGGAACGGAATACCCCGCCGCCGCGCCCGACGATGCCCGCAATGTGCTGACGGTTCGCGACAGCCCGCACGGAGCGCGCCATCTAATTTCGCGGAAAGATTGGAGCTTTGCTCACCTTGTCAACGGCCAGCTCACGGCGAGCGACAGATTCTTCCACCTGAATTCAGGCTTTGAAAAGGGCAAGATCTACGAGTTGGTCTACGTAGTGCAGGACCCGGTGGTCGCCGGTCTGGGCTTTGCCGCAGTACGGGACTTTGTGAGCTGGGAAAAGCACTCCAAAGAAGCGCTGGCTCCTGTGAAATACGCCTACGCAGCAGGCATCTCGCAGTGCGGACGCTTTCTGCGCGACTTTCTCTACCAGGGCTTCAACGCCGATGAGTCGAGTCTCATGGCTCTGGACGGCGTGCTGGCGCATGTGGGTGGAGCGGGACGGGGCAGCTTCAACTACCGCTTTGCTCAGCCCTCGCGCGACGCGCAGCCCGTCTCGTCGATTGACTGGCCCACGGACATCTTCCCCTTTACGGACAGCCCGGAACAGGACCCCGTCACCCCCGGCAATGGCAAGTTTGGACTGCTGGATACAGCGACCGCGCAACATGTCGTGCCCAGGATTTTCTTTTCTCACACCTCCTATGAATACTGGGGCCGTGCCGCCTCTTTGATTCACACCACAGCGGATGGCAAGCAGGACGCCACCATCAGCCCCCATGTGCGCATCTACTTCTACAGCGGTCTGCAACATTTTTCGGTTCCGTTTCCGCCGACTCAGGGCGGGGGCGACCGGCAGGGCCAGCAGTTGCCGAGCCCTCTGCCGATTCGCTGGTTCTGGCGAGCGATGATCGCGAATATGGACGCATGGGTACGCGCCGGCATTTCGCCACCGCCGAGCCGATACCCGCTGCTCGCAAAGAGCACGCTCGTTCCGCTGACCCGGCTTAACTTTCCGGCGATTCCCGGCCTCACGCCGCCGTCCACCGCCGCGCAGGGGTGGGACCTGGACTTCGGTCCGAACTGGCGTGGCGGCATCCTCAGCCAGCAGCCACCCGCTGTCGGCCCTGCCTACCCCACCCTTGTTCCGCAGGTCGATGCAAACGGAAATGACCTTGGTGGCATTGCGCTGCCGGAAATTACGGTCCCTCTCGCGACCTACACCGGGTGGAACCTGCGCACGGCCGCGATAGGCGCGCCAACCGAACGAACGGCTTTTCTGGGCTCGTTTGTTCCGTTGCGAAGGACTTCAGCAGAAGCCGACGCGGCACATGATCCGCGGGCGGCAGTGGAGGCCCGGTATGCCGGTTATGACGCCTACAGAGCGCAGTTTCAGAAGGCGCTGGACCTGCTGGTGAAGGAACGCTACATTCTGCCGGAGGATAGCGCTCAACTGATGGAGCGTTCGCGGCAGGAGTGGGACTGGATCACGGCGCCTGGGTCAAAGAAGCCTTAGACGGAGACCGAGGGGAGCTTGCAGGCCAAGGCGGCTGTGAGCCAGGCATTGAGCCCGAAGTGAAAGCTGGTGATGGGCTTGTCGTCGTTGAAGACCTCCGCCTGTTCGAGCGCAGCGATGCCGCGCAAGAAGGCCCAGAGAGAAACCGCGGCTTCGCGGGCTTTGGCCTCGCCTGCAATTCTTGTGACCTGTTCCACGACAAAGAGCCAGAGCGCCTGGTGAGCTTGCGCGTCCAGTTCCGAAAGACTGCAACGCATCATCAGAACTTCGTAGATGGAGCCTTGCTCGCGTGCGAAGCGCATATATGCATTGGCCATCGCGCGGAGGGCCGCTTCTGGAGACTTCCTGCCGGCTGCCTTCCGCACGGCAGCGAGCAGTAAACGGGCTCCCTCTGCAGAGAGCGCAGCTTCAATGGCGGCGCGATCAGCAAAGTAGCGGTAGAGGGCGTTTGGAGCGATTCCAAGTTGGCTGGCAAGCGAGCGCAACGACATGCCGCCCAGGCCGCCCGCTGCGAGTTGCTCCAAAGCCGCGGCGAGGATTAATTCGCGACCAGTTTTGGATGGGTACGCCATAGTTCTTATCTTACTGGAACGCTGTACACCTTAAGATTGCCAAAATCAGGAGATTGCGAAAATCAGGAGATTGCCAAAAATTAGCTGAATCAGTAAGTGCACAGCGTACATCTTTACTCGTGATGTACGGTGTACACTTTGACACGAGCATTGGAAAGGAATCGAAGAGATGGCAAGCAGGCAGAGTGTGGTAGTTACGGGATCCTCAACGGGCATTGGCTGGGGCACGGCCAAGGTTTTACTGCAAAAGGGGTTTCGCGTGTATGGGACGGTACGCAAGCGGGCGGATGCGGATCGATTGCAAGCGGAGTTTGGAGAGCAATTTACGCCGCTGATCATGGATGTGACCGATGCAGAGGCGATTGCGCGCGCAGCCGCCGGAGTTTCGGCTGACCTGAACGGGCAGAGGCTTTTTGGGCTTGTGAACAATGCGGGGATCGCGGTTCCTGGGCCGCTGCTGCATCTGTCTGCGGAGGAGTTTCGCTGGCAGTTGGAGGTGAATGTCATTGGCCCGCATGTGGTGACGCAGGCCTTTGCCCCGCTTCTGGGTTCAGACCGCAACCGGCAGGGCAAGGCGGGGCGTATTGTGCAGATCAGCTCCGTCGGAGGCAAGTTGGGAGTGCCGTTTCTGGGAGCCTATGTCGCTTCAAAGCACGCGATGGAGGGGATGTCAGAGTCGCTGAGGCGGGAGCTGATGCTCTACGGAATCGACGTGATTCTGATTGAGCCCGGGGCGGTAGTAACAGCAATCTGGGACAAGGCAGAGGCAAACGACTACAGCGCCTTTATGGGTACCGATTATGGTCCGATGATTGAGCGTTTTACGAAGTTTTTTGTGGAGGACGGAAGGAAAGGCCTGCGGCCAGAGCAATTGGGAGAGGCAGTGTGGGTTGCTCTTACAGCCAGGAAGCCGAAGGTGCGGTACGCGGTGGTTCCCGAGCGGCTGAAGAACTGGACAATTCCGATGAGCCTGCCGAGCAGGATGCTGGACAGGCTGATCGGCAAGCAGTTGGGAATGATCAGTTAAGCCCGGGAGGGCGAGTGCGCTGCCTTTTATCCCTTGACGGAGACGCCAGAGAAGGACATCACCGCGAGGCCGCGCACTGGCTGGCCAAAGAAGCGGGCCGGCTCAAAGACGCTGAACAGCAGCATGCTCTCAACCTCAGACCGGGTCTGCGCGTCGGTGGGTCCGCTGACGATACGATAGTCGTAAACGCGGCCTGCGCCGTTGACATAGGCCTCCACGACAACGGGGCCATCGGTCGTGCCAATTTGATCTGCGTCAGGCGCAACGCCGGAGTGGTAGAGGAACCGGGGTGCTGTGGCCATACCCAGAGGCTCATCCTGCGCCGATGCTGGCTCGGGACGGGCAAACATGCCTACGAGTAAGCCAACGGTGCCCAGCAACAACACCGCACTCGCCAGTCCGGCCGAGAAGCGAAACAAAAATGGTCCTACAGAATTGCGCCATGCAAGTTGCAAGGCAGCCCGCCGGTCGCGGTCGCGCAGGGCGCGCTCCTGAGAAATAGCCACGCGAATCCGAAGGAGCATGTCATCCGGCTCCTTCGCCGTTCCTGCAACGGGCCCCAGGGAAGCCAAGGCACTGAGCATGCGGCGCTCTGCCTCAAATTCGCCGCTGCATTTGTTGCAATTTTCCAGATGCCGGGCGACCCGCTGCATTTCGCGGCCTGTGAGGCGGCTATCGAGATACTCGGCAAACTTCGCCCGCACCCCGGAACATCCAAGAACCGTTGGCAAAATGGAGATCACCGCGCCTCCTCCCCCCGGGCCTGAAGCATGACCTGGGCCAGCGAAGTTCGCTCAACGTCGTGGGCGATCAGCAACTGCCTCAGACAGGCTCTTCCGCGAGCCAGCCGGGACTTGACGGTGCCTACATTGACATCCAGCATCGCCGCGACTTCTTCGTATACGAAACCCTCGATGTCGCGCAGAATCATGGTCATACGGTAGGGTTCAGGAACCAGCCGCAGGGCTGCTTCGACACGCTCCCTGGTCTCGTTATGCAGGGCTGACTCGAAGGGGCTATCCCCTTGATCGACCAGCATCTCTTTCAATCGGGTGGGTTCGCCGCTTTCGCAATCGAGGGTCTCCATCTCGATGGTGACCTCCTGTTGCTTGTGCCGGCGCCACCATCGGCGCTGATTCAACCCTTCGTGCAGTGCGATCCGGTAAATCCAGGTGCGCAGGGATGAATCACCTTGAAACGAGCCAATCCCTCTGAAAATCTTGACGAAAACATCCTGGGTCAAGTCTGCTGCGTCAGCGGGGTCACGGATGGTACGGGCCAGAAGGCTGTAGATAGGCTGATGGTAGCGCGTAATGAGCCAGGAAAAGGCATCCTCTGATCCCGCCTGAAGTTCGGCGATCAGAGCTGTCTCTTCCGTGTGAAGCGTCAGCGCACTGGCGAGATTTCCCAAGGTTATGTCCGCCTGCAAGTTCGTGACCTCCACAGTAAAGCAAGAGGCAGTCATCTTGCATCAATTTCGCAAAAGCCCAGATTTATGACACGTTTGCCGCACCATTCGTGCGCGCTATGCTTTGGCTGCCCTACTTGTGCTGCCCTACTTGTATTGCCCTACCTGTATTGACACCAGAACCTCCGCCAAAGTTCCCAAAAGGCGCGGCCATCGCGCAGAAACAGGAGTGTCGTTTGACGAATCGCGCCGGAGCGGCGAAAATAAGGAAGTTGTCCCGCAGCACGTGTGGGCCTGTGGCGCAGCTGGGAGCGCGCTTCCATGGCATGGAAGAGGTCATCGGTTCGATCCCGATCAGGTCCACCAAATCTTTTCAAGCATTGAGCAAATCCCCACTCTCCCCGTTTGGCAGCAAATTTCAAAACCTTCTTCGCGGAGGGTTCCGAAGTTGCCTTTCCTCCTTTCCCCACAGCGGATTCCCGATCCCTGCGGTCTTCGGGTCCCCATCATCTCCAGACGAATCGAGTTGATGGTCGCGCGCCTGTCTTTCGGGACTTTCATCATTGATCAGCAAGATTCACGGCTTGCTGGCGAAATCCAGTTCTGAGCGAAAATGTGCGGCTTTCGCGGAGTTCCCCAACCCCTCGTAGATCGCCGCCAGATCCTTTCGTAACGCACGCAGGAACCGTCACAGTGCGGAATCGAGCAACTCGCGGTTGACTCCCGAACCAGCCAAGCCCGCCTGTTATTCTGAGGGCAACTCAGCCCATGCCCAAACAGGCAAGCTGCATCCCGGTCCCGAGGGAGTTCAAGTTCCCTGACCATTTCCGAGGAAATCATGGCCGCACTGCTCGAAGCGATTGCCGTCAAGCGCAAAATGTACTTTGAATTTGAAAATGCTCCCTACTACTGCCTGGAGGCGGAAATCTCCACGCCCACCGCGCGCGGAGGCCAGACCCTCGTCCGCCTCAAGATGCGCAACCTGCTCACCCGAGCCGTTTTCGACAAGACATTCAAGGCAGGCGACAAGTTCAAAGAACCCGACCTGGAGATGACCGAGGTTTCGTATTTATACAGCGACGGCGACGGATCGTACTTCCTGGATCAGGAGAGCTTCGAGACCCTCACCCTGAACGGCGAAATGATTGGCGACGCGCTCGACTTCCTCGTCGAGGGCGCGCTGCTGCAAGTTCACAAGTTCAACGGCAACCCGATCGGGGTGCAACTGCCCATGCAGGTGGAGCTTGAGGTTACCTACACCGAGCCCGGTGTGCGCGGCGATACTGCCAGTGGCGCGGTAACCAAGCCAGCCAAACTGGAGACGGGCATCGAGATCAAGGTGCCTTTTTTTGTCAAGCAAGGTGAAAAGATCAAGGTTTCGACCGAAACTCACGAGTTCGCTGGCCGCGCCTGATCTGAACATTTCTCAAGTGGGGCGTCTGAGGCTTTGGGAGACCCATCGAGGGTTTCTCGGTCAGCCTGGAGCCGCTCCACTTGCGTCTTACGATTCGAATCCTCCCTGCTCCAAACCAATCGGCCCAAACCGTTGTTGCACCGCAAATCTAAACTGCGATTGGCACAAAACAGATAAATGCCTGCCGGTAACAGGTGATCTCTTAAATTAATTGGACATCTTCGCGATATGTAGATTACTGTTTCGCCTCGGCGATGGTTACGCATTGCTCGGTGTACTGAAATTCATGGGTATGCCAAGCTTTCAATCTCGGAATTCACCCGACTCGAAGAGGTGAAGCCGCCCGGTTCAAGACCAGATGAGCAATCCCCCAGCTTCAGTTGCCAGTTTTTTGTAGAACTCCGTCACGTTACGCAAGGTATCACCACTATCAATGCGCACCCATCCGGAGATGCGTTGGCGCAGACGGTCTGCGACCGATCCACTCTTCTCACTCTTCTGGTATCGAATTGGCAGTTTCGGTGAAGGAAGCGGACCGGTCTGAATCGTTTCACGGTTTGTCATCTACCTCGCTTTCGAGAAATCGCGATCTTGAGCATTTTCCGAAATGCCCTTGACCGGAGCCAAAAAGGCTGTGTTGATCTTCCCCCGGGGAAATCAACACTCTCCACCTTCAGAAAGTTCACAGTATTTCGGAAAATGCCTTAGAACTCGCAACCAGGAGGATAGTTTCATGCCCAACTACACCTATCCCGGTGTTTATATTGAGGAGATTCCGAGCGCGGTGCACACCATCACCGGTGTAGCCACGTCGATAGCCGCCTTTGCCGGATGGGCCGCAAAAGGACCCATCAACGCGGCCACCCTGGTGCAGAGCTGGTCAGACTACGAGAGCCAGTTCGGTGGACTCGACCCGCGGAGCTACCTGGGCTATGCCCTCAACCAGTTCTTCGCCAACGGGGGGCAACAGGCCTACATCCTTCGCCTGGTTTCTGCAGCCAACCCCGGCGCACCCGGC
Organism: Acidobacteriota bacterium; assembly: GCA_025359885.1. Taxonomy (GTDB): domain Bacteria; phylum Acidobacteriota; class Terriglobia; order Terriglobales; family Acidobacteriaceae; genus Acidicapsa. Next base: position 16,956 of record JANYDG010000033.1, read on the forward strand.
TCAGCGGTTGCGGCCAGCACCTCCATTGCCATTGGTCCAGCCAGCATCAAGTTTGCTTCCAAAGCTCCCGGTGCATGGGGAAATACTTACGCCGTACAGATTTCGGCCCCCACCAATGGCGTTGCAGCAGACTTCAAAGTCTCCGTGGTCTATGCGCCCCAGAGCACGGTCGTTACCACCGTCGAAGTTTTCGATAATCTCGCCGTCGGCACCGTCGCCGCCATTGTCTCGAACTATGTTGCCGTTACCGTTACTGGCGCGCCAGCCGGCCCACCAGCGCTCGGTACCTATCCCCTCAGCAGCGGTGCTGATGGCGACGGAGTCAACGTTCCCGCCGCAGCCAGCGCTTCAACCTCCATCTCAGCGCTCACCTTCGACTCCACAGCGGCTACCAGCACCGTCACCATCACGGCGGGCGCTGCAGGGCTCACCATTGCAGCTTTGAATCCAGGAGCGTGGGGAAACACTCTCTCGTTCCAGATTCAACCCCGCGCGGATGACTACACACGGTTTACGCTTTCGGTCATCGCTACCAACGTGAATACCCTGGCGACGGCGATTGTCGAAAACTTTACCAACCTCTCGCTCAACGCCCACGATCCCTCCGGGCGCTACATTGTGAACGTGCTCAACGAGCAGTCGAGCTACCTTTCCGCGACCATGAGCGCAGCCACACCGCTTACGCTTACCAACACACCTGGAATTCCCGCGACACCGAAGGCAGCGGGTACGGCAACGCGCGCACTCTCTGGCGGCAACGACGGAGCGCTGCTCGCGCCCACAATCCCACCCGCAACCGCCGGGGCATTCGAGGCCGCCCTCACCGCCGCCCTGCCCATGCTCACGCATATTCCCATCTTTAACCTTCTCGCAGTCCCTGGGGAAACTGACCCGGCGACCATTGCGTCGCTGCAAAAATTCGCCGTCGACAACAAGGCGTTTTACATTGTCGACAGCAAGCAGGCTGACAGCTTTACCAGCCTGCTGGGTGGGCCAGACACGGCCATCGTGGGCAGCAATGCCATCAACGCGGCGTTGTATTTTCCCTGGCCTAACGTCTTTGACCCGTTGCTCAAGGTCACCCGCGCCTTCCCGCCCAGCGGATTTGTGGCCGGCCTTTACGCCGCTACCGACTCATCTCGCGGAGTCTGGAAAGCTCCTGCTGGCATCAACGCCAGCCTGACCGGGCAATCCGGCCTCTCGACCATTCTGAGCGACGCGCAAAACGGCAGTCTCAACCCGCAGGCCATCAATTGCCTGCGCCACTTCCCGGTATACGGAGACGTCGTATGGGGCGCGCGCACCTTGCGCGGAAACGACCAGGTCGGCTCCGACTGGAAGTATGTACCAATCCGCCGTCTTGCTCTCTTCCTCGAAGTCAGCCTCTACCAGGGAACCCAGTGGGTCGTATTCGAGCCAAATGACGAGCCGCTCTGGGGCCAGATTCGCCTCAACGTCGGCTCCTTCATGCAGGGTTTGTTCTTGCAGGGGGCCTTCCAGGGCACCACCCCAACCCAGGCTTATTTCGTGAAATGCGACGCAGAAAACAACCCGCCTGCCAGCGTAGCCCAGGGCATCGTGAAGATTACCGTCGGCTTTGCACCGCTGTATCCGGCAGAATTCGTCGTCATTCAGATTGCTCAGATTGCCGGCCAGAGCCAGTAGCCCAAAGGCTTTCAGTTTGGCACCCAGAACCGCGGCCTTTCACCAGGCTCGAGATAAGGACGGATATCCATGGGACAGTTTCCAGTCAATACGCAGCGCTTGGACCCCTACAAGAACTTCAAATTCCGTATCAAGTGGGACGGCCAGTATGTCGCCGGCGTCAGCAAGGTTTCCACGCTCAAGCGCACCACTGAGGTCGTCGAGCACCGGGCCGGCGGAGACCCTTCCACCGGACACAAGTCACCCGGTCGCACCAAGTACGAAGCCATCACCCTCGAACGAGGCCTCACCCAAAGCCTCGATTTTCATGACTGGGCCGGCCTTGTGTGGAACTTCAAGGCCTCGCTCGGCTCAGAGGTTTCACTCGCCAACTTCCGCAAGGACCTCTACCTCGAGTTCTACAACGAAGCCGGACAATTGGTGATCGCGTACAAGATTTACCGCTGCTGGGTCTCTGAGTATCAGGCTCTGCCTGACCTCGATGCCAATGCCAACGCCATCGCCATCGAGCACATCAAGCTCGAAAACGAAGGCTGGGAGCGCGATACCAGCGTCGTTGAACCCAAGGAGCCTCAACTCGCCACCGTGATCGCGTAACAGGGGCCCCTCATGCGTGCACTTTCCAGCTCCGACATGCTCCAGCTCTGGGAGCGCGGCTACGGGCTGCATCCGCTCGATCAAGGACTGATCGCGCTGGCTGCAGGCAGTCCCGGCACCTCGCTTGACGCATGGGCAGACCTGCCGCTCGGCCAGCGCAATCGCGCACTGGCCGGGCTTCATTCCATGTGCTTTGGAAGCCAGCTCGGCGGCTGGGTGCCGTGCCCGTCCTGCGGCGAAAAGCTGGAGTTCGAGCTCGATAGCGCAATGCTCCTTGCCGGCGCATCAGTATCGTCAGAAACGGTGACCATCGAAGGCCAGAGCTTCCGTCTGCCCACCAGCCGCGACCTGGCGCTTGCCGCGCGCGAAATCGATCTTCCCAACGCCGCGCTGATCCTTGCAAAGCGATGCAGTCTCGACCCCGATGCGAGCAGCAGCAGTTGGTCTGAAGCTCTGATCGAAGAACTCGGAGAAAAGATGGCACTTGCAGATCCGCTTGCAGAACCGCGCCTCAGCTTTGCCTGCGCCCTCTGCGGCCATGCATGGGACGAGCTGCTCGATCTCACCGGATTTTTCTGGACCGAGATGGAGGTCCAGGTCCGACGCCTCCTGCGCGAAGTACACGCCTTGGCCCGAGCCTACGGCTGGTCCGAATCCGAAATTCTCACCCTCAGTCAAGCTCGTCGGGCGATGTACCTCGACATGGTGCGATCAGAAAGGTTGCTGGCATGAGCGGCTACCTCGCGCGACTCGTCCACCAGGCCAAGGCTCCGGCTCCCAGCAGCGGGATTCACCCGCTCGTCCGGTCAATCTACGCACCGCCGGCGAGCATTTCCAGCCCGCCGATGGAGTCAGTACAGGAGGTGAAGTCCCCGGCCATGCCAAGTGCCAGTTCGTCGGCACAGCCTTCCCCGACCAACCCTTCTGCCTCTTTGAATTCAAACTCAAACGACATTGCTCAGGTCATGAAGCCCGGTGAAGACCACCTCGCCCACCGCCCCCCGGCAGAAGACCCCGACTTTCGATCGATCTCCAGTCGACGTGAACCCGCTTACGAAACGGTTTTTCCCGATTCTGTGAATCAGGCGCAAACAGTGCGCCCTGATTTCCCAAATGGCGAGGCCGTCCGCCCCTTGCAGCCATCCGAATCCAGCGCGACCTCAGCAGCCAGCCATGTTTCGCAGGTCTTTGAAGCACCAAAGCAGACCCAAACTGAAACATTCCGCAACTTCCAGCCCCTGATGCCCCGGCAAGCTCGGCCAGCAGCGTCGCCTTCCATGCAAGCCAGCCCCACCCCGCAAAGCTTCACCGGCGACGAAATCCATATCAATATCGGACGCATAGAGGTCACCGCCGTCCCACAGGCCCCGGCTGCCCGGCCAGCACCACGCGCTCAGCGTCGCAGCTTTAACCTCGACGAATACCTGCGGAAAGCGGATGGGAGGGGCCTATGAGCAACGCCCTCGCCCTTTCCGCCGTGACCGCTACAATCCAGTATTGGTTGAATAACACCCTCAACGACCCGTCCTCGCCACTGGGCAGCGTCACCGTCACCGCCAAGGCCCCGGACATCGCGCAAGGTAACCTCAACCCTGGCCAGGGAGCCGATCTGCTCGTCAATCTCTTCCTGCACCAGGTCACACCCAACCCTGCGTGGCGCAATATCGGCTTGCCCACGCTGGGCCGCGACGGCACCAGCAAGCTCACCAACCAGCCCCTCGCGCTTGACCTGCACTACCTGCTCACCGCCTACGCCACCCAGGACACCGAGGCCGAAGCACTGCTGGGTTATGCCGTGCTCATGCTCCACGAAACACCTGTGCTCGCTCGCAGCCAGATCACCACCGCACTCGGTGCATTGCCCAATACCAATCCCTATCGGACCGTGCTTGCCAGCAGCGGCATTGCAGATCAGATCGAGATGATCAAGATCACACCGGCCACCCTGGGCCGAGAAGAGATGGCCTGGCTCTGGACCGCCCTCAAAGCCGACTACCGCCCGACTTTTCCTTTCCAGGTCTCTGTCGTTCTCATCGAACCGCAGGCACCCACCGTCTCTCCACTTCCAGTCATGAAGCGCGTACTCACCGCCCAGGCCGGCCTGCAACCCCGCCTCATCGAAATCCTGCCGCCACCCAACCAGGCCGCCGCCGGCCCCGGAGACACCGCCACCGCCAACGGCCAGTACCTCACCGGCATCACCAGAATCGCCCTGGTCAATGGCCGTCTTGGCATCAACTACCCCACCTTTGCACCGGCGACTTCTGCGCCGGGAACCCTGACCTTTGTCGTCCCGAACGACCCTTCCAACCTGCCCGCCGGAATCTACGAGATTTCTGTGCAGATCACCGACGTCGCCAACAATATCCTTGCCAGCTCCAACAGCGTACTCATGGCCATCGCCCCGAGCATTCTTCTGGCACCTGCTCCAACCGCAGTCAACAACGGATCCGGCACGCTGGTGACAATCCACTGCGCACCACAGGCGAGGCCAAGCCAAAAAGTTGAGCTGATCCTCGGCAGCACCTCTGCACCGGCCCTTCCCTTCAGTGCAACGACCGGCCAGCTCAGCTTCCAGTTCCCGCACCTGGCCCCCGGTAACTACGTCGGACGCCTCACCGTAGACGGCATCGTCAGCGCCGTCCAGGTCAACTGGGCCGCCAATCCACCCTTCTTCGTCGCGACGGTGGTGATTCCATGACGCCCCCAGTGATGAGTTCGCAATCCATCCATAGCGTCGCGGGCAAGCCCTCGGTAGCCACCTGGGCCGAAGCAAATCAGGCTTTCCTCATCGTCGAATTCGCCCGCCTCAAGCGTCTGCTGAACCCCGAACCTACTGCGGTTCCCTTCCTCCCCATCCGCACAGAAATTGAATTTGAAGAAGCCCCCGCAGCTATCGACCAACTCACCGAGCTCTTTGCCCTCACCGCGTTTGAACGCGATCTGCTGTTGCTGACCGCTGCAGTCGAGATGGACTCCGGCTTGGCTGCCCTCCTCAGCCATTCCGCCGCGCACACCCCCATCACCTTTGGCCTCGCCCTTGGCGCACTCACTGACCCTCATTGGAGCGCCCTCACCCCGGCTCGCCCCCTGCGCCGCTTTCAGCTCATTCACATGGGGGCCGCCAACAGCCTCACCACGGCTCCGCTCCGTATTGACGAACGCCTTTTACATTTCATCGCGGGCACCAACCTTCTCGATGCCCGCCTCGATGCCCTGGTCCGCGCCCCAGCCGAACCAGCCCTGCTCGCCGCAGAACACCGCCAGCTTGGGGAGCGGGCTACTGCCATGCTTCGTGAAGATGGCTCCCGGCTTGTCCATCTTTGCGGCAACGACCTCCACGGCCAGCAGGACGTCGCTCAGATTGTTGCCAGCCAACTTGGCCTGCGCCTTCTCGCCCTCCACGGCGCAGACTTGCCATCTGGCCCGACAGAACTTGACGAGTTCACCCTGCTTCTTGAGCGCGAATGCCTGCTCCTTCCGGCAGCCATTCTCATACAAGTCGAAGCCACCGGCCTCTCACCCGCCGCCCGCCGCCTCGCAGAAAAGCTGCCCGGCCCGCTCTTCCTCTCCAGCCGCGAATCGCTACCCCTCAACCGGCCCTTCGTGCGCCTGGACGTTGACAAGCCCGGCCCCACCGAGCAGCGCAATCTCTGGCAGCAGGCACTCGGATCGCAGGACTTGGCTGAACCCGAGTCCGCTCTTGCAGCGGCAATGGACGCTGTTTCAGACCAGTTCAGCCTCAGCGCCAGCACCATTTTCACCACCAGCGTCACCGTCGCGACCCAGCAGAATCCGCCGCTCCACGCTCTCTGGGATGCCTGCCGCTCAGTGGCCCGCCCCCGGCTTGACGACCTCGCCCAGCGCATCGTCCCCTCCTCCACCTGGACTGACCTCATCCTGCCCGACCAGCAGACTGAAACCCTGCAGCGCCTCCTCTCCCAGGTTCGCCATCGCATGACCGTCCACGAGTCCTGGGGATTCTCTGAGCGCGGCCGGCGCGGCCTCGGCGTGAGCGCACTTTTCACCGGTGAGAGCGGAACCGGCAAAACCCTCGCGGCCGAGGTCCTGGCCGCCGAACTGCGCCTGGACCTCTATCGCATCGACCTGTCTTCGGTGGTCAGCAAATACATTGGCGAAACCGAAAAAAATCTCCGCCAGGTCTTCGACGCCGCAGAAGAGGGCGGTATCCTGCTGCTCTTCGACGAGGCCGACGCCCTCTTTGGCAAACGTGCCGAGGTCAAAGACAGCCACGACCGCTACGCCAATATTGAGGTTGGCTACCTGCTCCAGCGCATGGAGGCCTATCAGGGCCTCGCAGTGTTGACCACCAATCTCAAGTCTTCGCTTGACCGCGCCTTCCAGCGACGCCTCCGCTTCATCGTCCAGTTTCCATTCCCCGACGCAGTCCAGCGCGAGGCCATCTGGCGCCGCATCTTTCCAGCTGCAACCCCGCTCAGCAATCTGGATTACGCAAAACTCGCTCAGCTCAACGTCGCCGGCGGCAACATCCGCAACATCGCCCTCAACGGCGCCTTCATCGCAGCCGAGGCGGGCGCGCCCGTCAGCATGACCCACCTGCTTGAAGCAGCCAAAATGGAAGCCCACAAAATCGAGCGGCCGCTCGCGACGGCAGAGATTCGGGGGTGGCTATGAATTTCCCCGTCAAACCCATCACCCCAGCCCGCATCACCCTGCATATCGACCGCCTCGTGCTGCGCGGCATCGCCCCCGGCGACCGGCCGCATCTGATCGCCGGCCTTCGTCGCGAACTCGCCCAGGCACTGGCCAACCCTGAAACTCGCGCCTCATGGGCCAGGTCCCAGCGCGCCCCAGTCCTGCGCCTCGGCCAGATTGCCTTTACGCCCGGCCCTTCAGGCAGCGGCAAACTCGGCGCAAACCTCGGCCAGAGCATCGCCGGCAAGCTCAGCGGCAACGGCACCAGGAGGCAACAGCCATGACTTTCGCAGCCCTGCAGCGCAAAGCCACCTCCAGTTCCACCAAACAGAGCCCGGCGGCCAACCTTCGAGTTGGCCCAGCTCACGACTCCTACGAACAGGAAGCCGACCGCGTTGCCGCCCACGTCACTTCAGGCGGAAACCTGGGCGCCTGGGCGCTCTCCAGATTGAACATGAGCGCGGCGGCAACTTCGACCGCAAACGCCTCTACCGTCCAGCGCGATTCGAACACAGGCCCCGCCGTCCAGCCCGATCCACAGTCAAAACCCAGCCCCGGCCCTAAACCTGACAACTACGACGAGGCTGCGAAAAAGATCGGTGAAGCGCTGCTGAAAACCGAACCCGTCAAAAAGCTGGAGGAGGCCGCCAAAAAAGACACCGTGGTCAAAGGCGCGGAGGCCTTCCTCGATACCTGGCCGGGCAAGATCATTACCGGCGCAGCCGCCGTCGGAGCCGTCAGCGCACTGGCAGCAACGCACACGCCGCTCCCCCTCCAGATTCCCGAGATTCCGCTGGACAAGATCAAGCCCGGCCTTTCCGCCAAAATTGTTTACGAAGGTCCAGTCGACCACCCCACCAGCGCCTCCATTACCTTCAGCTATACCCCCAAAGGGCCCGACGAAAAGAAGACCAAAGAAAAAGCAGCCGAAAAGAAAAACACCGAATATGCTGCCCTGGCGAATCAACAGGCCAAAGACCGCGAAAGCTACAAGACGCCCCAACAGCGCCAGCAGGATGCTGAGGACGCGCAGCATGCTCTCAATTTCGCCGTTGGGCGCAAAAATCCCATTCAGGAAGGGATTGACTCGGGCCGGTATAGCTTCCCGAAACTCGCCCAGCCGACAGGCTTCCAACTCGGCGCGGATTACCAGTCTCCGCTCAAGCCCCGCACACCGGTCCTACTCGATCAGAAGCTTGAACTCAAGCCCCTCGAAGCTCCCAAATCTCCCGATGCCCCAACCAAAAAAGAAGAGCCAGCCGCACCGGTCCAGCGCAAAGCCGCCGTGGACGAATCCGCCGCCTACGACACTTCCTCGGTCGGCGAAGTGCTCAACCGCAGCGGCCGCGCGCTCGACCCCGCCACCCGCCGCGCCATGGAGGCCCGTTTCGGCTACGACTTCAGCCATGTGCGCCTCCACACCGACGCGGAAGCTGCCCAATCTGCCAATGCCGTCAGCGCCCACGCATACACCGTTGGCCAGCATGTCGTCTTCGCCTCCGGCAAATTCGCGCCCGACACCGCCGCCGGTCGCAAACTCCTCGCCCACGAGCTCACCCACGTCGTCCAGCAAACCCCCTCCCTCGCCCAGCGACCAGTCGGCATCCACGCCGTCGCCGTGCGCCCTGCGCCCACGCAGATTCAGCGCGACACCGACGAAGAGGCCCCCGAAACGCAAAGCTCCGGCAGCTGGTTCTCAAACCCCGGCGAAAAAATCAAGAGCTTCATCCGCAAAATTCCCGGCTACAAGCTCTTCAGCCTCATCCTCGGCAAGGACCCCATTTCCGGCGACAAAGTCGATGCCAACGCCACCAATCTGCTCGGCGCGCTCTTCAATCTCGTCCCCGGCGGCGACACCATCTTCCAGCGCATCCAGGAGTCAGGCGCCATCGAAAAGGCCAAACAATGGGTGCTCGACAAGCTCAACGAGTTCGATCTGAATTGGAATTACTTCGCCGGCCTCATCGATCAGGCCCTCCACTCCATCAATTGGCGCGACGTCGCCAGCCCAAAGGCGGCTCTCCAGCGCATCTACGACATGTTCAAACCGGCCTTTGACAATGTGAAGAACTTTGCCTCCGCAGCCGCCGACAAAGTCCTCGAAATCGCCATGGAAGCCGCCCTCGCGCTGATCGGCGGCACCGGCATCCTCGACACGCTCCGCGAAGCCGGGGCCGCCTTCCGCACCATCGTCAAAGACCCCGTCGGCTTCCTCAAAAATCTCGTCGAGTCCCTCAAACTCGGCTTCAACCAGTTCAAAGACCACATCCTCGACCACCTCAAGAACAGCATCCTTGACCTGCTCTTTGGCGCTGTCGCCAAGGCAGGCATCAAGCTGCCCAGCAAATTTGGCCTGTCTGAAATCATCGGCCTCATCCTCCAGGTCCTCGGCCTCACCTACGACAACTTCCGCCTCAAAATGGTCGGGCTGCTCGGCGAAGAAGCAGTCGCCTTCCTTGAAGGCAGCTTCGACTTCCTCATGAAGATCGTTCAGGCGAAAAGCCTCACCGTCGTCTGGAAGATGATTCTCGAAAAGGCCGACAATCTCATCGACTCTGTCCTCGATGGCGTCAAGAGCTGGGTCGTCAACAAGATTGTTACCATCGCCATCGTCAAGCTGGCCGCCCTCTTTAACCCCATCGGCGCGATTGTCCAGGCTATCCAGACCATCTATAAAACCATCACCTACTTCATCGACAAGGCCAAACAGCTCAAGGCACTCGTCGATGCCGTCGTCAAATCCATCTCCAACATCGCCGCCGGCAAGCTCACCGACGCCGCCAACTACGTCGAAACATCGATGGCCGGAGCCATGACCCAGATCATCGCCTTCCTGGCAGAACAGTTTGGCCTTGGTGATATCGGCAAAAAGGTCAAGGAAGTCATCGACTCAGTCCAGGAAAAGGTCAACAAAGCCATCGACGGCGTGATCAACTACATCGTCGCCAAGGGCAAAGGGTTCTACGAAAAGAGCAAGGACACCATCGGCAAAGTCCTCGAATGGTGGAAGCAGAAGAAGGTCGTCATGACCGAGGGCAAGGAACATTCCATCTACATGGATGGCCCCGAAGATGCACCCAAACTACTCGTCGCCAGCTCCCCCGGCGTCCCCTGGTCCGAATACCTCGAAGCCCGCAAGAATTCCCTGCCCAAGAAGGCCCCCAAAAAGCAGAAAGACCTGCTCGACGAAACCCAGAAGCTTGCCACCGATCTCGAAAAGCCTCTCGCCGCCACCACCGACCCCGCCGCCAAGTCAAAGAATGTCGAAGAAAAGCGCAAGCTCTTCAACCAGGTTGCCAAAGCGATCATCGCGCTCGGCTTCTCTAAGGAAAAAGCCCCCGCCTCGGTCATCAAATATGATCCGCCGCGCTCCTCCGACGAAGGTGGCATCAAGGCCAATGCCTCCATTCTCAGCACCGATCACCCGGTCGGCACCGCCGTCAGCCGGACCGCGCCCCCGCCCATCCATTCCAAATTGGGCAGCCGCCAGAAGCATTACGTCCAGGGTCACCTGCTCAACAAGAATCTCGGCGGCCAGGGCATGAGCTTCAATCTCAGCCCCATCACCCGCTCCGCCAACAAGCAGCACTCCGACAAGATCGAGGAGACCGTCAAGGATTCCGTCAACAACGACAACAAGGTCATGCGCTACAAAGTTGAAGCCATCTACGGCACCCATGCAAAGTCAGCCAAATTCCAAACCCTCCTCGACCTGAAAAACCAGGGCAAGAAAATGACCAAGGCTCAGGATGGTCAATTGGCCGAGTACGAGGCCGAACAGAACCTCCCGGTCAAGTTCGAATGGGAGGCCCGTGAACTGAAGCGCGACGGCGAAAAATGGGTCGACGACACCGATACCAAGTCTATGAACGACCACGTAGACACCGAGATCATGCTCTAGAACCCGCAATCAGAAAGAAGCATCCATGCCCAGCGGATTCCCCAACTCGCCCCGACTGCTCAAAGGTGGCATCGTCACCATGGACCCCACCAGTTCCACGGTCCAGAGCGTCATCGCGCTCCAGTACAACCCCGACTCGCTCACCCGCAGCCTGCAGATTCAGGCGGTCCCGGGCGGCGCAGACGGAGTCCGCGTCGATGCTCTCCGTCTGCGCGGCCCAGCCATTGAAACCATCAAACTTGAGGCCGAACTCGATGCCACCGACCAGCTCGAATTTCCCGCACAATTCCCCATCACCGCCCAGTACGGCCTGCAGCCCCAGCTGGCCCAGCTGGAAATGCTGGTCAACCCCCAGGTTGAAACCCTCATCGCCGACGACAATCTCGCCAACAGCGGCACCCTCGAAATCATCCCCCTCGAGCAGCCGCTGACCCTCTTCGTCTGGAGCAAGAGCCGCGTCGTACCCGTCCGACTCACCGAGTTCTCCATCACCGAAGAAGCCTTTGACCCCAACCTCAACCCCATTCGCGCCAAAGTCTCGCTCGGCATGAGGGTGCTCAACGTCGATGACCTCGGATTCGCCCACCCCGGCGGCCGCCTCTTCATGACCTACCTCACCAACAAGCAGCAGCTCGCCTCGCGCGCACCCTCCGTTCCACTCTCCGTGCTCGGCCTGGGAGGCATCCGGTGAACTACCCACTGCAAGCCCTGCTCAAGATGGGCGTCGTCCCGGCGGTCACCTTCCCGCCCAACAGCCGTTACAGCGGCTCCTCCACCCTCACCTTTACCGCGCCCAATGGCGAAACCTTCTCCTACCTCGCCCGCCGCTTTGTCCCCCAGCCTCTCGCCGGCAACGGTTCGCCCAATTACTCGACCATCGCCCAGCACACCGTCCAGCAGGGCGACCGGCTTGACCTGATCGCCGCCAAATACCTCGGCGATCCGCTCATCTTCTGGCTCCTTTGCGATGCCAACGGAGCCATCCGCCCCGACGACCTCACCGCCAACCCCGGCTCCGTGCTCAACATCACCATGCCGCTAGGGGTTCCCGGGGGAAGCAATGCTTAAGAGCGTCCAGCTCAGCCTCATGATCGGCCCCATCGTGCCGCTCACCGTCCCGCGCGTCGTCCTCGACTCGCTGGCAGACGTTGAGGTCAAGGTCGATGACGTCGGCACCAGCGGATTTCAGCTCCACTTCTCCATCGACAAGCAGTCGCCTTTACAAATCCTCTTTCTTCTCACCGGCGGCGCGCCTCTGCTGTTCATGAGGGTCATCGTGATCGCAACCGCCAACGGCGTCTCCAACGTGCTCATCGACGGCGTCATCACCAACCACCAGATCGCCCCCGGCGACAAAGGCTCCAACTCGACGCTCACGATCACCGGCAAAGACCTCACCGCCCTCATGAATCAATCCGACTGGAGCGGCTTTCCCTTCCCTGCCTGCCCTGCCGAAGCCCGCGTTGCCCTCATCCTCGCCAAATACGCCATCTTCGGCATCATCCCTCTCATTATTCCGAGCATCATGATCGATGTGCCTATCCCCACCGACCAGATTCCCTCGCAGCAGGGCACCGATCTTGAATACATCCGCTCGCTCGCCTTCCAGGTCGGCTACGTCTTCTACATCGACCCCGGCCCGGTTCCCGGCGTGAATAAAGCCTACTGGGGCCCACAAATCAAAATCGGCCCCATCCAGCCCTCCCTCAACAGCGATATGGACGCCTACTCCAACGTCGAGAGCCTCCACTTCACCTTTGACCAGGAAAAGAACCGCATCCCCATCGTCTACATCTACAACCCCGAATCCGGCATCACCATCCCCATTCCCATTCCGCCGGTCACCCCGCTCAACCCACCCCTGGGCGCAATCATGGGCCTGCCCACCAACATCATGGGCGACCTCAAACCAACCCGCGACGATGTCGCCAAACGACCCATCCCCCAGGCCATCATGATGGGCCTCGCCGAAGCCTCAGCGAACGCCGAGGGCGTCACCTGCGAGGGCTCACTCGACGTGACCCGCTACGGCGGCATCCTCAAGGCGCGGCAGTTGGTCGGCGTCCGCGGCGTCGGACCCGCCTTTGACGGACTCTATTACGTCAAAAGCGTCACTCACAAAATCAAACGCGGTGAATACAAGCAACAGTTCACCCTCACCCGCAACGGACTGGTTTCCACCATCCCGTCCTTGCCCAGTGTGGCCTTCGCATGAGCCCTCAAGATCCCACCGCCCCCGGCGGCAGCACAAAACGCTACTACGGCAAGTACCGCGGCACGGTGATCATCAACATTGATCCCGAGCAGCTCGGCCGCGTTATGCTCCAGTGCCCCGACGTGCTCGGCGAAACACCCTCCTCGTGGGCCATGCCCTGCGTTCCGGTCGCCGGCATCCAGGCGGGCATCTTTTGCGTGCCCCCCATCGGCTCCCAGGTGTGGGTTGAATTCGAACAGGGCAATCCCGACTACCCCATCTGGACCGGCGGTTTCTGGGGGCTGGTCGCGAGCGTACCCCTCCTCGCCACCGCCCCGCCACCCATCCCGCCGGGCCAGAATATCCTCCTCCAGACCACCGGCCAGAACATGATTCTCATCAGCGACGCACCCCCCACCCCGGCCACCGGCGGCATCATGCTCAAAAGCACCACCGGAGCCATGATCGTCGTCAACGATTCCGGCATTTACATCAGCAACGGAAAGGGCGCCACCATCACCATGATTGGTCCCACCACGGACGTCAATCTTGGCGCACTCACGGTGATTTAGCCATGCCCGCACCCATCCTCCATCTCGGTGCCACCGTCCTCTGCTCTCACGGAGGCCAGGCTCTGCCCACCATGCCCTCGCCGCGCGTCATGGCCATGGGCCAGCCCATCACCACCATCGCCGCACCCTACACCGTCGCCGGATGCGCCTTCGTTCCGCCCGCCGGCAACGGCCCCTGCGTCACCGGCCAATGGGTTTTGGGCGCGGTTCGCGTCACCTCCATGGGCCAGCCGGTGGTCATTATGACCGGCATGGCCATCTGCGTACCCACCGGAACTCCACTGCTGCCCGTAGTAGCCCAAACCCGCGTACTCGCCACATAAATTCAGGAGCCCGAAAACCATGGCGACTAACCTCTATTTCGCGTACCAGCTCGATGGCCGAGGCCGCACCCGCCAGGCCACGACCGCTGAATACGTCCGCCAACTGGTCGAGCAGGTACTCTTCACCTCGCCCGGCGAACGCGTCAATCTGCCCGACTTCGGCAGCGGACTCCTGCAGATTCCCTTCGCGCCCAACAGCCTCGAGATGGCCGCCGCCACCCAGTTCACCGTCCAGGGCGCGCTGCAGAAATGGCTCGGCCACTCCATTAAGGTCCTCTCCGTCACCGCCGACTCCGTCAACGAAAGGCTCACTGTCACCGTCACCTACGTCCTCCTCAATACCGGTGTTACCGAAGTCCAGACCTTCGTCGCAGGAGGCGCTCAATGAGCGCCGCCCAGCACAGTTGCTGCAACGACCCGCGCCGCGCCGCCATTCTCGGCAATCCCACTCTCAACGGCGTCGACTACCTTGAAGTCCTCGACCACGACGCCATCGCCCTTTCCCTGCCCAATCAGCCCAGCCCCCGCCAACAGACCCTCCTCATCCATTGCCTGAAGCCCATTCCAGCCGCGCTCCAGCCCGCAAACATTCTGCTCACCGGCGGCGAAAGCATCACCAGCATTACAGCCGTCTGGGTCTCGACCGCCCTCGCGCCGCCCGCCACCCTGTCCAACCCGCTTGAGCAGAATTACTTCCAGTCCCTCGCCGACGCCGCCAACGTCCTCGTCGTCCGCACTTCCGTCGCCGGAGACTTCTCCGCTTACACCCTGCGCCTCGTCAACGACCGGGCACAGGCCGCGCTCAGCCCCTTTGACTCCACCGTCGCTCTCGACGGCTTTGACCCCCAGCTCGCCGAGGTCACCTTCCGCTTCAAGGTCGAGTGCGGCCCGGAATTTGACTGCGCCCCACCCCCCGCCGACTGCTCGCCAGACCTGCCCACGCCGCCGCCCATCAACTACCTGGCCAAGGACTACGGCAGCTTTCGCGCAGTCATGCTCGACCGCCTCAGCCAACTGGTACCAGGCTGGTCAGGCAACTCTGCCTATGGCGGCGAAGCCGACCTCGGCGTCGCCCTCGCGGTACTCGTCGCCTACGTCGGCGACCGCCTCAGCTATCAGCAGGACGCCATCGCCACCGAAGCCTACCTGCAGACCGCCCGCAGCCGCATCTCCCTCCGCCGCCACGCCCTGCTCGTCGACTACATGGTCCACGACGGCTGCAACGCCCGCACCTTCATCCAGCTCCAGGTTGCAGGCAACCCCGGCGACCAGATTCCGCTCGACCGCCACCAGACCCGCTTCTCTACCTACGCCCCCGGCATGCCCCCCACCCTCGCCGTTGGCGCCGGGAACGAAGAGGCCGCCCGCCTCGCCGGTGTCCAGGTCTTTGAACCCATGCAGGACGCCATTCTTTACCCCGAGCACAACCAGGTCTCCTTCTACACCTGGGGAGACTCCGACTGCTGCCTCCCCGCCGGAGCCACCGCAGCGACCCTTTACAGCAGCCTGTCAAACCTCAAAATCGGCGACTTCCTTATCTTTCAGGAAGTCAAAGGTCCCCAGACCGGCAACCCCGCCGACGCCGACATCCGCCATCGCGCCGCAGTTCGCATCACCCAGGTGGCTACAGTCGATGGCCACGGCAATCCCCTCGTCGACCCGCTTTTTGAAGACAAAACCGGCCTGCCCATTACCTCAGCCGGACAAAAGCCGACCCCCATCACAGAAATCCAGTGGTCCAGGGAAGACGCGCTCCGGAGCCCCGTCTGCCTCTCCTCCACCTTCCTCGACGACCATGGCGATGCCCAGCAGATCGCGAACGTCAGCGTCGTCTACGGCAACGTCGTCCTCGCCGACCACGGCCTCAGCTTCCCATCAATTCCCATCGGCACCGTTCCGCCCCCGCGCATCTACCAGCCGCCCAGCCCCAACCGCGATCGCTGCAAACCCACGGAACCCACCCCAGTCCCGGTTCGCTACCGTCCCGTGGTCCCCGACAGCCCGATCACCCAGGCCGTCCCGCTGACCCTCGTCGCATCCGCTGTCGGCCCCGCTGCCATCGATCCCACTCAGTCCGCGACCGCACTGCTTTTTACCAATGCCAACGCCGCCCTGCCCGCCATTCACCTTCAAGGCACCCTCCATGCCATCACAGAGCCCTGGGACCCCGCCCTGCAGCTCCTCGAAGACAGCGAAACCACCCGCAACTTCGTCGTCGAAGTCGAATCGAACGGCGTCGCCACCCTCCGCTTCGGCGACAACATGAACGGCAAATCCCCTGAAACAGGCACAGAGTTCACCGCGACCTATCGCATCGGCAACGGAACCGCCGGCAACGTCGGCGCAGATTCTCTTACCCGCCTCGCCGCCGCCAACGCCCGCATCCAGTCCTGCCGTAATCCGCTCCCCGGCCAGGGTGGCATCGACCCCGAGACCAACGACCAGATCCGCCGCCGAGCTCCGCAGGCATTCCTCAGCCAGCAGCGGGCTATCACCATGGCCGACTACGAATTGATCGCTGACCGCAACACCCAGGTAGACCGGTCCGTGGCCAATCTCCGCTGGACCGGCAGTTGGTACACCGTCTTCGTCGCCGTCGAACCAGTCGGCGCAGGCACCCTTACCTCCACCCTCAAGTCCCAACTCCTCCGCGACGGCAACCGCTACCGCCTCGCCGGCCAGGACCTGGAGATCGACACCCCCGAGTACCTGCCGCTCGAAATCGCACTCGACATCTGCGTCGACCCCAGCTACTTCCGCGCCGACGTGCAAAAAGGCCTCGAACAGGTCCTCGGCTCACAGTCGCTCCCCAACGGTACCAGGGGTCTCTTCTACCCCGACAGCTTCACCTTCGGCCAGACCGTCTACCTCAGCCCCCTCTACGCCGCAGCCCGCTCCGTTCCCGGCGTCAAGGCAGTTCAGGCAACGGTCTTCCAGCCACAGGGCATCAACACCCAGCAATATCTCCAATCCGGCGAAATCCCTCTCGGCGCGCTCCAGGTTGCCCGCCTCGACAACGATCCCAGCTTCCCCAATCATGGGCAGCTCACTCTCAATCTGGAGGGCGGCAAATGAGCAACCCCAACCGCATCCATCCAAAGGAGGCATCCGCATGAGCTGCACTCAAGGCTCCAACTGCACCTGCGGCTGCTGCGGCGGCATCACCGTCGAAACCCCGCAAGGCATCCAGAATCTCCCCGGCCAGCCCGCCATCACCTACCGCGCCGGTTCCTGGGCCAGTTTCCGCGAATCCATGCTTGCCCGCCTCTCCAGCTCTGAACTCCCCGCCCTCGCCAGCCTGCGCACCCGCGACTCAGACGATTTCTCCATCGCTTTCCTCGACGCCAGCTCCGTCGTGCTCGATATCCTCACCTTCTACCAGGAGCGACTGGCCAACGAAAGCTACCTCCGCACCGCAGTCCAGCAGCGTTCCCTCATCGAACTCACCCGGCTCATCGGCTATCAGCCCTCGCCCGGCGTGTCAGCCTCTACCTACCTCGCCTTTACTCTCAAATCGGCTCCCGGCCAGCCCCCCAATCCCAGCAACCCAGCCATCACCATCCCTGCCGGAACCCAGGCGCAGAGCGTCCCGCCCCAGGGACAGCAGCCGCAGACCTTTGAAACCGCTACCGACATTGCTGCCAAATCCGACTGGAACGCGCTCCCAGTCCAGACCGGCGTTCCCTGGACCCCCACCAGTGGCCAGACATTCCTCTATCTCGACGGCACCAGCACCCAACTCCAGCCGGGCGACGCCATCCTGGTCGTCGGCGACGAGCGCACATACCCCTCCGGCTCTCCTGGATCCATTGATTGGCTCCGCTGGGACATTCGCATCGTTCTCAAAGTCGAGCCCGACACCGCCAACAGCCGCACCCGCGTTAGCTGGAACGAAGGTCTCGGCGCACCCAGCGGCACCGTCCCGCCCGCCGCCAGGAATCCGCGCGTCTTCGCATTCCGCCAGCGCGCCGCCCTCTTCGGCTATAACGCCATTGACCCAAACATGCTCCACGCCGACGTAGCCGCCAACCTCGCCGCCATCGGTAAGCTCACCGACTTTGGCGGCACCGGTACCACCGACTACGCCTGGAACGGCCTCACCCCCAGCACCCAGATCGACCTCGACATCGTATATCCCAGGATCACCCAGGGCAGTTGGGTGGCGCTGGTGCTTCCTGAAGGAGCAGACCCTTCACGCTCTTTGCCCGGCTACGTCGAGCTCTATCAGGCAACTTCCATCGACACCATCACCCGCGCTGACTTTGGCCAGAGCGGCAAAGTGACTCGCATATCGCCCGATCGCACCGACGATCTCAGCGCCTTCCGCCCCAAGCGCGCCGTTGTCCTCGCTCAGAGCGAAGAGCTCCCCGTCTCCCGCCAGCCGCTCGATTATCCGCTCTACGGCACTTTGATCGACCTCGACAGCGTCCGGCCCGACCTCGTCAAGGCCTCCGTCGTCGCCCTCTTCGGCAAGGCCCAGAAGCTCGCCGTCGCCCAGGGCGTCAATAACCTCCAGTTCATCCCCGACGACCGCTCCACCGTCACACCCGTCAATCCTGGCGACATCTTCACCCTCGCCTCGCCCTCCGCCCTGCCCATCAACCTCAACCAGACCATCCCCGACTGGAGCACCTACCCCACCCCCGTCACCCTCAGCCTGCTCGACGCCCACGGCCGCCCCGGTGCCATCGCGGCCGTCCTGAGCAATTTCGTTCTCATGCCCACCACCAAAGACGACCCCGTCATCAGCGAATACGCTGTCGTCGCCTCGGTCAGCAACACGATAGACCCCTACCCTCACACCCAGATCACTCTCGCCGACAACCTTACCTTCGCCTATGAACGCTCGACCTGCGCCGTCAACGCCAA
Organism: Acidobacteriota bacterium; assembly: GCA_025359885.1. Lineage (GTDB taxonomy): Bacteria > Acidobacteriota > Terriglobia > Terriglobales > Acidobacteriaceae > Acidicapsa. The sequence goes on from JANYDG010000033.1 coordinate 35,754, forward strand.
CGTCGCCCTCGCTACGCACGGCTCTTCGGTCACCGAAATCCTCGGCAGTGGCTCGGCCGCCACCCCCAACCAATCTTTCGCCCTCCGGCAGACGCCCCTCACGTTCATCCCGGCGGCCACCCCTTCCGGCAGCGCCAGTTCGCTCACCGTCCGTGCCAGCGGGGTTCAATGGAAAGAAGTCCCCAGCCTCTACCAGCAACCCGGCACCAGCCGCCTCTTCGCTACCCTCAACCAGACCGGCGGCAATACCACCGTCCTTTTCGGCGATGGCGATGAAGGTGCCACCCTGCCCAGCGGCCAGAACAACATCCAGGCTACCTACCGCGTCGGCCTCGGCGCTGCCGGCAACGTCTCGCAGGGCACCCTCACCACCTTGATGGACCGGCCGATCGGCGTCAGCGGCGTCATCAATCCCGAGGCCGCCACCGGAGGCCAGGACGCCGCCAGCATCAATGACATTCGCAGCGATGCTCCGCAAACCGTTCTCACCCTCGGCCGCGCCGTCTCCATCGCCGACTACCAGAACTTCGCCTCCAGTTTCGCCGGCATCGCCAAGGCCTATGCCCTCTGGATTCCCGCCGGACCCGGCCGCGGCGTCTTCCTCACCCTTGCAGGCGTCGGTGGCGCAGCCCTGCCCGGCAGTAATCCCACCCTCGGCAAGCTCACCCAGGCTCTCAGCAACTACGGCAGCCCCCTCACCCCGCTCCATGTCGCGAGCTTCCTTGAAACCCTCTTCGGCTTCACCGCCCAACTCGCCTATGACCCGGCCTACGACCCCATCGCCGTCAAGGCCCAGGTCCGCCAAACCCTCGCCACCGCCTATAGCTTCGCCAACCGCACCTTTGGGCAAGGCGTTTCTGTCGATGAATTGGCCACCGTCATTCAGAACGTCCCCGGCATTCTCGCCGTCAACGTCACCGAGATCCACATCGTCGCTACCAGCGCCGCCGGTGACCTTATCGGCAACCAGGCCGGCACCCAGGCCGGAAACTTCACCGTCACCAGGCTCAATGCCTGGCTCGCGCAGCAGGTCACCCTGCCGCGTCCTCCGTCAGATTCTGCACAGCGCATCTGCGCCTACCTGCCCGTACCCAGCCTTACAGCGCTTCCGCAGCCCGCAGAGATCCTCGTCCTCCACCCCGACCCAGCCCAGGTCAACTTAGGAGACATGGCATGAGCACACCCCCGACTCCGGCCTCCGCTCTTTTCAACCTGCTGCCCGCCGTCTATCGCATCCGCGACGCAGAGATCGCTGAAGCCACCAACCCGTCAGCGCCTGGTCCGCTACAGTCCATCCTCGCCGTCGTCGAAGAGCAACTCGCCATCCTCGCCGACAATCTCGACCAGCTCTACGACGACCAGTTCATCGAAACCTGCGCCCCCTGGGTCATCCCATACATCGGCGACCTCATCGGCTACCAGGCCGTCAACGGCATCGCCCCCGCCGTTGCCAGCCCGCGCGCCGAGGTAGCCCACACCATCTCTTTCCGCCGCCGCAAAGGCACCGTTCTCGTCATGGAACAGCTTGCCCGCGACGTCACCAACTGGGGAGCGCACGCCCAGGAGTCCTTCCTCCGCCTCGCCACCACCCAGTACATGAACCACATCCGCCCGCGGAATCACTACGCGCCCAACCTTCGCGCGTGGGAGCCAGCCAGCTTTCCCATCGGCTATCAGAACTCCGGCTTCGACGAAACCGCCCACACCGTCGACGTGCATAGAATCGCCGCCAGCCGCGGCCGCTACAACATTCAGAACATCGGCATCTTTCTCTGGTCGCTCAACGCCTCCAGCCTCACCCACGCTCCCCTCGACGCCGTCCCCGGCCAGTCCCGTTGCCTGCGTTTCAGCGCCCTGGGCCGCGACCTCCCGCTTTTCAACCTGCCCGTCCCCCAGGGCGCGGACATTGCCGACCCCGCCACTCCCCAGAACGTCCCTGACTGCCTCACCCGCCGCGTTGTCTGCCGCGATATTGAACGCATCACCGCCCAGTTGCTCGCCCCTCAGTACTACGGCGAGGGCCTGAGCCTGCAGCTCTACAGAGGCACCAATCCCCCCACTCCGATCGATGCCGCCAACGTCCGCGTCGCCAACCTCTCCGGTCCCGATGGCTCATGGAACAATATGCCCCAGGCCGGCGACCCCATCGCCATCGACCCGCAACTCGGCCGCGTCGCCCTGCCCCCCACCTTCCGCGCGCCGCTCACCGCCACATGGCATTACGGCTTCAACGCTGACCTCGGCGGCGGCGAATACTCCCGCATCGCGACCTTCACAGCCAGCCCCGCTCAGAACGTCGCCCACGTTCCAGCCGACTTCGCTACCATCCACGATGCCCTGGCGTCTCTCGGCGGCGACGGAGTCGTTGAAATCTCCGACTCCGACACCTACGACGAGCCCAACGGCCTCCAGATCGATGTCAAAGCCAGCGGCCATATCGAGATTCGCGCCGCCGATGGAGCCCGCCCAACGCTTCTCATCGGCGACGCCATCCGCGCCACCGGCGGCACAGAAAGCATCCTCGAAATCAACGGCCTCGTCATCGCCTACGCCCCCGCCGCTGCCCCCACGCCCCCAGCCTTGCTTGAAATCCCCGCCACCGCCGGCAACGCCCTCACCCAGCTCGGCCTGCGTCACCTCACCCTCACCCCCGGCTGGGCGCTCAACCCCGATGGCTCACCGCAGGCCGCCTACCTTGGACTGCCCGCGATCCACATCGACATTCCCGGCCTCACCCTCACCGTCGAAAACGCCATCCTCGGCGGACTCTGGCTTAACCGCCAGTCCACCGCCTCGCTCACCAACTCGATCCTCGACGCCACCGACCTCACCCTGCCCGCCTGCGTCGAACGCATCGACCCCATCAACCAGCTCCCCCACGCTTCGGGAGCGCTCACACTGGTCGGCTGCACCGTCATCGGCAAGGTCCATGCTTCCCTGCTCTCCCTCGTTTCGAATTCAATCATCTGGGCCCAGCTCACCGCCGCCGACTCCGCCGGACCCTATCCACTCTGGCGCGCCTCGCTCTGGGCAGACCGCAAACAAGAGGGATGCGTCCGCTTCAGCTACCTCCCCGAGGCAGCCATCACGCCCCGCCAGTTCCATTGCCTCACCCGTGCTCGCAACATCGACCAGCCCGTCTTCTATTCGTTGCGCTACGGCGACCCCGGCTACGCCAAGCTCACACCCACCACCCCCAACACCATCCGCCGCGGAGCCGACGATGGAGGCGAAATGGGCATCTTTCATTTCCTCCTCGCCCCCCTCCGCGAAACCGACCTCAACATCCGCATGCGGGAATACCTCCCCGTCGGCCTGGAATTCGGCGTTATCTACCAGAACTGAAACGGCTTGACCCCAGGATTCACAGCATTACCAAGTTGACCAGATTTCACCAGGTTTGACCAAGTTTGAAAGGAACCGTCCCATGAGCTTCGACAGCAGTCGCTTTACCTTCAATCCGTGGAATGACTTTTTCGGAGTCGTCATGCAGCAGGGCCGCGTCCAGATCGACGCCGACTGGAACGAGTGGCTCGCTGAACTCTCGCGCCGCATCCAGGCCGGAGCCCTCGACACCTTTGGCCGCGCCGTCGTGCCCCAGACCACCCCCCACGGCTTTGAAATCACCTTTGGCAGCGACCCCAGCGGCGCAACGGAAATCCTCATCGGCCCCGGCCGCATGTACATCGACGGCCTCCTCGCCGAAAACCACGGCCAGCCCGTCCCCCTCTCCGGCGGCCCCACCACCAGTTGGACCCCCGGCAATCCCTCCTCGCCCTCCACCCCACCCGCGGGCCTCGCCTGGGACACCGCCCTCGCCGAACTCGTCGGCCAGAACCCCGTCCCCTACCCCCAGCAGCCCTACCTGCCCAACGCCGCCTTC
>JANYDG010000097.1 GCA_025359885.1 Acidobacteriota bacterium
CCCAGCAGCAGATGCTCGGTCCCAATATGCTTGTGCCCCAGCCGCTCCGCCTCTTCCGCCGCATACGCCAGCACCCGTTTGCACTCGTTCGAGAGCGGCAGGTCCACCGAGGTCGAAACCTTCTCACGAATCGTCGTATGCGCCTCAATCTGCTTGCGAATCGACTCCACCGAAGCATGCGACCGCAGGAATCGATTGGTCAGGGCCTTGTCTTCCCGCAGCAACCCCAGCAGCAGATGCTCCGTTTCGATATACGGCGATCCAAACTGGCTCGCTTCATATCGAGCAAAAAAGATGACGCGCCGCGCTTTCTCTGTATAGCGTTCAAACATGGGGTTCCTCTCTTCTTGACTATCGGCTGCGGTGGCTGTTGGCCTGAACTCTGCACAGGGGCCAGCAGATCGGGGTTACCGCGATTTCGGTTGAGTTGTGAACGCCTCAGTCCGGGGAGCCTCCTCTAACCTGCCCCCCACTAGTCGTAATGTCCGGGTACACCGCCCGGCCAGTTCCAGATTGTGCGTTACCAGCACAGAGGTCAATCCGTGCGCCTCATGCAGCCGTTCGATTAAACAAAACACCAGATCCGCCGACGCCCCGTCTAAATCCCCGGTCGGCTCATCTGCCAATAATAACTGCGGACCCGTCACCAACGCCCGCGCCAGTGCCACGCGCTGCTGTTCGCCGCCGCTCAGCTCGCCCGGTCTGTGGCTCGCCCGGTCGGCCAGGCCCGTTTCCGCCAGCCAATGCGCCGCTTTTTCCATCGCTTCCCGTTTCGAAACTCCCCGGGCCAGCAGCGGCATCGCTACATTTTCCTGCGCTGTAAATTCAGGCAGCAAATAGTGAAACTGCCACACGTAACCCACCTGCTCATTGCGAAAGCGGGCCGCCTCCCGGGTGCCTAAGCGATTCACCTCGGTTGAGGCGCAGTATATCGCCCCCGCCGAGGGAGCATCAAGGGCACCCAGCATGTGCAAAAGCGTGCTTTTACCGCTGCCAGACTGGCCCACAATGGCTACCATCTCGCCCCGCCGCACCGTTAAATCGAGCCCGTCAAAGAGACAAAGCGGCGTCCGGCCAGCCCGCACATACTCCTTGCGCAGACCCTCCACCCGCAGCAGCGTCTCGCCCGGCTCAAATCCGCGCCCGCCCAAATCACCCAGCGCGCCCTCAGACAATACCGCCGATACACCGCCGCCTACGGCATCCCCCGAGAGCTCCGAACTGGGCTGAAATTGGTTCATTCCTGTGACTCATATCCTATCGCGGCAGATTCAAGTGACAGCAACTCTGCCGGATCTCACTTACGCGCTATTCATTGGATGCAGCCCAATGCCGTGCGGAAGCACTGCCGCCCCAAACCAGATTCATCCCCTTCAAAAAGTGGTTTGTCATCCTGAGCAAAGCGAAGGATCCGCTTTCGTATCACACCTGCCACAACTCCTGGGTGCCCCATCCTTGACGCGCTTCTGCGTCATGGGTGGGAACCACAACCGCACGCCTGTCGTTGCCTTTGCCTTTCTAACTGTCATTCCCAAGGGAATCCGCTGTTGTTTCCTTTCCTGGGTGCCCCATCCTTGACGCGCTTTTGCGTCATGGGTGGGAACCACAACCGCACGCCTGTCGTAGCCTTTCTAACTGTCATTCCCCAAGGGAATCCGCTTTTGTTTCCCTAGTCCCTGGTCCCTGTCTTCAGCTTCCCAATCCGCCCCTTAGTCCCCACCACAAACGGCAAAGAAAGCGCATTCCAGTTCCCATCATCAAACGGTTCCCACGTCTTCCCATCATCCCGGCTCACATCCGAACCATTGGTCCCAACCGTGATCCAAGCCTTCAGTGCTTCATTCCATTGCACAGAAGATCGGTACCCATGTGGCGGCTTAGTAGCTGCATTCCAGGTTCTGCCGCTGTCATTCGAATATGCGCTTGTTCCATCTCGCTGATTCGGCTTAGTGTAATCACCGCCGACGACTATACCCTGACCACCTTCCCTCATGTAAATCGAGAAAATCCCGCCGCTCTCGGTTTTTGGGAGAATTCCAACCTCCACGACATCTGTTGATACCCTTTCCGGCTCACCGCCGTTGAAATGTTGAAAATGAATCACTCGGGAACCGCTAATTCCTCCTGTAGCAAACCAGACTTCTCGCGACTGCCCGTCTTTTGTTCGAAACGGAGCGAGAGCAATGCTGGAGTTACTGGCGGCAAACGCGGACTCTCCGGGATGAGCTTCCACGCTACTTTGAAATGCGGAGTCGTCCAAAGGGCCATTCCACGAAGTGAATTCGGAAAGGTACAGCCACTTCGCCTTCGGCCTATCCGAGTCTGGTTCAGTTTCAGGATCACCCGCTAGAAAACCATCTGTAGGCGTCCACATACGCACTGCATCCCAGAAACCGTCGAGACTTTCGTTCCGCATTAGAAGCGACCACGATTTACATGCATCAGTAGTTTTATAGAGTCGGCTTTTCTCCCCCGGCCCACTCGCCATCACAATCGCCGTCTTCTCATCCCACGCCTGCACCCCGCGAAAATCGAGCGTAGCCCCATCCTTCTCCCCATCCGGCACCGCACATTTCTGCCAATGCGCCCCGCCATCCACCGTCCGCAGCACCGTGCCCTCAGTCCCGCTCGCCCAGGCCAACTTCCCATCCACCGAATGAATCCCCCGCAGCCCAGCCGTCGTCCCCGACTCCTCCATCGTCCACGACAAAGCCGGAGCCTTTCCCCCAGGCTTCTGCGCCAACAAGCAAGCACCCAGCACCCCACCCAAAGCCACAAGAGCTTCCATTCGAAATTTTCCTGAAAGTCTCATGCTCGCGAGTATAGACGGGCCGAACAAGCCTGTTGCACAGGAAACAGAGGGCAAGTCTTTCACAAAATGATTTGCAAGCTCAGACGGGCCGCAAGGCCCGTGACGGAGGGAGCAGGGGCATTCATGCCCCTGAAAACATCCCACAAAGAAATGGCGGCTTTAGCCGCGGGCTCTCCCGCCAAATGCCGAGAATTAACCCCCAAAAGCGCACAATAAAAAGTGATGGAACTGTCAAGCCCTGGCGCGGTCAACCCGGATGCCCCAACCAACCCGCGTCCGCGCCCAAGGGACGAATTTTAGAGGCTGCTTCGTCAAAATATTGCAGATTGCGATGAAAAGAGCCTGAAAGGGCACGAAAAAGGGAGGAAATGGGCAAATTGCACCCCCCTCCCCCCCCTATATTCGCTCTGTGTTCGCCTGAAAGAAAAAGTGTTAAACCTTCGACTTGAAGAAGTCGAGCGACAGTTTCAACCCTTCGCGCAGGCTGATCTTCGGCTCCCAGTCCAGCGCGCGCTTGGCCTTTGAAATATCCGGCTTCCGTCGCGTCGGATCATCCTGCGGCAGCGGCTCAAAGACCAACTCGCTCTTTGAACCCGTCACCTCAAGCACCGCCTGCGCGCATTCCAGAATCGTAAACTCCACCGGATTCCCGATGTTCGTCGGCATATGCTCCTCCGACCGCGAAAGCCGCAAAATGCCTTCAATCAGGTCAGACACAAAGCAGAAGCTGCGTGTCTGCTGGCCATCACCGTAAACCGTCAGCCGCTCGCCGCGCAGCGCCTGCATCATGAAGTTCGAGATCACGCGCCCATCGCTCGGGTGCAGCCGAGGTCCATACGTGTTGAAAATCCGCACCAGATGCGTGTTCACGCCCTTGTACCGGTTGTAAGCCATCGTCAGCGACTCAGCATAGCGCTTCGCCTCGTCATACACCGACCGCGGCCCAACCGGATTCACGTTGCCCCAGTAGTTCTCCGTCTGCGGATGCTCCAGCGGATCGCCGTAGCACTCTGACGTCGAAGCATGCAGAAAAGCCGCGCCGTACCGGTGCGCAATCTCCAGCGTGTTTTCCGTTCCAACCGAACCCACGCGCAGCGTCTCCAGCGCCAGTTTCAAATACTCCGGCGGGCTCGCCGGCGAAGCCATATTAAAGACCGCATCCACCTTGCCCACATCAAAGGGCACGCAGATGTCGCGCTCTTCAAACGCGTAACGCGACTCGCCTTTGAGATGGGCAATATTGCCCAGGTCGCCGGTCGAGAGGTTGTCAACGCCAATAACCGAGTGGCCCTCACCCAGCAGGCGGTCAGTAAGGTGAGATCCAAGAAATCCGGCTGCGCCGGTGACAAGTACACGCTGACTCAAGGCTTTACGCTCCACTGCAACAATTTCCTGATGCACTCAGATTCACACTCTCTGGCCGGGAAGGGAACTTCCCGGTCCAGGAGCATCGGTGACTGCCAGACCCTACGAGAGCACCAGCTTGCGCGGCTTACCTTGCTGGGCCGTGTAGGCTCCAGGACGGCCAACGCTCACGTACGTAAATCCCTGCTCCAGCATGTAAGCCGGCTTGTAAAGATTGCGTCCGTCAATGACGATCGGAAAGCGCAGCGCGCTATTGAGTTTGGGCAGATCGAGCTTGGCAAACTCCTTCCAGTCAGTCAGGATGAGCACCGCGTCGGCACCCTCAGCAGCTTCGTAAGGGCTCGACGCGTACTTCATATTCTCCGACGGCGGCAACACTGCCTTCGCCTTGTCCATCGCGGCCGGGTCGTAGGCCGTGATCGTGACGCCTGCATCGATCAGCTTGCGAATGATCTCGATCGCGGGAGAGTCGCGGATATCGTCCGTGTCTCCCTTGAATGAGAGGCCGAGGGCAGCCAGCTTCTTCCCACGCAGCGTCCAGAGCGCGGTGCGCACCTTGTTAAAGAAGACTTCCTGCTGCGTCGCGTTCACTTTGCGCACTTCTTCGAGAATCTGGAAGTCGATGCCCTGCTGTTGGGCCACATAGTAGAAAGCAGCAACGTCCTTGGGGAAGCAGGAGCCGCCGTAACCAAGCCCGGCGCGCAGGAACTTCGGTCCGATACGCGAGTCCAGCCCCATGCCGGCAGCGATGTCTTCAATGTCTGCATCCACCGACTCAGCCAGGTTGGCAACTGCATTGATAAAGGAGATTTTGAGGGCCAGGAAGGCGTTCGAAGCGTGCTTGATGATTTCCGAGCTCTGGGCCGAAGTAACCAGCAGCTTCGCCGGATTTTCGGAGCTCAACATGCCGGGCAGCGCACCCTTTTGCGAGTAGTAGCTGCCATCGGTCAGCGGAGCATAGATGCGGCGCAGCACGTCGGCAGCGCGCTCATTGTTGGCGCCCACGACAATACGGTCCGGGTGCAGAAAGTCCTCAATGGCCGTGCCTTCACGCAGGAACTCGGGGTTCGATACGACGTCAAAGTTTTGCGGATCGACGCCGTGGCGGTGCATCACCCGGCTGATCCACTCGTTGGTGTAAACCGGAACCGTACTCTTTTCAACGATGACCTTGTAGGAGTTCACAGCGCGGGCAATTTCGCTGACCACGGCCTCGACATACGAGAGATCAGCCGAACCCGTACTGCCCTGAGGTGTTCCAACAGCGATGAAAACTGCTTCACATTCCGATACCCCGTACGCCAGGTCGGTCGTGAATTCAACACCCCGGTTGAGGTGCTTGGCCAGCATCGCCTCCAGGTGCTCTTCGTAAATTGGCACCCCGCCGTCGTTCAACATCTTGACTTTGGCTTCGTTGTTATCGACGCAGATGACGCGATGGCCGACTTCAGCGAAGCACACGGCGGCGACCAGTCCAACATACCCTGATCCAAGAACACAGATGGAAACTTGCTTTGACATGCGTACAGTTCTCCTTGTCGGAATGCGAGTCGGAATACGGCGGCTATTTCCGGCGGCGGTATCCTGCATCGGGCAGCCACATTCATTCTGCCGGGCCATGAGATGGTTCTTTTGCAATAGCGGAGGCAACAGCCTCGACAATTGCCCGTCACTCTCAGGGTATCTGCATTTTGCGGTTTGGGGCAATGTTTTCAATCATCAGGGTTCCCAGCCTTTGCCAGGTCTATCCCAACTTGAGTCGGATTTGAGTAGGCTGAATCAGGGTCTCTCGGTTGGTTGCACCGATGGTGAATCATGCGCGAAGACCACTCAGCCGGGCATCAACTTCGTTTTCATCGGTCACTTCAACCAGAATTAGCCCGCATTTTTGCTACAGTGAGGAAACTGAACTGACGGAAATGCAGTTCATGAGGGAGCGGATGAGTTCAAATCCCGATTTGGCAACTTTGGCACCGTTTCGATTGGAACCTCTCTTTGTGGAACGCATCTGGGGTACACCGGATCTACGCCCCTGGTATGACCATGTTACGGAAGCAGCAACAGGACACAATCCAATCGGCGAGGTCTGGCTTACCGGGGACGATTGCCTGGTCGCCTCGGGCATCCTCGCAGGCCAGTCTCTGAGCGCTGTATTCGCGGAGCATTCACGTGCGATGCTCGGCTCGCAAAACGATTCAGGTGCCTCGCCGTTGCTGCTCAAGGTGATTTTCGCGCGCGAAAAACTCAGCGTTCAGGTCCATCCCGATGACCGTCTGGCCCAAAAATATGGCAATCCGCGAGGGAAGACCGAGTGCTGGTATGTACTGGCCGCTCAATCTGACGCCCGCGTAGCGGTTGGCCTCCTGCCGGGCGTGACGCTCGCACAGGTTGAGCGCGGTGTCACCGATGGAACGCTCGAAGAGCATCTGCAATCGCTCCCGGTCGCCACCGGAGAGATGATTTTCGTCGACGCAGGAACAGTGCACGCCATCTGGCCGGGTTCGGTCCTGCTTGAAACACAACAGAATTGCGACCTCACCTACAGGCTCTACGACTACGGCCGGCCGCGAGAGCTGCATGTAGCCAAGGCCCTGGAAGCGATTCGCCTGGAAACGGCCGCAGGAAAAGTGGTTCCAGAAATTGTTGGAGACCAAATCGTTCTGGTTGAGAGCGCATACTTTTGCGTGGAAAAGATGATGGCGCAGGGCAGCATCGCTGGTGCTTCGCACCCAGTCTCCGGCACTGACTCCGGCACAGTCTCCGGCGTTGGCTCTGGCGTTGTCTCTGGCCAACCTGGCCTGCAGTACCTCTTCGCTGCCAGCGGGCAGGGAATCATCAGAAGCGCAATCAACGGGGAATTTGAGACGGTTGATCTGCAGCCTCGCCAGGTGGTGGTTGTGCCGGCATCTTCACCGGCGTGGACAATTGAAGATGCAGGTGGGTTAGACCTGATTCGAATCACACCCCGTTTCCCGGCGGACCTGCCGAAAGGAATTGCATGACCAGCCAAACCTGGCGTGACGCAGTCATTGCGTATATCCGGAAAGAAGCGCAGCCGGAAGACAAATTTGGTCACCAGCCCAGGCTCTACGCATTGACGCGGCAAATCGCAGAGGGCGGCGCTTACGACGATGATGTCCTGTTTGCCGCTGCCTGGATGCATGATTTGGGTGTGTTTCTCGGTCACCGGCCAGCCGATCCTGCCAAACTTGCGGGCTGGGATCATGTGCCCTACACCATCGCCCAAAGCCAGCAATTACTGAGCGCATGGGGTTTTCCCCCTGAAAAGCTCCCTGCGGTTGCAGAGGCAATGCGCACGCATCAGGCCAGGGACGAGGCCGTTCTGCCCGAAGCAATCGTGCTTCGCGATGCGGATATTCTTGAGCAGCTGGGTGCAATCGGAGCCCTGCGCGCTTTAGTCAAGGTAGGCCGCGACACGCGCTATGCCACCTATTCTGATGTGCTCCCGGTCTTGCAGCGAGCCCTTGAAGAGCTGCCGGGCAAGTTGCGACTGCCTCGTACCCGTGAACTTGCGGTCAGTCGCATCGCAGCACTCGAAGCGCTGCTGATAGCGATACGCTCTGAGGCAGGCTCATTGCTGTATTGAGCACAAATCACTGCTTGAAAGATGAGATTGGCCGCATTCGAGCGGCCCCGGAAGTCCTCTACTTTCTCGAAATCGTGAATAATCGATGAAGATCGGTCACCCGTAGATCCTTTCGTTTCAACTCTGAGCAATTTCTTGCATGGAAATTCGCGAGGACCGTTGTACACTCAAGACTAAAGATCGACCTCGGGGGAGGAGGTCTGCAATCACAAGGAGAAATCGAATGCGATCGAAGCTTGTCCTGGCAGCACTGTTCGTCCTCTCAACCTTGCCCGTGTTCGCCCAAGTTGCGCCAGCGGCAAAAATCAGCGGTATCCCCCTCGGTGTGGGTGTCGGCGTAACGGATTACGACCTGGACTACGGGCCAAGCAGACGCATGGTGGGCATTTCCGCCTGGGCTGACTACACAATCTGGCACGGTTTAGGCATTGCCGCTGAAGGAACCTCCATCTTTGCAGCAAAGCCGGCCTCCCTGACCCGCATGAAGCAGGACACGATCAAGGGCGGCCTCATTTACAAGCCGCATGAGATCTACCACCTTCATCCCTTCGTGAAAGGCATGATTGGTTTGGGAAGCATCGATTTCCCTTCGCATAACCCCCTGTACACGCACGACACATACACCGTCTATGCATTCGCTGGCGGACTCGAGTACCGCGTGTGGAATACCTTGTACGCACATGCAGACTACGAGTACCAGCTTTGGCCCAATTTTCACGGGAAACACACGTTGGAGCCCAGCGGAGTAACCCTGGGAGCGACCTACTATCTTCGCGGAATTCATCGGCACTATTGATCAAAGTGGAATAAAGCACTGGGCCGTCAAGCTAGGCGGCCCAGTGCTGGACACAGTTGCCGGGGTTTCGATAGAAGATGAGGTACGTAAGTTGTCTACTCCATCTACAGAACTCTTGGTATACTTTAATCATTCAGGCTGGGATTCCGACATTTTTCTCCTGCTTAATCCGGGCGGTCTGATCCCTGCGACGAGCATTCATTAGGCTCGACGTTGGATTCTTCAAACTTCGTATACCTTACCCGGGAAAGGAAATTTCAAGTCTATGCACATTCGTGGCGCACACACTCTAGTCTGCGGTGCTGGCGGTTTTATCGGCGGTCACCTGGTCAATAAGCTCTTCGAAGAGGGAGCGGCCAGCGTTCGTGCGGTTGACGTCAAACCATTGGACGAGTGGTACCAGCAAAATCCAACAGCACAGAGCCTGGTGTTGGACCTCCAGGAAAAGGATGCCTGCCTGAAAGCTGCGGAAGGGGTGGATGCAGTTTTTCAATTGGCTGCCGATATGGGTGGCATGGGCTTCATCGAAAACAACAAAGCCCTCTGTATGCTCAGCGTCCTCACCAATACGCATATGCTCATGGCAGCGCGCACTCAGGGAGTCAAGCGCTTCTTCTACTCTTCCTCCGCATGCGTTTACAACGGCGACAAACAGACCAATCCAGACGTTGTTGCACTCAAGGAAGAGGATGCATATCCCGCGTTGCCAGAGGACGGTTATGGCTGGGAAAAGCTCTTCAGTGAACGGATGTGCCGTCACTTCCGAGAAGATTATGGTCTGGAAACCCGCGTAGCCCGCTTCCACAACGTATATGGCCCGTTGGGCACGTGGACAGGCGGCCGAGAAAAGGCTCCGGCGGCGGTCTGCCGCAAAGTTCTCGAAGCTAAAATGTCGGGCAACCACGAGATCGAGATCTGGGGCGATGGGCACCAGACACGCAGCTTCATGTACGTGGATGATTGCACCAAGGGTGTCGTGGATATCTATCACAGCGACATTCTTGAGCCAATCAACCTCGGGTCAAGTGAATTGGTGACCATCAATCAGTTGGTGGACATTGCCGAGGAAATTGTTGGTATCAAGCTCAAGCGCAACTACAACCTGAGTGCTCCCAAGGGAGTCAACGGGCGCAACAGTGACAACACCATGATTCAGCAGCACCTGGGCTGGGAGCCCAGTATCAAACTCCGCGACGGGCTGGCACGAACGATGGCCTGGATCGAGCAGCAGATGCTCGCCAGCGTTACCACAACCAGGTAGGAGTCTTGCATGAGTTCAATTTCCAGGTTCCAGCAGATTCTAGGCGTCCGCTTTTTTGTAGGCGACGCCCAGGGTGCAATCGATGAAGTGTCGCAGAAGGGCGGATTGGTAGTTGTCCCTGCTGCGCCGGCACTGAAGAACCTGGCCGCCGACAAGGGCTACCGTGAAGCGTTGCTGGGGGCGGATTTTGCCATCGCCGACAGCGCGTTCATGGTTCTACTCTGGAATTTGATCGATCGCAACCGCATCCCCAAGCTATCTGGCCTCAAGTATCTCCGCGCCCTCATCGAAGAGCCCGAATTTCAGCAGATCGGCAATACTTTCTGGGTCATGCCCACTGCCGCAAGCGCAAAGCGCGGTATGCGCTGGCTTCGCGAAAACAGCGTCAACGTCTCAAACGAAAGCATCTACCTCGCTCCGCTCTACGGGCAGGTGATTGCTGACGAAGAGCTGCTGGCCCAATTGGAAGAGCGTCGCCCCAAGCACATTGTGCTCGGCGTCGGCGGCGGAACTCAGGAGCGGCTGGGCCTCTACCTCAAGCAGAAACTCAGCTATCGGCCAGCCATTCACTGCATTGGGGCTGCGATTGCCTTTCTCAGCGGCGACCAGGTTCACATCCCGGTATGGGCAGATACAATGGGTTTGGGCTGGCTGTATCGCACCATGGCCGATCCGAAGCGCTTCTTCCCCCGCTACTGGGATGCCCGCCACCTCGCTCCTCTCCTGCTGAAATATCGTGACAGGCTACCGGTCGTCAGCCTTTAGCAGCTGAAGGCAGAGTCAAACAGATCACAATGATGGGCAGCCTCCTCTGAGAGCTGCCCTTTCTCGTTTCTAAAGGGCACAGTGGATCGATTCCAACTTTTTTGAGCGGAACTTTTTTCCAGGAATCGGGTCTAAGCCAGTGAAGCCCCGTCGGTTCGCGGAACAGGGGCGCGATTTCCTAGGCAATTGATTCCAGATGTGCTGAAGGGCAGGTTAAACGAGATGAAGAGTGTGGTAACAAACAAGCGACCTCATGGAATGCTATCAATTACTCTCGTGGCAACGCTGATCGCAGGCGGCGCTTTAGGCTTGGGCGGCTCCCTCGCCGCAGCGCAGGAAAAGGCAAAAGAAGCAGACAAAGCCACTGCTGCACAACGCACCGACGGACAAATCGAAATGGACGTGGTGCACGCCCTCGACGCCGAAGCGGCTCTCAAGCAGGATTGGATTACCGCTGGCACTGTCCAGGGTGAAGTCACTCTCTCCGGTACATCCGCCAGTGAGACTAATCGCCAGCTGGCTGAGTCCATCGCGGCCAGGGTCGCTGGTGTCACCAGCGTTGTCAACAGCCTCAAAGTTGGCAATCCTCAGGCCGCGCAAGACGCTCAAAGCGCCGCCGAACCCCAGGAAGAGCAATCATCGCCAGTCTCAGCTTCAAATAACAACCAGCAGAACGCGACCAGCGACCAGCGCTCGCAGCCACAGGAAACACCGGTTCAGCAGGAGCCTGCGCCAGCCAACAACGGGCAGGAAGCTCAAATGACTCCACGGCCCAGCTACCGCCCGGTGCCGATGCGCCCTCCGCTCCCAGTCAATCAGGAGTATCCCCTGACTCCTGTCACGGTCATGCAAGGTGCTCTCATCAAGGTAAGAACCAGCGAAGCCCTCGATAGCAAGAATGCTAAAGAAGGCACTTCCATGGAATTTACCGTGGTTCGAGACGTATACGCGGCGGGAATTCTCGCTATTCCACGGGGTGCCTCGATTCACGGGCAAGTCATCAGTGCAAAAAAGGCGGGCGCACTGGGTGGCAGGCCTGAGCTCGCCCTCAAACTTCAGTCGCTTGAACTCGGCGGCCTCAGCTACCCCCTGGACTCAGATACCTTTCAATTAAGGGGACCAAACAAGGCTGGAAACACGGTCAATAACGCTTTTGGCGGAGCCATTCTCGGGGCCATCATCGGCGGCGTTGTCGGCGGTGGCCAGGGAGCAGCCATTGGTGCGGGAGCTGGCGCCGTCGGCGGTACAGCTGTCTCCGCCGCCACTCCGGGCCCCGGTGTTTGGATTCCCTCCGAAGCGCTGATCGATTTTCATCTGAGTTCGGATCTGACCGTAACTCCAGTGAATGCACAAGAAGCCCAGCGGCTCGCGGCCAATGCAGCGCCGTTGCGGCCCGAGCGGCCTACCCTGTACCGCCGGGGACCGTACGGATATCCGCCTCCCCCGCGTCCGGGTTACTACTACCGTCCTTATTGATAAGGGGAAGCCAGGCAAAAGTCGGCCCCGGAGATCGTTCCGGGGCCTTTTTGTCGAAAGCATTTTCACGAATGGTATAAAAGCAGACCGCACCGCTGACTGGATTTTTCATCAAGAAAAATCCATCCTCGCGAAAGCTGGACACTTCAAAGTATTCCTGAAAATGCTCTAGCTGGGCTCGATGTTCTTGCGTTCGCTGGGCTTGATGTTCTTGCGTTCTTTCACTTTCACAGCGGGCGCACCAGCATACACACCCCATGGATCAAGGTCACGCGAAGCCACCGATGCCAGCCCAAGGACCGCCCCTTCGCCAACCTTTACACCGGGTCCCACCGAGGCGCGCGCGCAAATCCAGGCATACGCGCCAATCTCCATCGAATAGGCGAGCAATGGAAACGATGGGTCATCGAAGTCATGAGTCGCGCCGCAAATGTAAGCTCCCTGCGAAACAATGGCGTGTGAACCGAAATGCATCGGCGCAGGATTGTAAATTTCTGCCCCATCTCCAGCAGTGACCTGGTCCTCACACATCAGATTCCAGGGCGCCCATATCCTCGAGCCGGGGTAAAAATGGCAATTGGGCCCCATCTTCGCGCCAAAAAGACGCAGCAGCAGTGACCGCCATCCGTGCAAAGGACGCGGTGAAATGCGATACAAAAGCAGCCAGGTAAAATTCCACACCAGGCGCATCAGCTTGTTCTTCAGGGAGAATGCCGGTCGAAGGTACGGGTCATCCGCCGTGTCGGCAGAGATGTGGTCAGCCGCGTTGTAGTGGATCTGTCTGGCCATCAAAAATCCCGTTTGGCGGTGTGGCATTCAGTCGAGAGGTTAAGGATTGGCGTCAACAGAATTGCCCAGATCAAAGTACTCGTGCCATGTTTTGATCTTATTCCCCTCAAAGTCGACGATGATCGCATCGTGTGTGATGCCTCGCTTGCCGTCGCGCATGCGGGTCACATCCCAATCCCAGACGATGGTCGCCGTCTTTCCATCCTGCGACAGAATCGCCCGCTGAATCGTCACCTGCAGATTACGAAAGTGCTTTGCATAGTCAGCGATCACAGGTTGCAATTCGCTGACTTTGACTTCGCCCCCAGGTGAAATGAGTTTGCCGTCCGGCAGCCAGTCTCCGGCGGCTGTGCTGAAGTCCTGCGTCTGCCATGCCTGCATCTGCCGTGCGAGGATGGCTCGCAGCGATTGAGCTGTCAGATGTCGTCCCCGTTCCAGTTTTCTGGCAGGATTGGCGTGCAAAATTTGCGTGCAGGTACAGAATGCAACCAGCAGCACCCACCAGAAACAACGATTCCGTAATCGCATACGCCCCCGCTGGAATGGTTCCTGCACGGTCATGGGCAGACGCCCATTGACAGGTTAAGCGGCTGAGCCGTAGTGAGATAGAACTTCATTCGATGCTCATTGCCGAAGAGACCATGACTCCTTTCAGAGCAACGGCATCTCCGGCAAGGGTTGCTTCAAACCGTCACAGGAACGGCTACATCCACCTTGACCGGGGTAAGCCAGCCGAATCGGTCGGGCTTGAGGCCGTTGGCGATGCCAAAGAACTCATCCGCGATCTGCCTGGTGATCGGCCCCGGGGTGCCATCGCCAATCACAATCCGGTCAATCGAGCGTATCGGCGCAACCTCGGCGGCTGTGCCAGAAAAAAACACCTCATCGGCGATGTAAAGCATCTCGCGAGGCATCGATTGCTCAATGACAGCCATGCCCAGGTGCCGTGCAATCGTCAACACAGAATCCCGTGTAATGCCCGAGAGCGCCGAGTTAGCCAGCGGCGGCGTGTACAAAACGCCATTCCGTACCACAAACACATTCTCGCCCGAGCCCTCTGAAACCAGTCCATTCACATCAAGAGCGATTCCCTCCGCATAGCCATTAATGTCGGCCTCCATGCGGATCAGCTGCGAATTCATGTAGTTGGCTCCAGCCTTGGCCAGGGCAGGCATGGTGTTCGGAGCCAGACGATTCCAGCTGCTGATGCAGACGTCTGCGCCATGCGAACCGCCACTGACGTACTTGCCCCATGGAAAGTTGGCAATGTACACATCAATGGGCGAGCCGACTGGGCTCACGCCAATTTCGCCGTAGCCGCGCAAGGCGATCGGGCGAATGTAGCACGGAGCAACACCGTTGGCTTCGATCACATCCACCACCGCGGCGCAAAGCTCGTCCAGAGAGTAGGGAAGGACCATCCGATAGATCTTGCCTGAGTCCAGCAGGCGCTGCATGTGCTCCGGAAGCCGAAAAACTGCCGCTCCAGAGGGCTGACCGTAGCAACGTATACCTTCAAATACACTCGAGCCGTAATGAATCACGTGGCTCATCACATGGATATTCGCCTGTTCCCAGGGAATCAGTTGGCCATTGCGCCAGATCTTTTCCGTAGGCTGGATGGGCATGGTTAAAGAACCTCTCTTGTCTAGCCTCAAGGGTATCGTGAACTGGATGCATGTGTCACCAACATCGCGCCACTTTGCACCAGGAAGCGCTTAATTTATCACTGCTTTGAACCAAAATGACGACAGGTCGCACCACACGCGCCCCGCTGACCAGAGAAGAAGAGACGTTCGCGGCCACCTCCTGCGGAAGGCAAAAAATCATCCTCTACCGGAAACATTGGTGCAGGACATACAATCGTCTGGGCGTTGGTTGAACTGCCGCAATCAGGCTTAATTTGTGAGGGCGTTTGTGTATACCATTCTGGGAATTGGCGAACTGCTTTGGGATATGTTGCCGCAGGGGCCGCAACTGGGCGGCGCTCCGGCAAACTACAGCGTCATGGCTGCCCGTCTGGGGAACCATGCGACGGTCATCAGCCGAATCGGTAAAGACTCACTCGGGCAACAGGCCCTCGGCGTCTTGAAACCATTTCCCGTCGATTGCAGCCATTTGCAGGTCGATGCTCAGCATGAGACGGGCCGTGTGACCGTGCAGTTACACGACGGCCAGCCGAGCTACACCATTCATCAGCCCGTCGCCTGGGATTTCTTTGAGTTGACTCAGAGCTGGCTGGCCGCTGCCCGTACCGCAGATGCCGTGTGTTTTGGCAGCCTGGGCCAAAGACATGAGCAGTCCAGGCAGACGATTCATGCCCTGCTCCAGGCGACCCGCCCGGACTGCAAACGAATCTTCGATGTCAATCTGCGAGCGCCCTTCTACACGCCTGAAATCGTTCGGGAGTCTCTCGCGCTCGCCACTGTGATGAAGATGAACGATGTCGAGGTTCCGCTGGTGTTGGAACTGCTGGGTCTTCCTGCGGCCAATTCGCTGCGCTCTGGTGCGGACCAGCTTCTCACGGAATTTTCGAATCTGACCCTGATTGCGATTACTTGCGGCGGTGAAGGCAGCCTGCTCGTAGGCCGGTCAGAATGGCACCGGCATCCCGGCATTTCCATCAAGGTCGCCGACACCATCGGCGCCGGCGACGCCTTTACTGCCGCCATGACCCACTACCTGCTGCGTGGCGCCCCGCTCAGTCTCCTCAACGAAGGCGGCAATCGCTGGGGCAGTTTCGTCGCATCCCAGTCCGGGGCAATGCCGCCCATCGACCCTGAAACCATCGCACGAATTACCTCGGAAATTGAAGGCTGAAAGCGAGATCAGCTCGTCATTGCGGCCTTCAAACTCCCCCTCTGTTGCTCACAACACCCGTCTTATCTATCAATTGCCTGCATCGCGGCCTCTGGGTAACGCTGGCCCCAAGCAGCATCCAGTGGGAAGGCGCCATTGATCTTGGCCAGTTCCTCGCTGGTCAGATTCACGGCAAGCGCCCCTGCGTTTTCTTCCACAAAACCAACCCGTTTGGTGCCGGGGATCGGAAAAATGTCGTTTCCCTGCGCCAGCAGCCATGCCAACGCGAGTTGAGAGGCTTTGCAGCCTTTGGCAGTCGCCATCGATTCAACGGCCTTCACCAGTTCGAGGTTCAGCTGGAAGTTCTCACCCTGAAAGCGCGGCGAATTCCGTCGCCAATCAGTCTTGTCAAAGTCATCGATCGTCCGAAACTGGCCCGTCAAAAATCCCCGCCCCAGGGGGCTGTACGGCACAAAAGCCATGCCCAGCTCACGCGTCACCTGCAGGATTTCCGCCTCCGGATCGCGGGTCCATAGGGAATACTCAGTCTGCAGCGCCGCAATCGGGTGCGTTCGAAAGGCGCGTCGAATCGTCGCAGGACCTGCCTCTGACAGCCCGAGGAAGCGGACTTTGCCCTCGTTGACAAGGCCCGCCATCGCTCCGACGGTGTCTTCAATCGGCGTCGCAGCGTCGACCCGATGCTGATAATAAAGGTCAATCACGTCCACCTTGAGGCGCTTGAGACTCGATTCGCAAGCCCGGCGAACATACTCCGGTCTCCCATTGACACCCAGAAATTCGCCATTGGGCCCACGCACACTGCCAAACTTGGTGGCGAGAAAAACCTCTTCCCGGCGGCCTTCGATTGCTTCTCCCACCAGTTCCTCATTCCGGCCCACGCCGTACATGTCGGCTGTATCAAGGAAATTGACCCCCATTTCCAGCGCACGATGGATGGTTGCGATCGACTCTGCATGGTTGCGCGGGCCATAGAAATCCGACATACCCATGCAGCCCAGGCCAAGTCGTGCGACAGAAATTCCTGTATTGCCAAAAAGACGTTTTTCCATGATTTGAAAAGCTCCTCATCTGGGATGCAACTCAACTCTACCTGAGATGCCTGCGTGGATTGGATCGGCGTACTTCTCCCCGCTGCTGACAAAATGATTGTCAATACAATCAGTGACATAAATCAGCAGATTTTGATCGATCTGCATTACAATTTGTGCTGCGGAACTTATGCTCTGGCGCGTGCCGCACGCAAGGCGCAAAGTCCTCAGAACTTCGGGAAAGTCCAGGATCGGTCCATGGTGAAACAGCGCAAGACCGGGTTGATCGCAGATGCTGCGGCAAATCGAGAATCGTCGCAAAAAATCCCCAAACATCAGGTCGTCTTTGACTACCTGCACAGCAGCATCCTTTCCGGCGTGTACAAGCCTGGCGACCGTCTGCCCAGCGAAGCGGAACTAGGCGCGATGTTCCTCGCTTCCCGGATCACCGTCGCCAAAGCGGTACTTGAGCTGCAGCGAATGAATCTCGTCAATCGACGGCCAGGCGCTGGCACCCACGTCCAGGCCAGGCAGCAAAGCGAGGGCCATCGATTTGGACTCCTGATTCCGGAGCTCGGCCTTACAGAGATTTTTGAACCGATCTGCCACGGCATGATGCGGTCGCCCTTCTCCAGGCCAGACACTCTCGTTTGGGGTAATGCCTCGGGTCTGGGCGCTTCCAATGCAAGCGGCCCAGACGCAACAGAGCCACGCGAAGACACGGCAAAAGCGGCTGAGCAAATGGGGCAAAACTTCATCGCTCAAAAGGTCTCAGGCGTCTTCTTTGCGCCGCTCGAATTCATCCCTGAAAAAGATGTGGCGAACCGGCGCATCATGCGAGCCCTTGAACGGGCAAAGATCCCCACCGTGCTGCTCGACCGTTGCTATCTCCCCTATCCGGAGCGCTCCCATCATGATCTCGTCGGAATCGACAACCGCCGCACCGGGTATCAGATTACCGAGCATCTGATTCGTTCAGGCGCTGAGCGCTTCATCTTTTTCGCTGAGGCTAATTCCGCCAATACGGTGGATGCCCGGATTACAGGATTCTTCGAGGCCTTGCGCCGACACGCCATCGCTCCCGCATCGGAACCGGTTTGGCGCGGTAACCCTCAGGACCTGACCTATGTCAGAATGGCCCTCGATTCTGCTCGACCCGACGGTATCGTCTGCGCCAACGACGTGACGGCAGCACGGCTGATGCAGTCGCTGCTCGCTCTCGGCAGGCGCATTCCAGAGGAAATCAGGATCGTGGGAATCGATGACGTCCGCTATGCCAACCTGTTGCCTGTTCCGCTGACGACCATGCACCAGAACTGCGCTGCGATTGGCGCAATTGCGATGGCGACCATGCTGGAGAGGCTGGAGTATCCTGACCTGCCTACCAGAGAGATCATGCTGCCCACCAGGCTCGTAGTGCGCCGGTCCTGCGGCGCTTTAGAGAGCCACTAAAGCATTTTCAGGAATGGTATAAACGCACGTCGCATCGCCGACTGGCTTTTTCGTCAAGAAAAATCCATCCCAGCGAAAGCTAAATACTCCACAGTATTCCTGAAAATGCTCAAAACAGAGAAAAGTGCGTTGCCGTTTCTACCAGATTCGCAATCCCGATGAGAGCGACAACGCCGCGTTTCTATATCGCTCTTCGTCCAGTAATCAGGTTATAGATCAGTACAATTACGGCGACCACAAGGATCAGATGAATCAGCCCGCCGGCAATGTGCAGCGAAAAGCCGAGCAGCCACAACACAAGCAGAATTACAAATATCGTCCAAAGCATGAGACTCTCCATTGTCTTGAAATTGGCAGCGCCGGGGGAATCGGCACTGGAGACAGTCTCGCAATTCTGCTCTCGACCTACTGTTCAGGATTGCTCACCGCAGACGATTGAGGCGCAGCCACCACCAACGGGGGCGGAATCGGCCGGTGTTTGGCGCGCAGGTAGTGGACCAGTTGGTCTACCTCATCCCGCGAAAGCGAATCGCTGAAGCTGGGCATCTTCCGTCCACCGTTTTCAATCTGGTCGACGATCTGCGGTGCCTTCAAAAGCTTGCGAATATTGGCCAGCGAAGGGCCTTTGGCCGTGCCCTGCGCCGAGGCTCCATGACAATAAGTGCAACCCTTGTCGCGAAACAGAACAGCGCCCACCCTCTCCTTGTCCTTCGTTGAGAGGGCAAAAGCTGCATTGGCGAGGAGCAAGAACACAAGGATGGCGGCAAATAACCGGGGGAGATTTCTCATGAGACCTAAGATTCAAGTGTACCGGACCGGCGAGGGAATGCCTTGACGCCCGGCACATCCATGGGATGACGTAAAACATGATCTATTCGCCGCCACCCGACATGTAGGTGTAATCAATCTTGTCGGAGTGTTTCACCGGATCACCGGTGATATCGTGCGCATGCCAGACGACGCTTTCGTTCGCGACCTCAGGATGCTTGCGCAGGAACTCCAGCGCATACACCGACGCCGTCGGGTCGTCCTTCTGGTCGGCAAAACGCGCGGCCTCCTGGCTGCCTTTTTCCTTCTCGCCAAGCCGGCGATAAAGAATCGCCAGATTGTAGTGCGCTGCAAGATCGTCCGGGTCAACACCCTGCAACTGCTGGTAGAAATCCCGCGCCTTGGGGTAGTTGTGCTGCTGGTAGTAGCTAAACCCAAGTTCGCGCAAGGCGTCACGCGAACGCGGATATTGCACCAGCACTGCCTCAAGGTCGGCAATCGCATCCTTCACCTGGCCGGCATTGCGTTCCACCAGCGCCCGGTAGTAAAGCGCTCGCGGGTCACCAGGCAGCAGCGCAAGTGCCTTTGCCAGATTCGGCCGCGCGTCGTCATATTTCTCCCAGAGAATCTGCACAACAGCCATATTGGTAAACGCATCCGCGTAGTCTGGTCGCAGCACAGCAACCCGCTCAAAGGCGTGAACCGATGCGGAATACTGCTGCGCATCGAGCAGGCCAATGCCGTAGTTGTTCCAGCGCATCCACTCCTTGTTTTCGTCTGCGCCCGGCTTCACCGGCAAATTTTCGCCGAGGGTAAAGGCACGGGTCTGGCTGGCCATCTCCACCACTGGTTCCGGGTAGTGCTTCTGGTTCAATGCGTAGTCAATGAAATGCTGGTTGAAACGACGGTACTTTACCGTGGCCGTCACGCTGAACGAGCCCTGAAGTTCCTTTGGAATGCGGAATCTGTAGCGCACCAACTGGCTCCGACCCGACTGAATCGTATTGTTGTAAGCCAGCACACGGTTGTGCCAGATCTGGTGAATGTCGTTAAATTCGCCCTTGTTATTGATGATCCGATTGGTAAATGAGTGCGCCGAGGGGTCCAGGTAACCGTCCGGCTGCAGAAATCCGCTCTCGCTGATCGTCTTGCCGCTGGAATCCTTGACGATAAAGTTCACCCACGACTCATAAAAGTCGCGTTGCTCAGGCACATGGGAGTGAGCAGCGCCCTTGTTCTGAATGACCACATCAGCCGTCAGCGCTTCACCCGCAGCCAGCGAAAAGCTGCTCAGGCCCAGCGGTGCAACCAGCCCCGCATCGGGACTCGCGGCATTTTCCTTTTCCAGCGCGAAAATATCCACGCTCAGCACGCCGTTGCGCAGAAACGCCAATGTCTTCTCCGCCTGCTCGTCAAATTTGAAGTACTGCGGAATCAGCGTATTGGCCCCCAGCCAGCGATGACTGACCAGTTTGTTATCCTTTGCGCCGTAGTCTGACGAAGTGGCCGACAGCGGCTCTGCCTTCATATGGCACGTCTGGCAGGTTGAGACAACATCCTTGCGGTAAAAGGGAAGCGGCGATTGCTTGGTAAAGCTGGCCTGCTGCCATTCATCGTAGGGAGTCATCGCCCGCAGCCACTTGTAGTCATCGAGCGTCCTCGGAATCGCTGCCTTGTGACACGCCGCGCAGAATTCAGACGTATGCAGGATAGGGTTCATCACCGCCTTCGAATGACGGTCCAGATGCGCCAGAATTTCAGCGTCCGGTACTGTTCCAGCAATCCTCTTGCCGCTCTCATCCACCATCACCGCAGGCGTATCGAGCACGTAACTCCCCGTACCCATCGTCGTCGTCGATGCAATCGAATGGCACACCGAGCAGGTGATGCCCTCATCGTCAAACGGGCGTTTGCGCGGCATGCCCTGCGAAAGGTCGCCCGAAAGCAGCGCGACCGGGTTGTGGCAGCTCTCGCAATGGCGGGAGAATTGAACGCCCTTTTCTTCAATCAGATTGTTGACATTCTTTACATACCACGGGGACCGGAAGCTGTTGGAGTGTGCCGATTGACGCCACTGATGCAGACTCTCCTGGTGGCAATGGCCGCAGTATTGCGCTGTGAGCACGCTCTTGGGGCTCAGAAACTGCCCATTGGCCGTGTTGGCATTGGAGGGTAAAAAAGGCGTTTCCTTGCCAAAGGCGTAGTTGTACCGCGAAGCGATGTGCTTGTGATACTCCGACGGCGGCACCACTGCCCAGGGCGCCGCTTCTGGCGCTTCACCGGCGGCGGCAGGTGCGCTTCCCGGCGTCGGTCCAAAATTACCCTCTCCCAGCGCGGTCGGTGGTTGCTGGGGTACCGCTGGTGGCACTGCGGCAGCCGGCGTCGTCTGCTGTCCAGACCCCGCATACACCGAGCCATTGAGAGCAAATCCGCAAAGCAGCACCGTCGCGGCCACAGCGACCCTTGCGGTGGCCTTCAACGAAAATGCTGTGACCGGTCCGCAGGGCATTGCCATAGGCTGGGGTGCTGCACGTTTCAAAGGGATCTCCATCGTCGGCTGGCGGCAAAACACCCGGTAACACGCGACCGCACGAAGATCGCCTGAGGTGCCTTCCGCACAAATCTACAATCCGAACAATAGCAGGCCCACTGCGTTCCCTGTCATCCACCCAAAGATGGAGAACTCACTCGCCGGCACGCATGCCCGGCTTCAGTTTGATGCTGCCAAATTACCCCGCGCAGCGTTCGAGGATTCTGAATGCAGCGCCGCAGTGAGCGTCGATTTCAGTACCGCGAGCCGCAATAAATCGGGCCTGGTTTGCGATGTGGGACTGCAACAGTTGCCCACTACCGCGGGTTAGCTGCTACCGTAAGGGTGTAGCAGTTTCGCGGCAAAAAACCATGGCTTCGAGTCCATACTTTTCATTAGCGATTTTGTTTCTCGCAGCGCTGGGCTTCGGGCTTGCGCCCCTCGGACTTGCAGTGGCGTGGGCAAAGCTGGTTTCTCCAGCAAAGCCGAACGCAATCAAAAATGCGATCTATGAGTGCGGGCTAGAGTCCAAAGGCGATGCCTGGGTGCAATTTCGGTCCGCATACTACCTGTACGCAATTATCTTCCTCATCTTTGATGTGGAAGCGGTCTTCCTGGTGCCCTTCGCAGTGGCCTTCACCGGGTTAGGAATCAGCGCATGCGTCGCCATGCTGGTCTTTGTTCTGCTGCTCGCCGAGGGTCTGGCATGGGCCTGGGCCAAGGGCGTTTTGACCTGGGCGTAAACGTTGCAATCGAGGGAAGGGAATCCGGATGGCAGTCGAAGACAAACTCAAGATTGAACTCGGCAAGCAGGGCGTCTTCGTCACAACCGTGAACGAGATT
The DNA here is from genome assembly GCA_025359885.1 of Acidobacteriota bacterium. GTDB lineage: Bacteria > Acidobacteriota > Terriglobia > Terriglobales > Acidobacteriaceae > Acidicapsa. The sequence continues at coordinate 22,313 of JANYDG010000097.1, forward strand.
TACAACTGGGGACGCAAGAATTCCGTCTGGCCCCTCCAGTTTGGCCTCGCCTGCTGCGCCATTGAAATGATCGCCACCACCATGGCCCGCTATGACCTCGCCCGCTTCGGCGCTGAGGTCTTCCGCCCCTCCCCGCGCCAGGCCGACCTGATGATCATTTCCGGCACCATCACCAAGAAAATGGCTCCGCAGGTCGTCCGCCTCTACAACCAGATGGCCGAGCCCCGCTACGTCATCGCCATGGGTGCCTGCGCCATCTCCGGCGGCCCGTTCAAGCAGGGCTACAACGTGCTCAAAGGCATTGACCGCTATATCCCCGTCGATGTCCACATCCCCGGCTGCCCGCCCCGCCCCGAAGCGCTGATTCACGCCTTCATGACCCTCCAGGCAAAAATCGACGCCCAGCCCCTCACCGGCACTGAGCGCCCCCGCCACCTCGACGCTGCGGCCATGAGCGAATTTCCCGTTCCCACCCAGGGGGCCCATGATCTTGAACCGCCCGCCAACCGCCTCGTCTGGCCCCTGCCCGCGCCCGTCGCCTCCGGAGAAAACTGCGGATGAAATCCACTGAAGAAATCCTGGCGCTGATTCACGCAGCCCTGCCCGCGGCAAATGTGGAACTGGTGCTCAACCCCAGCCCCTGCGCGCAGCACTCTCTGCGCGTGGCCCCGGCCGATGCCTTTGCCGTCGCCAGCTTCCTCCGCGAAAGCGATGAACTCGCCCTCGACTACTGCTCCAACGTCACCGGCGTCGATTGGCCCGACAAGGAGATTACCGAAAAGGTCAAAGTCACCCAACTCGTCGATGGGGAAGAGAAGATCGTAGAAGAGACCATCAAGCGTATCGAGCCCGGCTATCTTGAATCTGTCTATCACCTTTACTCCATCAAGCGCGCCCACGAAGCGATCGCCGGCCCGGTCGTTCTCCGCATGCGGACAATCAATCGCACCGACCAGGTCCAGTTGCCCTCGCTCACCTTCGTCTGGCGCGCCGCAGAATTCCAGGAACGCGAAGTCTTCGATCTCTTCGGCATCGTGTTTACCGGCCACCCAGACCTGCGTCGCATCCTCATGTGGGACGAGTTTGAAGATCACCCCATGCGCCGTGACTACGTCGATCCCGATGACTACGAGTACGAGCCCACGCCCCACGATGAAGTCCTCAAACGCGCCGAGCAGCAAAGCAAGCCCACCGGGGTGACCGCATGAGCCATAGCTCTACTGCTGAAATGAAGGTCTACCGCCCCCCCGTCGTTGACATTATTGAAGAAGGCGACGAGCTCCTCGAAGTGGCCATGGGGCCGCATCACCCCTCCACCCACGGCGTTTTCCGCATGGACGTAGCCCTCGACGGCGAGCGCGTCATCCGCCTCAAGCCGGTCTTCGGCTACCTGCATCGCAACCACGAAAAGATCGCAGAAAAGGCCAGCTACCTCGCGGCCATGCCCTACACCGACCGCCTCGACTACTTCTGCTCCCTCACCAACAACTGGGCCTACGCCCTCGCTGTCGAAAAGCTTGCCGGTATCGAAGTCCCCGAGCGCGCCGAGTACATCCGCGTCATCACCGCCGAGCTCACCCGCATTCAAAATCACGCCAGCTCCATCGGCTTCCTGATGCAGGAGATGGGCGCCAGCGGTACGCCCCTCATGTACGCTTTCCGCGAGCGCGAAAAGATTCTCGATCTCTTCGAAGAGCTCACCGGCTCCCGCATGATGTGCAACTACATGCGGTTTGGCGGCTGCCGCGTCGAGCTGCCCACCGGCTGGCTGGCCAAGGCCCAGACCATCGTCGACGGCCTGCCCGGATTCATTGACGAAATTGAAGCGCTGCTCACCGGCAATGAAATCCTCATGGCCCGCACGCAGGGCATGGGCGTTCTCAAGCCGGATCTCGCCATCAATGCCGGCGTCACCGGGCCCATGCTGCGCGCAACCGGAGTCAACTACGACCTGCGCAAAGTAGATCACTACGGCATCTACGACCGCTTCAAATTCCGCGTCCCGCTCGGCGACCACGGCGACATTTTTGACCGCTACATGATTCGCATCCTTGAGATGCGCGAGTCCGTCACCATCCTCCATCAGGCCATCAAAGACATCCCCGCTGGCCCCATCATGGACCCCAAATCAAAAATCCGCGGCTTCCGTCCCAAGCCCGGTGAGGCCTACGGCCGCATCGAGGCCCCCAAAGGCGAACTAGGCTTCTACCTCATCAGCGATGGCTCGGGCAACCCTTATCGCTACCGTGTCCGCCCCCCGTCGCTCATCAACCTCACCATTCTCGAAGACATGTGCCTCGGTCAGAACGTCGCCGATGTGGTGCTCATCTTCGGCAGTGTCGATATCGTTCTTGGCGAGGTGGACCGCTAATGTTAGGCGAAGGCATTCTCAAGGGGCTCGGCGAAACGGCGAAGAATTTCGCTGCCAGCTTCGTCTCCAAAGACCGGCTCACCACCATCCAATACCCGGAAGAGCGCGCCCCTGTCATCGAAAACACCCGCGACTTTCCGTTCCTCGTTTACGACGGTGAAGACAAAATGGCCGGCCTGCGCTGCGTCGCCTGCCAGATCTGCGAAAAAGAGTGCCCGCCCAAGTGCATCTACATCGTCAAATCCACCGACAAAAAGCCCGATTACGTCGGCAAGCCGCAGATTTACCCGGCCCGCTTCGATATCGACATCTCCGTCTGCATGAGCTGCCAGATCTGCGTCGAGGTCTGCCCCTTTGAAGCCATCAAGATGGACACCGAGTTTGAATTGAGCACCACCGACCGCTTCGGCGGCCTGCTCTACGACCGCGACCAGCTCGCCCGGTCCAATCAGCACTACCACAAGATTCACCCCACCGAGGCCGCCGAAGTCGATGCCCGCCTCGCCGAAGAAAAAGCTAAATCCGAGGCCAAAGCCAAGGCCGCCGCCGAAGCTGCAGCCCTTAAAGCAGCGGCTGCGGCAGCAGCGCCCAAGCCCACTCCGGCTCCAGCTCCAGCCCCTGTTTCAGTCAAGGAGCCCACCGCGTGAGCCTCCCTTCTCAACTCGATCAGGTTTTCGTCCTCCTCCAGCATTGGGTCGCGGGATTGTTCCCAGTCTGGCTGCAACCCTTCGTCGCAACGGTCCTTGCCGTCGTTGGCATCGTCGCTTCATTTCCCGCCATCTTCGCGGTCACCACCGTCCTCGAACGCAAAGGCCTCGGCCGCATCCAGAATCGCCTCGGCCCCAACCGCGTCGGCCCGCTGGGCATTCTGCAGCCCGTCGCCGACGGCATCAAGTCCCTCACCAAGGAAGACATTGTCCCCTTCACCGCCGACGGTCTGGTGCATTTCCTCGCCCCCGTCGTCCTGGTTGTCGCGGTCTTTCTGGGCTTTGCCGTCCTGCCCATCGGCCGCAACATGGTCCTCGCCAATATGGATGCGGGCCTGCTCTTTTTCTTCGCCATCGGCGCGTCCACCGAACTCTCAGTCTTCATGGCCGGCTGGTCAAGTCGCAACAAATACTCGCTGCTCGGTGCCATGCGCGCCGTTGCCCAGATGATCAGCTATGAAGTCCCCCTGCTGCTCTCCGCCACCGTTATCGTCATGATGACCGGCTCCCTCTCGACCGTAAAAATTGTCGAGGCCCAGGGCGGCTTCACCGGCTTCCTACCCCACTGGTACGTCTTCACCCCCTGGGGATTCGCGGGCTTCGTCCTCTTCGTCATCGCCGCGCTCGCTGAGACCAATCGCTCGCCCTTCGATCTTCCCGAAGGCGAATCCGAACTCGTCGCCGGCTACTTCACCGAATACTCCGGCTTCAAATTCGCCCTCTTCTTCCTCGGCGAATACCTCGGCATGTTTTCAATCGCCGGCTTCGCCATCACCCTCTTTCTCGGGGGATGGGGCGCGCCTTTCTCGTTCCTCGGCTTCGTACCCTCCTGGGGCTGGTTCTTCTTGAAGCTGCTCGGCGCAATCGCTCTCTTCATCTGGCTGCGCGGCACCCTTCCTCGACTCCGTCAAGACCAGCTGATGAACTTCGCCTGGAAGTTCATGCTCCCCATGACGCTGCTCAATCTCGTCGTCGCTGGTGCCTGGCGCTTCATGGGCGAAGGCCCGTTTGGGGGAGTGACGCGCTGGCTTGTCTGCAGCGCAGTCCTCCTCGCCGCCTACGTCCTGCTCGGGCGCGTCCTCATGCGCCATCAAAAACTCGGCCCAAGGAGCTATCGCTATGCTGAATAGCTCGAAAGCAAGGAGGCCGCAATGATTCCGACCCTCTTCGGCCTCACCCTTCCGTTCCTCATCCTCGCCGCGCTCACCATCGCTGGAGCCGTAGCAGCCGCGCTGCTCCGCAACCTGGTCCACTGCGCCCTCTCGCTCACCATCACCTTCGCCGGCCTCGCGCTGCTCTACTTGAATCTCGACGCCCAGTTCGTCGGCTTTGTCCAGATGCTGGTCTACATCGGTGCCGTCGCGATTCTCGTCGTCTTCGCCATCCTGCTCACCCGTGGCGCGGGCATGCCGGAGTACCGCAGCTTCTCGTCAAACTGGTTGCTCGGCCTGGTCCTCGCTGCCGCCACCTTCGCCCTGCTCGCCTGGGCCGTCACCCTCAGCCTGCCCGCTTCCGCAGCCAGCGCAGCGCCAGCAGTGACCGTGCAGGGAATCGGCGTAGCCCTCATGACCACCTACGTTCTGCCGCTCGAAATCGTCGCCATCCTGCTCACCGTAGCCCTCATCGGTGCCGTCATCGTCGCCATGCCCGAGGCCAAATCGGCCAAATCGCCCAGCGCCGGAAAGGCAGGCGCCCAATGACCCCGCTCGCCGGATTCCTCATCGTTGCCGCACTGGTCTTCTCGATCGGCCTCGCCATCGCGCTCACCCGCCGCAACGCTATCCTCGTTCTCATCGGCATCGAACTCATGCTCAACGCCGCCAATCTCAATCTCATCGCCTTCTGGCGCTTTGGCCCGCACCCTGAGGCTCTCACCGGCATGATGTTCGCCATCTTCTCGATAGCCGTAGCCGCCGCCGAAGCAGCTGTGGGCCTCGGCCTCGTCATCGCCTACCACCGCCACAGCAAAACCACCGACCTCGATACCATGACGCGGATGAAGGGATAAGCCAGCAATGAACGCGAATGTTTGGATTGTCCAAAACCTGTGGCTCATTCCCGCCATCCCCATGGGGTCCGCCGGGCTCATCGCGCTCCTCAGGCAGCCCCAGCGCAAAGCATCAGCATCTCTGGCCATCGGCGGACTCGGAATCTCCCTTCTTCTCGCAATTTCTGCCTTCGCCCACGTCCTCTCCGCATGGTCAAGCGGTGCCGCCACCCGCTCGGTCGTCAACTTCACCTGGTTTGAAATCGGTGCGACCCACTTCCAGCTAGGCTGGGTACTCGACCCCCTCGCCGCCGTGATGCTGGTCATGGTCACCTTCGTCGGCTTGCTCATCTTCATCTACTCCACCGGCTACATGGCGCATGATGAAAACTTCACGCGCTTCTTCTGCTTCCTCTCCCTCTTCGCCGGAGCCATGCTCGGCGTCCTCATCGCCAATAACCTCCTGCTGCTCTTCATGTGCTGGGAGATCGTCGGCCTCACCTCGTATCTGTTGATCAGTTTCTGGTATCAAAAGCCCTCGGCAGCCGCAGCGGCAAAGAAGGCCTTCCTCACCACCCGCGTCGGAGACATCTTCTTCCTGCTCGGCATCGTCTGGCTCTTCTCCCAGACCGGCACACTGCTCTTCTACAACAACGGCGCAGGAGCCATTGAGCCCGCAGCACTCGCCACCCTCCTCAGCCAGCACGCTGCACTGGGCCTCACCGCCGCCACCGCCATCGGCCTGCTCATCTTCGCCGGAGCCGCCGGCAAAAGCGGCCAGCTCCCCCTCCACGTCTGGCTCCCCGACGCCATGGAAGGCCCCACCCCCGTCTCCGCCCTCATCCACGCCGCCACCATGGTCGCTGCCGGCGTTTATCTCGTCGCCCGCGTCTATCCGCTGATGTCTGCCGGTGCCACCCCCGGCTCGACTACGATTGCCCTTACGGTAGTCGCCTGGATCGGCGCTTTGACCGCCCTCTTTGGCGCACTCGTCGCCGTTGCGCAAAACGATATCAAGCGCATCCTCGCCTACTCCACCGTCTCGCAGTTGGGATACATGATGGTCGGCCTCGCCACCGGCGGAGTCGCCATCGGCATGTTCCACCTCATCACCCACGCCTTCTTCAAGGCGCTCCTCTTCCTGGGCGCTGGCTCCGTCATCCACGGCTGCCACGAAGAACAGGATATCCGCCACATGGGCGGCCTCCGCAAAGCCATGCCCGCCACCTTCCTCACCTACTCAGTCGGCATGCTCGCCCTGAGCGGCTTCCCCATCGTCTTCTCCGGCTTCTGGAGCAAGGACGCCATCGTCGGTGCCGCATTTGCCTGGCCCATCAGCAAGGGCCCCTTCGTCCTGCTCATCATCGGAGCCCTCTTGACCGCTTTCTACATGACCCGCCAGGTCGCCCAGGTCTTCTTCGGCAGCTATCGCGGACACGCCCACCCCCACGAAAGCCCGCGTGTGATGACAGTCCCACTTGCCATCCTCGCCGTCTTCGCCGTCGGTCTCGGCATTCTCGGCACTCCGGCCTGGCCCTGGTTTACCAGCTTTATCGAGAGCAAGCCACTCGTCTTTGAATGGTCTGGCTTCAGCGAACCCGGCCTGATCCCGCTCATGGGTTTCGCCACCCTGCTGGTTTTCGTCGGCCTCGGCCTCGGCTGGGCGCTCTACGGAGCCAGGCCCGCCAAGGACAGCCATCAGCCCGACCCCCTCCAATCTGCCGCACCCGTCCTCTACTCATGGCTGGCCGGGCGTCTCTTCTGGGATGAGCTCTACGCCGCCACCGTCATCCGCTGGTACGCGGCCCTCGCCTGGCTCGCCGACTTCCTCGATCGCCGCCTCTGGGGCGGCATCGTCTCCGCCGTCTCCGCAAGCTTTACCGGCCTTGGCTGGTTCAACAAATCAGTCGACTCACAATGGATTGACGGCGGCTTCGACAAGGGCTGCGAAGAACTCGTAACCACCGGCGGCGTTCTCGCCTGGCTCCAGTCCGGCCGCACACCCGGCTACCTCCGCTCCATGCTCGTAGGCCTCCTCGTACTCGCCGGATTGGCCTTGGCCATCGGCGCATCGCTCGGGCAGGTGCGGCTATGATGCCCGTTCTCACCATCCTTACCGCCGTGCCCGCAGTCGCCGGTGCAGCCGCCCTGCTGGCAGGCAATCGGGCCAGCATTGCGCGTGGCATCGCCCTCGTCGCGGCCATCTCGACTCTCCTGCTCTCCGCCTGGGTCTGGTTCAGCCTCAGTTCCACCGGTGCCATGAGCTTCGTCGAACGTGCCGACTGGGTCCCCGCCCTCGGCATTGAATATCACCTCGGCGTAGACGGCCTCGGCGCGCTCATGCTCCTGCTCTCGGCCATTGTCACGCTTATGGCCGTTGCCGCCTCACGAAAGGTCACCCAGCAGCCCGGCCTCCACTTCGCTCTCATCCTGCTGCTCCAGTCCGGCCTCTTCGGCACCTTTACCGCGCTCAACTTCTTCCACTGGTTCCTCTTCTGGGAGCTCTCCCTCATCCCCGCTTTCTTCCTCATCAAGCTCTGGGGAGCAAAAGGCAGAGGCCCCGCCGCTACCCAGTTTTTCGTCTACACCATGGTCGGCTCGGTCGCGCTCCTGCTCGCCTTCCTCGCCCTCTTCATCGCTACTGGCAGCATGGATTTCGAGATTCTCGCGCAGATGGCCGCCGACGGCTCGCTCACCCCAGCCATCCAGGCCCATCTCGGCCCCATCAGCCTCTGGCTGGCCCTCGCCGTCCTGCTCGGCTTCGCCGTCAAGGTCCCGCTCATGCCCTTTCACACCTGGCTTCCCGCCACGTACTCCAAAGCCCCCACGCCCGTCACCATGCTGCTCACCGGAGCCATGTCCAAAATGGGCGTCTACGGCCTCCTCCGACTCGCACTTCCCATCTTCGGCCACGAACTCGCCCAGGTCCGAACCCCGCTCCTCATCCTCGCCACCCTCACCGTCGTCGCCGGAGCCTGGGCCGCCGTCGTGCAAA